>CAZGGF010000033.1:0-7153 GCA_964524715.1 uncultured Verrucomicrobiota bacterium | reverse complement strand
TGTGGCTGCGCCAGAGCTGACGATGGCGATGGCAACAAAACGGCGTTCGCCTGCCGAAACTGGATTGAAAAAGGCGACTCGTTCGGCGCAGATGGTCAGGCCGTAACTGGCGTTCTCAATGTTGCATCCGCGATAGATCTTGCCACTGGTTGCCAGCAAGGCTGCGCCCACTCGGAACTTGGAGTAAGGTGCGCAGGCATTGCGTCGCGCTGCGCGGGCTGCCGCCACCAATCGGCGAGTGTCGGGGGACTCCATAATATATATATGTCGCCGCGCAGTCGGGACGCGTGGCGGTTACAAGCTGGCAATGAACTCTTCCAACAGTTCATTGAAATGTCCTGAGACCTTTCGCGTCGTTTCCAGGACTTCGTCGTGCGACAACCGCCGTCCGCCGATGCCAGCGGCAAGGTTGCTGATCACCGACAGTCCGGCGACCTCCATGCCGAGATATCTCGCCATCAACACTTCGTGCACAACGCTCATGCCGACGGCGTCGGCGCCGAGCCACGCCAGCGCTTTCGTTTCACTTGGCGTTTCGTAGTTCGGTCCCGTGACGGCCATGTACACGCCGCGGCGCAGGCCGAGTTTGATCTTCTCCGAAGCGACTGTCAGTTTCTCCAGCAGTCGCGACGAGTAGGCTTGGGTCATGTCCAGGAACTTCACGTTGCCGGCTTCCGATAGTCCGCAGCCAATCAGTGGGTTTGCTCCAGTGAAATTAATGTGGTCCTCGATAGCCATCAGCGAGCCGACGCGGAGCTGGCTGTTGATGCCGCCGGCGGCACAGGTGGTCATAAGTATCTTCACACCGATGGCGCCGAGCACGCGGATCGGGAATGCCGCTTCGGCAGCCGTCCGACCTTCGTAGATGTGTGATCGGCCTTGGAGGAGTGCAAGCGTTTTGCCGCGAAACGACCCGATCAACAACTGTCCCGTGTGGCCTGATGCCGACGTTGGCCAGAAGCCGGGAATGCCGGCGTAAGGAATCTTCACGGCGTCTTCAAGCCGGTCACCAAACGAACCAAGGCCGGAGCCGAGCACGATGCCGATGGTCGGCTTGCGCCCGTTCGATTTTGATTCAATGGCCGCCTTCGCTTCAGCGAGTTCTGGAGTCATGTTGCTGCTTCGCTTCTAACAGTGAATTGCTTTCAAAATCAAGCGTGGCGACGCGCCTATGGAAGGGACTGTAGCCAACGCTCACTTTGGCCTCGGGGATGCGAGCTCGGCGGACGATCTTCCGCGGGGGAGCGTCACGGCAGGCTGTTGAGTCGGGCGCAGGGAATCTGCCTGTCGGGCAGCGGAAAGATCCAGCGGCGTTTCAGCGGGCATCCAGAGGTTCAGTTTGGTTGACGTGCCGCCGCCTTGCCACGAGGCGCGTACGCGATCAGCGTAGTTTTCCAAACTGCTTGCGAACTGTTCAAAATAAGCATTGACCCTCAATGTCCGGACTTCCTTCTCCTTGAGCCACGATATGACTTCTTCGGGACGCACGATGGTCAGTGCTTGGCGGAATGCCTCCTCGCAGGCAGCCGCGTCATTCTCGTAGGCGCAGGCCAGCACCAAGTGGCGTGCACGCGTGGCTGGAGACGTATGATGCGTCACAGTCGCGAGAACCTCTGCGGCTCCAAACGGATGAGATGGACTGCTGGCCAGGTACTGGCTGATTGGAACACGCGCTGCCCAACTGGCCGCTGCAACGACAGTGAGAACAATGATTGCGCCGATCCATTTCACTGCCGGAGGGAGAATCGACAGGCCTTTTTTCCAGTCGCCAAGTGGCGACGACTTGAGATTGTCACGATCGGCACTTGCCTGCCGTATCGCGACCTCGTGGAAAAAGCTTTCCAAACTCATGCAACGAATTCCAACTTTGGCTTGCGATGTGATTGTAGGAGGAGCCCCGGATACACGACAAGGGAAAACGAGTTGCCTGCGTCGGGGCGACCGCGTATAAGACGCCACCTCCGACGACAATAGTGCAGGCAGCGGTCTCATGCATATCGGCGGAACGGCGTCGTGAATTAAATAGCCTTACAATCATGAACCAGACTCCTCCAGTTCTCCCATTAGATCCCGACACTTCAACGGGCGCAACGCGCCGCCCACGAGGATGGATCGCACTGGCCATCGTGGCCTTGGCACTGTTTGTTGTGAGCCTGTTGGGCAACGCGTTGCTCGGTTCATGGATTGTGATGTCGCCGTTGATCGGGAACGAGAACTCGACGACAGCGCTCCGAGAGACCCGCATCGGCGGTGACGCGGAAGTGGATGCGAAAATCGCAGTGATCTATATTCAGGACATCATCAGCTTCTCTGCACCAGGTAGTTCCACCGAGGAGGGCATGGTGGGTGACATCAAGGAGCGGCTGGAGAAGGCGACGCGCGATGATGCAGTGAAGGCCATTATTCTCGCAATCGATTCGCCTGGCGGCGAGGTGACAGCGTCAGACGTGATTCATCACGCGATCATGACCGCGAAAAAGAAAAGTGACGTGCCGGTCGTTGCGAGTTTGGGCCCCTTGGCGGCCAGCGGCGGTTACTACGTGGCGACTGCTGCGGATTGGATCGTGGCGCATCGGACGACGCTCACGGGAAGTATCGGCGTGATTTTTCGTTTATGGAATTATCGCGGGTTGATGGACAAGGTCGGCGTGAAGCCGGTCATTTACAAAAGCGGGAAAATGAAAGACATGCTCAGTCCGGAGAAGCTGGAGAGTGAAATCACCGCGGAGGAGAAGGAGATCGCGAACCGTCTGGTGATGAGTGACTACGAACGTTTCATTGAAGTGGTTGCGGCAGGCAGGCACATGAAAGCGGCGGCGTTGAAGGCCGGGCTTGCAGACGGGCGTGTGCTCAGTGGCCCGGAGGCGTTGGAGCACAAGTTTGTGGACCAGCTGGGCTATTTCGAGGATGCAGTAGCGAAGGCCAAGTCGTTGGCGAAGATCGAACAGGCCAAACTCGTGAAATATGAGGTGTCGTGGTCCATGCGTAGACTGCTATCGTTATTTGCCGAGTCTCGCGGACCTTTGGGGGGAATTGGGGTGACTACGGGGAGATTCCGGCTGGAAAACGGTCGCTTCTACCTGCCAGGCGGTTGGGTGGAATGAACGGTTGGGGAATCGGTAACCAGTCGCAGCCAGAACAGGGGCGGTCAAACCCAATGGACCGGGGGAGGTGTGACTAGATGCCACCATATGTAGCCCCCTTGGTGAGCCAAAGAGACCCACATTTTGTGTGGACAGGGTTCAGAACCTCTGGCTATATTTGGCCAGTTGTTGAGTTGGTAGGTTAGACCGAGGAAACAGGACGCGCGTTTAATTTTTTCTGCAGATAATTGCTGAAGTGTGCAAACGACCTTAGGACGTCGAGTGCAGTCACGCTTGAGGTGTAGTGTATCTTCATGGCGAAGTTGCGTGTTTGTGGACACGAGGGTCGTGGTGTGTGCACGCGCGTTTTTCATTTCCCTGTTTCAAAAGTTGCAACGGTCGTTGTGTGTGATGCCTGGCAGTGGTGGTGAACTGTTGGCATTGAACGCTGGAGATTTTTCGCGGTTCGACTGAGCCATGTCATGAAGACAGACACAGTAGTTGTCACGAACGGATTAAGCCACGGAACCAAGCCGCAAGTTTTCGCGCGCCGAAGCACCGACGGTTGGACATGCGCATGGGCGAAGTGTGCCCTGATGACGACGTTGTTCTGTTTTGCTTTGACCACGCACGTTCATGCGCAAGCCACAAACCTTTTCACCAACCAAACCGCAGGCACATGGTCCACTGCGGGCAGCTGGCTCGGTGGTAACATGCCGGTCGTCGGTGGCAGCAACAACTACATCATCATCTTCAGCAACACCGCCGCGGACGTGAGCATTAACAACCGTGGCTTGGGCAACGCGTTCGTGCTCAACCAAATGATTTTCAGCGGCTCCGCAGCCGTCAGCGTCACCAACGGGGGCAACACCAACTTCGTCTTTGTCTCCGACAGTTCGAGCGCTCTGCCGCAGATCAATCAGAACAACAGCCAAGCCAACATAATCTACAGCGGCATGATCCTCAGCAACAACCTGACCGCCGGCGGCTCGGGTAACTCCGCGGGTTCGCTGGCCCTGCGCGGTGTGGTGAGTGGCTCCGGCTCGCTGACCATGACTGGTGCGTTCGTGTTGTTGCTCGGCACCAACAACACGTACACTGGCGGCACGATCATCAGCGGCGGCATCGTCCGCCTTGGAGCGACCAATGCGCTGGGGTTGCCCGGCGGCGCGACGTTGGCGACGGTCAACGCGGGCGGCTCGCTGGACCTCAACGGCAACATGATTTCTTCGAACTACAGCACCAAGACTCTTTACATCGCGGGCTTCGGCTCGGGTGGCTATGGTTCGGACTCCGGCGCGGTTTACAATACTGGCGCCTATCTGAACAACGTCGGTTTGGCCAATGTCACTATGACAGGCGACGCGGCCATCGGCGGTGGCACTGGCCGCATGGACATCACGGGTATTTTCAACGGCGGCGGTTTCACGCTCTATAAGGTTGGCACCAACGATACATTCTTCGCGGGGAGCGCTTACCTGACCAACACCCCGACGGTTGTCATCACCAACGGCGCTCTCGGTTTCCAGAGCAGTGCACATCTTGCTGGTGCGGGTAGCACGGTGTTCATCGTCCAGACCAACGGCGTCCTGCGGACCTACGGCAACCTCACCTTCACCAATGCCATCACCCTCAACGGCGGCCGTGTGCAGCAACAGGGTGGCGGCTTGCCGGGCTATGGTTCGACTTGGAACAGTTCCGTGACACTGAACGGTGTATCCAACCGGTTCGAGTCGCTCGGTGGTGCGCTCACCATCGGCGGCAACATCTCCGGCGCAGGCGACTTGATAAAGCTGGGCTACTATCAACTGACCCTCAGTGGCACGAATACCTACACCGGTGGCACCTCCATCAGGGACGGCATGGTGTTTTTCACAACTGCCGACGCCATCCCGACCGCGGGCTTGATCGTCCTCGGCTCCACCACGGCTGGTGTGGGGGTGGGCAGCGGTTCGGCTTCCACAACCCTGTTGCCTTATATCAGCCAGGGTTCCATAGGCTCCCTCGTGTTGATGGGGCCCGACGTTAACGAGAACATAGATTTCAATACGGGCGGTTACACGAACCTTTACCTTGCCGGTGGCGCCACCATGACCTACGGCGGCACCTATACGCCTTATCAGAATTCAGGGGTCAACTACTATCGGCTGGCTGCCTATACCAACAGCGTCTTCACTTTCACCAATATTATTTCCGACACCGATTTCGGTGCCACCTCGTCCGTCCTTTATATTAACGGTATCAACGGTGTTACCAACCAGAACATGGGCGGCGTGGTCCTGATTACCAATGCCAACACCTACTCTGGCATGACAGTCCTGGGGTCGTCCGGCGCAGTTTTGCAGATATCCCACAACCTTGCCCTCGGCAACACCAGCGGTGGCACGATCGTTTCGAACCTCACCCAGTTGCGCCTTACCAATAACATTACTATTGCCGAAAACCTGACACTCGCGGGTGACGGCTTCCCACTCTATTCCGGAGCGTTGCGCAGCTTTGGCACGAACACTGTGACGGGGCTCATTACGGGTTCGGGAAGCATTGCTTCAGGTTCCGGCATGTTGATCCTCTCCGGCGGCTTGACCAACACGACTCTCCTGCGGGGCAACGGCGGCATCATCATCATCACGAACAATCCGGTGGTCAATGTTGGCGGCACCTTGACGGTGCAGGATGGCTCGCCGGTGATTTTCAGCGTCACCAACAATAACTTCGCCACGCTGAACATGGCGTGGGGCGGCTATGCTCGTTTGGGTGTTGATAATGCGTTTTTGTCTACCGTTGTTCTCGACTTTGGTGACAACGGAGGTGGAGAGAGGGGTACGCTCGACATGGCCGGTTTCAGCCAGACAGTCAATCGGTTCTTCAGCGGAGTGACCAACGTTTTCGGTGCCGCGACCCTGACCAACAGTTCTTCAAGCATGTCTACGCTGACAGTGGCGCAGACCGTGGACACCTACTTCGGCGGCAATATGGGTGGTGCGTTGTCATTGGTCAAAGGTGGCACTGGCACTCTCACCTTGGGCGGTACCGGAATACACACCGGTCTCACGGTCATTAACGACGGCGCCATCCTGCTCTCCAACGTAAACGCATTGGTGTGCAGCACCGTCAGCAACATGGTCAATGGCGGCCTGCGCTTCGTTACCATCACATCCGCCACCCTCGGTGGATTGGCCGGCAGCGGCACCATCGGTCTGACCAACTACGGGGGCTCGGCAGTCACCTTGGTCGTCGGCTCCAACAATACCGACGCGATCTACAGCGGTAATCTCACCAACTCCGGCAGCCTCATCAAGGTTGGCACAGGAGTTCAGAAACTCTCGGGCATCAATACCTACACCGGGACCACGGTTATCAATGGCGGGTTGCTCTACGCCGAATACACCAATTCCCTGCCCACCACCGCACGGGCTATCACGGTCAATTACGGCGGTGCGGTGGCCATGAACCAGGCAGACTTGGCCGCCAACCTGTTACCGCGTTTGGCGACGGGCTCGGCTGGCATCCTGGCACTCACGGAAAACAATGCCACCGAGAATCTGGATATGCGGGCCTTTGGCCTTGCGATGGGCCTCGGTGCGGCAGCCGGTTCGACTGTCACCTACACCGGCACCTACACGCCGGCCACCAACACGTACAATCTGGGTGGTGGCGGCGGCACGTTGATCTACGATCAGGTCATCGGCGGCGTGGCCAATCAGGTAGGCTTCAATACCAACCTGCTCATTGGTCAGAGTGGGCAGACTGGCACGGTGGTGCTGACACGGGACAACACCTACACTGGCTACACCTTCATCAATTCCAACAACACCCTGCAGATCGGCACGGGTGGCACTTCGGGTTCACTTGGCCAGGGCGGCATTCTGGGCGCTGGTTACGCCACCACCACCAACAACGGCATCCTCTCCATCAACCGCAGCGACACCTATTATCTGACCAATGGCGTCTACGGCACCGGCCGCATCACCCAGGATGGCACCGGCACGCTGGTGATCAAGGGCAATGCCAACGGTGTCACGGTCAACGCCGGGTCGCTGATACTTTCCAACGGTGTTCTCAACGGCGCG
>CAZGGF010000032.1:0-3578 GCA_964524715.1 uncultured Verrucomicrobiota bacterium | reverse complement strand
GGGCCGTCTGTGGGGGCGGGGAGGTTTTTGTCTGTCGAACCACCATGGGCGGGACGCCGTGCATCGCGGGCTTTTTCGCGTGGGGGGGGGGGGGGGGCGGGCGGGTGTCGGTCAAAATGAAAGGTCTGCATCTGGGCGGCGCCCAACTGACGTTGCCTGCGAAGGACGCCGAGGCGGGCATTCACCAGGTCGTTGCGAACAAAGACGGATTCCTCTCCAACCCCGTACCGTTTGTCTTGGATACGCTGCCGGAAGTCTCTGATAAGGAGCCCAATGACACCGCGGCGCGCGCACAGAAGGTGAAACTGCCCATCATCGTCAATGGGCATATCGACAAGGTGGACGATTGGGACGTGTTCCAATTCAGTGGTCTGGCCGGCGACTCGGTCGTCGCGGAAGTTTTCGCGCGGCGGCTCGATTCCCCGGTGGACTCCGTGATCAAACTGACTGACGCGCGCGGCCGACTGTTGGCGCTCAGCGACGATCGCGAAGACCTCGGCGCGGGCATCAATACGCACCATGCGGATTCCTATTTCATGGCCAGACTGCCGGCCGACGGCACCTATTACGTCCACATTGGCGATACCGGGCGCATGGGCGGCAGGGAATATGGCTACCGCTTGCGCATCAGCGCGCCGCAGCATGATTTTGCGCTGCGCGTCGTCGCCAGCAGCACCAGCGTCCGGCAAAAAAGCAGTGCCACTTTCAGTGTCTATGCCACACGCAAAGACGGCTTCGATGGCCCCATCAAGATCACCCTGAAGGACCCACCCATCGGATTCACCTCCTATCCCGCCACCTTGTTGGGCACTCAGAACGTCACTCGAATCAGCTTTAAGGCGGACCTCATCACCAAAGGTCCCATGGACATCACTGTCGTTGGCAGCGCAATGATCGGCGACAAGGAAATCACCCACGCAGCCGTTCCCGCTGAAGACCGTATGCAGGCGTTCCTATGGCGGCATCTTGTGCCTGCCCAGGATCTGAAGGTCCTTGTGTATGATGGTTCTTACGAACCACCACCCGCGCGCGTACCGCGGGAGATTTCGCCCGACATGCTGATGCGCGCGAAAATCAGGGCCGCCGAGATGCAGGCCAAGGGGCGCATATTTACGAAGAGGCAGGTAGCGGGACGGGTGCGGCAACTCCAGCAACTCTTCGAAGATGGCCTTATCACGGACGAGTTCTACGGCGAGAAGATCGCAGAGTGCGAGACGGCCCAGTGATCGGGTTTTCGTCTCTGCGCCTGACCCGCAGCTTTGGCCTATTTCTTCGCGTCCCTTGTCGCTGCCCACTGGTGAATCTTCTTCTGCGCCTTCGCCCAGTTCTTCTCGTCGCAGCGGTCGTCGAGGAACTGGTCAAGCAACTCGAAGAACAGATCGCGAAACTCACCGAGCTTCTGGATGCGTTCCTGGAACCGGGACGCCGGGTCCAGGACTTCCTTGGGGTCGGGCAGCTTCACGCGGAACGCGAAGGAGTCCGCGTCGAAGGACGTCATCCACGTCTCATCCTGGCAGGCGAGCGTCAGCTTTGCGCGGCGCAACTTCTTGCCGGTCATCAACGCAGTTTGCGCCTCTGGACTTGCGGTCGGCACGCCTTCGCGAATAGCGATGACGTGCGCGCCATCGCCGGGACGCTCCAGCAGCAACGGCCCCTCGAGCGCCACGGCGATCTGGCCGCGTTCACGGCTCTCGAAGAGACCGGCGCGGTCCTCCGAGGCGAACCAAAGCCACGTCAGGAAATCCTGGCCCGGCCGGTTCTCCATCTCGTGGTCGGCTGCTTTCGGCGAGAAGCTGGCGGGCGCCCACTGTTTGGCCTTCTGGCCGCGCCGCTGCGCCACGGCGGTCTCGACGTTCACGGGAACGAGATCAATACCCGTGGCGGCGAGGAAGTTGACCCGGAACGCGTCCATCTGCTGTTCGGACACCGCGCCGACATACACCACGCCGCCGCGTTCATCATGCACGAAGGGAATGGCGCGCAGCGTCGGCGGCATCTGTGGCAGCAGCCGCGACATGACCTGCTTGCGGACTTCACTCTTGGCCTTGCGGTCCAGAAACGGCTTGTTATCGGCCTTCATCCGGGCCAATTCCTCCATGAAGGACTCGGCGCGCAACAGGGAACTGGGCACCTTGCGCTCGGCTTTCAGCAGGCTCAGCCGCAGATAGCCGCCGAGGCGTGCGTTCTCGTCACTGATGGGCAGGTCGAAAAGATGCCGTCCGCCGACCCAGCCGATGGACGGCTCCTCGCCGAGCGATTTCAACGGCGGCGAAGCCTTGCTCGCGAACCGTTGCACCGCGTCGGTTGGCAATTCCTTCAGCGCATAACACATCCGAAACCCGATCTGACCGCTTTCAAATGACATAAATTATTCTCTCCGTGAAAAAGGCGGCGTGTATATCACGCCACCGCCGCGCCGCGAAGCAAAAGATGTTTTAGGAACGGAAAATTTTCCCTGCGAGCGATACCGCATTCCGGAAAACATGGAAGCATCGGTGTGGGATGTGGTATCAACTGCTGAGACAGGTCGGAATCATGTGTTTTACTTGCATCCTATGAAAAACAAGATTGTCACCAGCGTTTTGTTCATTGTCCTCCCGGCAGTCGTCCTCAGCGCGGAAAAAACTGATTCATCGGCCCTCGCGCGTCTGTATCGTGAGGCCGACAAGGCGCTCAAAGCCGCGCCGGGTTCCGTCATGGAGAAAGCGCAGCTTCCACCGAGCAGCGACAAACACGATTATCTCAGTCTCGCGCCGTATTGGTGGCCGGACCCGGCCAAGCCCGACGGGCTGCCGTGGATACGGCGCGATGGGGAGGTGAATCCCAACCGCGGCGGAACCGACACGGAAGCGTTTGGACGGATGTGTTCACACGTCGAAGCGCTCGGGCTCGCGTATCGCTTCAGCAAGAAGCCGGCGTATGCGGAAAAAGCCGCGACGATTCTGAAAGTCTGGTTCCTCGATGCCGCGACGAAAATGAACCCGAACCTCAATTATGCCCAAGGCATCCCCGGCCGTAACACGGGCCGCGGCGCCGGCATCATTGATACGGTCCGCCTGATTCACGTTGCCGAAGCTGTCACATTCCTCGACGGCGCGCCGTCGTGGACACCGGAACTCAAACGTGCGATGCAAGACTGGTTCCGCGCCTACCTGCAATGGCTTCTCACCAGCAAGAACGGTCTCGCCGAAGGGAAAGCCCCCAACAATCACGGCGTTTGGTATCTTGCCCAGACCACTGCGTATGCGCTGTTCGTTGGCGACACTGACTGCGCCCGCAAATCCGCAGAATTGGGGCGCGAGCGCATCGGGAAACAAATCGAACCCGACGGACGCCAGCCACAGGAACTCCAGCGCACGAAATCGTATGGCTACACGATTTTTTGTCTCGATGCGTTTTTCACGCTTGCCGAATTCGGTCGCAAGGCGGGTGTTGATCTCTTCGCATATCGCACGACCGACGGCCGCAGTATTCGCGCTGCGCTCGATTACGTGGCGCCGTATTTCAGCGCCGACAAGAAATGGCCGGGCAAGCAGATCAAGGACATCCACCAACCGGACCCCTCGCTGGGCGCTTTG
>CAZGGF010000031.1:0-2065 GCA_964524715.1 uncultured Verrucomicrobiota bacterium | reverse complement strand
GACTTCACCGCCTGTGCGTTCTGGCTGAAACGGTTCTTGATGTGCTGCGCCTCGTCGAGGAGGACCGTATCGAACTCCAACGCCGCATATTGCTCCACATCGCGCCGCAACAGCGCGTAGCTGGTGATAACCAGATCGTGTTTGTCGATCGCGCCGAACGATGCGTGCCGCTTGGGTCCATGCAACACAAGAGTCCGCAACTCGGGGGTGAACCGGGCCGCCTCCGCCTGCCAGTTCGTGACCACACTCGTCGGGCAAATAACCAACGATGGTTTGCATTTCGCATCCGTCGATTTTCGCAGCAACAGATAGACGAGCGCCTGCAACGTTTTGCCAAGGCCCATCTCGTCGGCAAGAATGCCAGCCAGTCCGTTCTCGCCAAGGAAGTGCAGCCAGTTCACGCCGGTCATTTGATAAGGCCGGAGCAACTGATGAAACCGATCCGGCATGGCCAGCTCACGCATCGCCTGAAAGCGCGTGGGCGGCTGCCAGTTCGAGCGCGGCGAGATCTTCCACGGCCCGTCACTCAGCGCCTCGTCGAGATAAACACCGAAGCGACGGCCCACTTTCAACCCTTCGCCCATCTGGACGGCCTGACAATCGTAAATGACTTCCTGCAACTCCTCCACGGCCGCCGTCGGCACAAGCGTGATACGGCCGTCCTCCTTCCGCTCATGCGATACGCCGCGCTGCATCATCCTCTGCACGTCAGCGAGCGACAACGCGGGCGCACCGCCCGCTTGTTTGAACTGCACGTCCACCGCAAGCCAGTCCTCGCCTGATGACGTCACCGCCACCTCCGGCTCGATGACGTCGCACCGTTTGAAAAACGACGTCATTCGCTCGCCAAAGACCACGTCCCATCGAGTCCGCCAGGAGCGCAGTTCGTTGGCGAGAAAATGGCCAACGCGGTTCTCGCCAGCGAGCGCGTAAAGCTCCGGCCATCGTTCGCTCGGCTGGAATCCCGCCGCGAGCACTTGTTTTTGCGCGCGCTGCTCCGCCGCGATGTCACGCATCCAATAGCGCAACGGATGCGACGTGTCGGGAAACCACTCACGTTTGGGTTCGGGACCCGCCCCCGGCTGGCCGCGAAGCGGGAAAACCTGGTCGTCGTAGACCGCTTCGAGCTGCACCGTCAACCCCATCAGCGCGCCCTCCAACGTCGCCCGGATGCGTGGCGGGCGCGGAGCGAACTGGAGGCGTGCGAAGGCGTCGTTCAGCACCAACTCGACGTGCTTTTCCAGTGCCGGCAATTCGCGCTCGTAAAACCGCGCGAACTGTTCGCGTGACAGTGTCACCTCGCCGTTGGCGAGCGATTGATATGCCGGCGGCAACGGGTTCGCCCTCTCCAGCACAACACCGTCAAACACCCACGAATTCAGCGTCTCGCCAGTCCGCGTCGTCACCTCTGCGAGCCGCAGCTTCAATTCGCCCGAAGGCTGCAAATCGAGAAGCAGTTTCGGCTGGGCCTCACCGCCCCGCACATCCAGCTTGCTTTGCGTGCCGCGTGTGACGCGTGGATGTCCCGAGAGCGCGACAAAGAATTCATCGTAATCCTGCGCCCCAAGCTGCCACATCCCGGCCGAACCACCGCTGATTTTCTCCACCACCGCGATGAGTTTTTCGTCTGCGTCGCTGACAATGTGGGGTGCAGCCGGCTGGTGCGGCACCACATCCAGGGGCTTGAACGGCCCGCCGTTGATGCTCCCTTTCAAAAACACCATGATGACGCCGCTTCGCCATGCCTTTGGCAAATCAACCGGCAGAGCGACGGACAATTCCAAAGTGAGGCTCGCAGGCGGTGCATCCTCACGGGAAATGCGGCTGAGTTTCGGGCCTGCCACGACAGACGATGATGCGGGCGCAGGGTTCGGAACACGTTTGGCCACAGGCGCAGCAGGGCGCGGCTTGTCGCGGTTCAAATACGCGTGAACCAGCGCGACGACGTGTGAACAAATCGTGCCGTCGCGTTTTGCCTGACGGGAACCGCACAGGTTTTCGATGCCGAAGACACCCGGCGCGGACTTCAGCCGCGCCCGCACCGTCGCGCCCCCCAAGCGCCCCC
>CAZGGF010000030.1:0-2745 GCA_964524715.1 uncultured Verrucomicrobiota bacterium | reverse complement strand
TCTTATTTTGGAAAACCATTGCGCCGCGAGCCGCAAAGGGCGTAATGAATGGACGGTGCAACGCCCCGAGGGCGGCAATATGAAACACGACAGGCATATCCACAACCTCCGGTTCCTGCTGGCGTTGGCCATTCTCACTCCACTGGTGGTTTCCATGACGGTAGTGAGCTTCACGACGGCATATTTGGGGCGTCTTTCCGTGGGGGAATTGACCGGAATGGTCGTC
Organism: uncultured Verrucomicrobiota bacterium; assembly: GCA_964524715.1. Lineage (GTDB taxonomy): Bacteria > Verrucomicrobiota > Verrucomicrobiia > CAIQCK01 > CAIQCK01 > CAIQCK01. The sequence continues at coordinate 2,519 of CAZGGF010000030.1, read as the reverse complement.
CAGCAGACGGTGGCCCGCGTCGCGGCCCAGATGGAACAGTTGGTGGATATTGCTCAGGATCAAAACAGGCTGAACCTGAAGACCATGGCCGGCCAGCCGCCGCGCGCCAGCGATTTCAAACGCATCGCAGCCTTGCTGACGCCGTCGTTCGAGGTGAATCATGAGCTGGACAGTGTCTACTACGCGGCTGAGGCGACGGGTGAGTTCTTTTCCCTGTTGCGCGAGACCAACACGACGGTCGGTCTGATGGAACGCGTACTGGACTCGGACGGCCAATGGAAGCAGCGGAGTTACCGCTGGGACGGCAGGGGCTGGCAGTTCGTGGCGCAGTTTCCCTGGGACCACTACGACCCGCGGACGCGACAATTTTATCAAGCCGCGAAGTCCACGCGTTCCACCGCATGGACGCCCACCTACGAGTTCTGGAAGCATCGTCCCACCGACCGTACGATTACGGGCGTGACCTATGCCACGCCGGTCTATGACGATGGCGGTCGGTTACAGGGTGTCTGGGGCGTGGATCTCGACACGCTTTCGCTTTGCGATTATCTCGCTGCCATTGATCCCCAGGTGCCGGGCTATCCATTCATCATCGAGGAAAAAAACGACGGTTCGCACCGGGTGATCGCGCATCCGAACAGGAGCATGGTGCTTGATGAGAAGACCGGCATGTTGTACCGCGACGCCAACGAAATCCACGACGAGACGCTGAAGGCATTCCTGCGGCGGATTCCCGGAAGATTCGCGACATACGCCAGCTATGAGAGGCTGCGTACGGACTCAACCGCGCTGGCCGATTTTGTGCCGGGTTCCGTGGCGGCGCGCACAAAAACGCTGAGATTTTCCGACCACGGAACGAACTACATCAGCGGCTATTTTGTGGCGGGCCTCCATAAACACCTCCTCATCGGCATGGTGCTCGACAAGGACGAAGTCATGGGGCGCGTGAACCAGAACGCCATTTGGTTCATTGCCACGTTCGTCACCGTGCTGATCGCGTCGGTGATTGGCATCGTCTGGTTCTCGCGCCGCGCCTCCCGTCCGCTGGTCGAGCTGCAGCACGAAGCGCGTGCCATGGGTCGCCTCGAACTCACGCCGACCAACCCGCCGCTTTCGCGCATTCGCGAGATTCGCGATCTGGGCTACGCCATGGCGGTGATGAAGACCAATCTCCGCTCGTTCCGCAAATATGTTCCGGCCGATCTCGTGGGCGACCTCGTTCGCAGCGGACGCGAAGCCATGCTCGGCGGCGAGCGCATCAACGCCACGATTTATTTCTCCGACATCGCCAATTTCACACCGGTCGCGGAACAACTCCGTCCTGAAGAAATCGTCGAGCATCTCGGCGCCTATCTACAGGCCATGAGCGACGGCATTGCCCAGTACGGCGGCACCGTGGACAAATTCATCGGTGATGCTGTCATGGCGTTCTGGAATGCGCCCCGCCTCAACCCCGCTCACGCCGCCGACGCCTGCCGCGCCGCCCTCACCAACCAGCGCCATCTCGACCGCCTTAATGAACAATGGCGTGCCGACGGCAAACCTGTTTTTCATACCCGCATCGGCCTCCACACCGGTCCTGTCGTCGTGGGCAATATCGGCAGCGAGCACCGGATGAACTACACGGTCATTGGCGACACCGTGAACCTCGCCAGCCGCTTGGAGACGTTGAACAAATACTACGGCACGCGCATCCTTATCAGCGAGACCACGCTGATCGCCGCCGGCACAGCCGTTCGCGCGCGCCCCGTGGATTGCACCAGTGTCAAAGGCAAAACTGCCACCGTCACCGTCTATGAGCTTCTCAGTGAAGCTGAAGCCGAAACACCTGAACAAGCGGATTTGCGGCGCCAGACAGAAGAAGCCTTTGACCACTATCGGCGCGGCGACTATGCACGCGCCGCCGCTCTCTACCGCGATCTTCTGAAACGCTGGCCCGCTGACGGTGTCGCCACCGTCCTGTTGAAACGCTGCGAAGAACTCGCCTCCCATTCTCCTTCAAAGCCATCTGCGCCGGCAGACTGAACCGTATCGGAAAATAAGAGCCGGGCACGCCGAACAGAAACCACACTCAGTTTGCCTGCAACCGGTGCTGCAGGCGCGTGTAGCGGGCGGCGGTGTTGTTGTTGCGGACGGCGATGGAGAGGGCCTTCTTGGAGCCGATCAGGACGACGAGTTTGCGCGCTCGCGTGATGGCGGTGTAGAGGAGGTTGCGCTGAAGCATGACGTAGTGCTGGGTCAGCACGGGGACGATGACGGCGGGATAATCGCTGCCCTGGCTCTTGTGGATGCTGATGCAGTAGGCCGGCAGCAGTTCGTCGAGGTCGGTGAAGTCGTAGGTCACGGCGCGTTCGTCCATCGTGACCGTCAGCGTCTGCTCGACAGGGTCGATCGCCGCGATGCGGCCGAGGTCGCCGTTGAACACGTCCTTGTCGTAGTTGTTCTTGATCTGCATCACCTTGTCGCGGATGCGATAGACGCGGCCGTAACGCTCGACCTGCTGCTCGTTGAGCTTGAGG
>CAZGGF010000029.1:0-3631 GCA_964524715.1 uncultured Verrucomicrobiota bacterium | reverse complement strand
CTGGTCGTTGACGGCCTTGACCTTGCTCCTGATTGGGGCGTTGGGCTTCTCCTGACAGGGGAAAACTCCGAGAACGAGCAGCTTGGCGTCAGGAAGAACCTTTCTCAGATGGCTGACGATGGCCCTGATTCCGGCAATCGTGTCTTCCGGCGTGTCGTTTTGAAGAAGGTTGTTGATACCGATCAGGAGGACGATGTACTTCGGCGCGTAGCCTTCGAGGGATTTGCCTTCGGTCAGTCGCCAGAGCACGGTCTGCGTCTTGTCTCCTGTGATCCCGAAGTTTGTGGCGATGTCCTTGTAACGCCTGTTCCAAGTGTCCAACCCGCCTGGATATCGATGGGTGACAGGGTAGGTCCAAAGGTCGGTGATGGAGTCGCCAATGAAGAGCAGGTTGTTCCTGGGCTGTTTCAGTTTTCTTTGAAAATAGGGAATCCACCACGAGTCCTGTTCCCCTCGCGTGTCCGGGATGCACGTCTTCAAGTCGCTTTTTGGAAGGCCGTACTGGCTCCATTTCCAATCGCCGGCCGTTGCAGCCGAAGATGCCAGGACCGCGCTGATGAGTGCCGCCAGGATCGCTTTTGAGATTTTCGTTCTTCTGTTCATGGTGAATGGTTGCGACTGTTCTTGGTTGGATGTTCTGGCCGGGTTAAACGAAACGGGCGGGACATTTGAAAGTCCCGCCCGTGCCTGACATTCCGTCGTGCAGGAAAGAAACGCGGCTACAGTTGCGGGTGCGGTGTCTTTGTGAAGTGGCACACGCCGCAATCCATCTGGGCGCGGCTGTCTTCGCGCGCGCTGCCTTTGTCGTGGCAATCCCGGCATTTTTGCGTCTCGGCCGGGAGCTTGTATGCCGGCTTGAACTCGCCGACAAGATGGGCGTTCAGCAGCTCCACCGTATGCTTCGCCACGGACCCGCTGAGGCACGCGCACCGCTCTTCCCGCTCCTTCGAGGTGAACTTGCACTTCGACGCCTTGCACCATTTGGTGACCGAGATGTGGCAGAGGTTCGAGCGGCAGATGACTTTGACAGTCTCAAATTTCGGCTGCGCGGGGCGGAAGGTTGGCAGAGCCGTCTGCGCATACCAGTTGAAGATGTCCCGCGTGATCTCGGAAGCCTTGCCCTGTTTCTCCTTCTCGGATGAGCCTGCCAGAAGGAACGTGACCATTGCCGCGCCGTTCAGCGCGCCGCAGAGGCTGCCGACACCTGCCACGCCAGCTCCGCCATAGGTCATCACCGCCGTCGGCCAGGTCGTGAAAGGCGCGCCGACCTTTTTGGCCAGCTCACCGATGATGCTGCCGGAGACTGCGAAGCAACAACCGCCCTTGTAGTGCATCTCGTACGCGGTCGCCGCGACCACATCAGGGTCCAGCTTCACATAAGGCCATGGCAACGGCGGTGCGCCCGCGCCCGACGGCGTGGAGGCCCCGCACAACGACGCCGCCAGTCCGCCTGACGCCGCGCCAAAACAAGCCACACCTGCATTCTTCAGCCAACCGCGTCTCGATACTTGCATGAGCTTCGTTCCTTTCAATGGTTGCGGGAACCTACCAAACCCAGGCGCTTTTGCAAAGTATCTTGCCGGAGAGGATACTTTTGGATGACAGATTGGCTGTCGGTCCGGATGCGCCTACCGGCCCTTGTTCATCGCTTCGAGGCTTTTCCGATGGAACTCGAAGACCTTCGTTCCGAGCTTTTCGTAGTAGAGTGCCGAGTCGTGAGCCATGTCGGGCACCACCTGATACGAGTGTTCGATGCCGAGTTGTTGCAGCAACCTGTGCAGTTCCAGGTTTACGGGCAGCAGGCCGTCCAGCGCACCGCACCCGAGGTGGATGCGCGTCTTGCGCAGTTTGTCGGCGTTCTTGCGGGCCAACTGTTTCGGATGCTCTTCCGCATTGGATACATTGGAGTTTTGCAGCGCCCCGGCACTCACAACGACCGTCCCGAACAACTCCGGAAACTTGAAGCCCAGGCGCGCCGCGCCAAAGCCGCCCATGGAATACCCTTCAATCACCCGCCCTTCGCGTTTGGCAATGGTGTGATACGTCCGGTCCACATGCGGGATCAGGTCCTTGATGATCACGCTTTCGACCGGCAACCGGCCATTGGGCGCGTCGAGGTAGTAGCTGGGCCCCACGCCGTTGACCGAGACGACGATGACGGGCGGCAGCAGGCGTTCCTTGATGGCAGCCTCGACCTGAGGGACGAATATCAGCGCGCCCGTGCGTTGGTTCTTGCTCCGTCCGTGCAGCCAATAGATCACCGGGTAACGCTTCGAACCCCGCTCGTAGCCCGGCGGCAGCCACACCAGATAGCTGACGTTGCTTCCGATGACCTCGCTGTGAAACATCTTGTATTGCGTGCCGTTGGGCGCGCTTTGGTCTGGGTCCAGCCATTCGCCCTTGAGTACCCCCTGCGGTTTTTTATTCGGCTTGGCTGGCGCAGGACTCGCGAGCGTTGAGGACGGCGTTTCAGCGCAGATGGCCGAAATCGGCATCAGGAAAAGCACTGACAGGATCACAGCAGACAGTAATCGCATGGCGTTATTATCTCCTGTTCTCGCGGCATCTCAAGCTCTGGACGCCGTGATGGTTTGGTGCCAGCGCCCAGAGGTGGGGAGAGAGTCCGTTAATCCGTAATTCGTAATTCGTAGTCCGTGGTCCGTAATCCAAAATCTAAAGCCGAGTCCACGAGACGAACGAAGTTAATCGAAAATCCCCTCACTGCCGGGGGCCAAAAGCTAAAGGGCGGACGGCGGGAACGTCAACGGGGAGGCAAGTTTCGGCCACGGGCGCGGACTGACACCAATGATCTGCGCGTGGAAACCCGCTAGCCAGTCCGTCCCGGCGTGTCAATTTGGTTGGTAAATCAACGCCATTTTCTTCGTGTCCGTGCTTCATGTGATCCTTCCAGCCTTAATCTCTCCGCAGAAGTTCTCACGGAGCATCGCCAACAGCCCTTTAATCCCTCGCTTCACTGGCACTCTCTTGTAGACCTGAAGCAGCAGATCACTATGACTGCTTGCCTGCCGCAATGAGTCAGCAATGCGCTTGTCAACATTCAACGCGTCTACATATAGACCAAATCCCGAGATCAACTTATCGTTGACGTTACCAATTTCAGCATTCGGCAGCTTCTTGATTCGGCGATCCAATTCCTGCCATATTATCCAAGAAGGCACCTGCTCCTTGCGCACAAGACGAAGCAACTCCTCTTTGCTTCTGCTTAGATGACGAGCAATGACACTCAACTGCCCAACAAAGATCGCCTCATAGCCAACATCTTCGTGAGAAGGAGTTGGAGGTAATCTGTTTCGTTCAACACCATAATGTTTCATCAGAGACCCGAAAAATCTCTCGCCCGAACCTAAATTCTGACTGACTTCTTGGAATGCTTCCGACATCGGATTTGAGGCAGATGTAGCCGGGTCTATGTTTCGACAGTCGCCGTGCTCGCGAATCTGAAGCTCAAGCCAACAAGCCATTTCTTCAAATTTCGCCGCCGCAGCTCGTTCCGAGCGAATCTTAACTGGCTCTCCCTCGGCCGGAATTCGTTTAGTGCCATCCGCCAGTGGAAAGTGAGTAACATTGGCGATCTCTGCATGATGACGTTTGGTTTCCTCCTTCAGGTGTT
>CAZGGF010000028.1:0-2529 GCA_964524715.1 uncultured Verrucomicrobiota bacterium | reverse complement strand
TTGGGACGCAGCCTCAGTGACGTTTGCCTGAATCCAGACGGAACGTTGCTCCAGACGCCTGCCATGGATCGGCTTCTCGCGTTTGATGAGACGCACGGCAGCCTGCGTTGCGAAGCGGGCGTGACGCTGCGGCAGTTGCTGGAGTTTCTGACACCGCGCGGATGGTTTCTGCCGACAACACCAGGAACATCTCAAGTGACGATCGGTGGCGCCGTCGCCAACGATGTGCATGGCAAGGACCATCATCGCAACGGCTCGTTCGGCTGCCACGTCACACGTTTGGAACTGCTCCGCAGCGATGGCCAGCGGATCGAATGCTCGCCAGATGAGCACTGTGATTTGTTCCGCGCGACCATTGGCGGCTTGGGATTGACCGGCCTCATCACATGGGCCGAGTTTCGGTTGAAACGTATGCCTTCAGCGTTTCTCGACGTGGAGTCCGTTCGCTTCAACTCGTTGGAGGACTGGCGGCGTGTGGCGCGGGAAGATGGCGCATGGGAGTTCACCGTCGCCTGGCTCGACGGGACGCGCGCGCCGTTCCCCGGTATCCATATTCGCGGCAACTTCGCCGCAAGCGGGCCGCAGGGTCTTCGGCTCCGGCGCGGCGCAGCGATAGCGGTTCCGTGTAATGCGCCGGGTTGGTTATTGCAGCCATGGCTCATTCGCACGTTTAACCGGCTGAAACTCCTGGGGCAGCCAGCGGAGTTGAAGAAAGATCGTCAGGATTTTCAAAGCTTCTTCTATCCACTGGACAGCATTGAGAACTGGAGCCGCCTCTACGGCCGCCGCGGTTACCTCCAGTATCAGTTCGTGGCTCCGCACGAACACGCGCTGGGTCTGCTCCAACGCGTCCTGGAGACAGCCATTGCCGCGCGGCAGTACGCCTATCTGGTTGTCTTGAAAACCCTTGGCTCTGCCACTTCGCCGGGCTTGCTCTCTTTCCCAACGCCGGGACTGACTGCCGCGATTGATTTCCCAAATCTTGGCAAGCCAACGTTGGATCTATTCGACCAGTTCGACAATTTGGTCCGGTCTGCCAAGGGCCGGTTGTATCCGGCCAAAGACCCGCGAATGCCCGCCGCTATGTTCCGGGATGGCTATCCATCATGGCGGGAGTTCGCTCGACATGTGGATCCTGTCTTTTCGTCGGGATTCTGGCGCCGCGTTGCAGGCAGTACGCCATGAGCAACAAAGCCGTCATCTTCGGCGCAACATCGTTGATCGCCGAACACACCGCCCGTCTCCTCGCCGCCGAAGGCTGGGAGCTGGTTCTCGTTGGCCGCCACCGTGAAGCCCTGCACGCTGTCGCCTCCCATCTTCGTCTGACGGGATGCGCGCCGATGCACGAGTTGTACGGCGATGCCGAAGACATGGACGCGTTGCTGCAACTCGTGGACTCCGCGTGCCGGCTTCTTGGCTGTCTGGACCTCGCGCTGATCGCTTGGGGATGTTATTACCCGGATCCCGACGCGCGGCAGTCCCGGGAAATGACGCAGGTCAACTATGTCGCTTCAGCGAAGCTGGCGGAACTGCTGGGCCGGGTGTTCGCACAGCAGCACAGCGGCACGCTTGCCGTGATCTCGTCAGTCGCGGGCGACGTGCGACGGTCGGACAATTACGCCTACGGCAGCACGAAGGCCGCGCTCACCGCCTACCTGCAAGGACTCCGCCAGACGTTGTCACCGTGCGGCGTCAACGTGCTCACCATCAAGCCGGGCCGCGTTGAAACTCCTCTGACGGCCGGCATCCTCCGTTCTCGTTTTTCGGTGGAACCCGCGACCATTGCCGCCGGCATTTGCCGGGCGATTCAGCGCAGGAAGAGCGTTGTCTATCTGCCCGGTTACCTGCGAGTGGTCTTCTTCGTGCTGCGGTCACTGCCGGAATGGTTGTTGAAACGTTTGCTTTTCTGAAATTGTCGCTCTTCGTGTCATTGCCATGAAAACCCTGGAATGGAACAAAAGAACGCTGTTGGCGGCGGTCATCGCTGCCCTGATCACGCCGTTATGGCTGGCTTCGACCGTTGCGGCGGACGCGCAGTTCGAGGAATTCCTGCCCGACCTCTACCTGCTTCGCGATACATGCAACGTTTATCTGTTGCGTGACCGCGACCGCGCCGTGGCGATTGATTTCGGCAGCAGCAATTGGACCGGCGCGCTGGATTCCATCGGTGTCAAGAAGCTCGACTACGTTTTGCTCACGCATCATCACCGCGACCAGTGCGAGGGGTTGTTGGACTACTCGGGTGTCACCGAGGTGTGCGCGCCCGCAGGCGAAGCGAACTTCTTGTCACCGACCGGCGTCAAAAATTACTGGAAGCGGCGTACGGCACGGCCGAGCGGTTATCCGGCGAGCTTCAGCGTGCTGCCGCGCGGTTTGGCCGGCGTCCAATGCAGGCTTGCCGAGGGAGGGGATCTGTTTTGGGGGCGGCATCGCATCCGGTTCCTGCCGACGCCCGGCCACTCTACCGGCGCATTGACGGTCATGGTGACCTGGCAGGGCAGAAATGTCTTCTTCTGCGGCGATGCCGTC
>CAZGGF010000027.1:0-3291 GCA_964524715.1 uncultured Verrucomicrobiota bacterium | reverse complement strand
ACGGGCCGAGGCCCCATTTGCCAAACGCGCCCGTCGCGTAGCCTTGAGCCTTCAGCAACTTCGGAATCGTGATGCTCTCCGCGGGAATCGGCTCCTGACCTTCCGGCTGCACGCTCTTGTTGTCGCGGACGTAGGCGTGGCCGGGATGCAGACCGGTCATGAGCACGCAACGCGACGGCGCGCAGACGGCGTTGCCGGAGTAGGCCTGCGTAAACCGCATGCCCTCGGCGGCCATGCGGTCAAGATTCGGCGTGCGAATCTTCTGCTGTCCGTAGCAGCCGATGTCGCCATAGCCGAGATCGTCGGCAATGATCAGTATGATGTTGGGTTTGCGCTCAGCAGCAGAGGAGGGAAGAACCAGACCCGCCAGCATCAGCAGCGTCCCGGTGAGAATGGGTTGCAGCTTCATGGTGTTCTTTTACCCGAAACCGGCTGCGCATTTCAATGCTGCAACGAACAGCAAATGCGGTCAGTGGCTTGCGCGCAAGAGCGGGTCGCCGTTCTCTTTCAACCACGCCTCCAGTTTCGTGCGCAGGTCGTTGCGCGTCTCTGCGTGGCGCGGGTCGGTGGCGAGGTCTTTCAACTCGTCGGGGTCGGCGATGAGATCGAAGAGTTGATAGCGGTCCAATTTCGGATACCAAATGAGCTTCCAACGATCGTTGCGGATCATGCGCTGGGTGTCGGTGAAGTAACCGACCAGGCGCGGATAAACCGAGTCCGCTTTGCCCGTCAGCACGGGGACGATACTCCTGCCCTGGACGGTCTCGGGAATCTTGACGCCAGCCATCTCACACGTCGTTGGGAACAGGTCCCGGAGGTAGCACTGCGCGGCAACGCGGCGGTCCTTTGGGATGCCGGGGCCGCTGAAAATGAGCGGTACGTTGAACGTGTGCTCATACAGATTCTGTTTGCCACGCAAACCGTGGCTGCCAATGGCGAGGCCCTGATCACTGGAGAAAATGATGACCGTGTTATCGGCCTGACCGCTGGCGCGCAACGCGGCGAAGATGCGACCAATCTGCGCATCCATGTATTCGATCACCGCGTAGTAGGCGGCCAGTTCCCCCCGCACATCACCCGGCGTGCGCGGCCACGGCCAGAGAAGTTCATCACGACCACGGAAGTTACCGTGGTCGAACGGATGTTCCGGCAGGAAGTTCGCCGGCAGCGGGATATCACGCGGATCGTATTTGCCGGCATAACCGGGCGGCAGGTGCAACGGGTCGTGCGGCGTGGTGAAGTTGACGTGCAGAAAAAACGGTTCGGATGGTTTGCGATTGATCAACTCAACGGCTGCGTCGGCAAACCGCCGGCTGATGTCAGGCGTGAGGCCGACCCCTTTGTCAGGCTCCGCGCGGCCATCATCGGTCTTAAACGTCCAACCGCGATAACCGGTAACCTCGCGTCCGCACCAGTCGCGCGGCAATGTCTGTTCCTTGCCGCCACCGCCGCTGGTGTAGAGACCGCGGGTTTCCATATAGCCGCGCGTCTTGGGCGAGCCGTCGTTGTGCCATTTGCCGACATACCACGTGCGATAGCCGGCCTTCTGCATCGTCTCGGCCCAGAATGTCAGCCCCGGCTTGAGTTTGCCCCCGCCGTAAGGCACGCCGTTGCGAAGGCTGCTAACGCCGGTGAGAATCTCAGCCCGGCTGGCAACGCAAATCGGGTAGGCTGCCGCCGCACGCGTGAATGCCGTGCCACCGCTGACAAGGCTGTCGAGGTGCGGCGTGCGGATGACGCGGTTGCCCAGCGCATGAATCGTATCGGGCCGCTGGTCGTCGCTGATGATGACGAGAAAGTTGGGGCGAGCAGCAGCGAAGCATGGGACCGCGAGGGCGACGATGAGGCCGATGATCGTCTGAGCCAGCTTTCTGGAATGTGGGGGGGGCCTCAGTGCCCCGACTGCTGTTGAAACAGTGATTGAACGAGGTCGGGGCGCTAAGGCCCCTCCCACATTCCAGAGACCGCTTGAACTACTTGCTGCAAACACCTTTTTACTTCAATTCCTTGATTCGGATGTTGCGCCAGCGAATCTCGTTGCCGGGCACGCCTTTCTTGCCGATGCCGTGGACTTGGAGACCGAAAACGCCGCACAGCGTCATCGAGTCTTTGAAGTCGGTGGCGGCCACGCCGTTGATCCAGGTCTTGATGGAGTCGCCGCGGCACTCGATGCGGCCCTTGTTCCACTCGCCCTGTTTGAACGCCTTGCGGGCAGCTTCGTTGTTCTTGAGGTCGGCCAGCCAGCCGCGGCGGGCCTCGTCATATACACCGGCGCTGAACGCCCGCGCCGACGGATCGATTTCATACTGGTAGCCGTGGATGCGGTCGGCGGGGACTTTCTTCTTCTTTCTGTCAATCTTCAGTTCCTTCTCCTCTGCGAACCATTCGCTGCGGAACTGGACGCCGGAGTTCATGTTCGTGGCCACCTTGAACTCGAACTCGAACACGAAGTCGCTGAACCTGCGCGTCGTGCACATGAACGAGTTGCCGGTGTTGGCGACGGTCTTGCCGACGATGCAGCCATCCTCGACGCGATACTCGGCCTTGCCACTGTGTTGCTCCCAGCCATCGAGTGTCTTGCCGTCAAAGAGGCTGACCCAACCTTCAGTCGCCTCCCGGTGACCCGCACAACCGACGACCAGAAGGCCGGCAACCGTCAAGGCAAGCGCCGCGGTAAATGCGCCAATGAGTCTGATGTTCTTCATGTTCAAAGTCCTTTCACTTCCCAGCCCTTGCGATACTGGCGACGGACGAACTGGTTGGCTTCCGTCACGTTGGTAAATTTCAGCTTCGCGGCGTTCCACTCCAGCGTGGTCTGCGGGAACCGCACGGCGACGCTGCCGAGAATCACCGCTTCCGTCAACGGGCCGGCGTAGTCGAAGTTGGCAGATGGTTTGCCCTTGCCCGTGCAGGCCTCGGCCCACTGCGTCCAGTGATGTTCGTTCGTCACCTCCGGCATCTGGAAGTCCTTGAACTGATCCAGCGGGAAGAGCTTCGGCATGGCGATGTGCGGCACGAGCATCACGCCTTTGGTGCCGATGACGATCGAGCCCTGGTCGGGAATCGGTCCGCTGTTCCGGCGCTTCTTCTTCGGATCGGCTTTCGCGTCGGCGGGCTTGGCCGGCTCGGCCACGAGCGCCTGGATGTCTTTCGGCGGACGCTCGTCGCCGTCATACCACGTGACGTTGACGGTCTTGCCTTCGGTGAACTTCGTGCCGGGGAAGACGTAGCGGATGACGGCGTTAATGGCCCAGTTCCACTTGTCCGGCGCGGGACCTTCGGAGCGCACGC
>CAZGGF010000026.1:0-8769 GCA_964524715.1 uncultured Verrucomicrobiota bacterium | reverse complement strand
GGGGCGGTCGCCGAACTGCGGCGGGCTTTCGGCGGCGTCGCGGAATGGCCCGTAGAAACCGCTTGCGAACTTCGCCGCGTAGCTCAGGATCGGCGTCTGCTCGAAACCGGTTTTGTCGAGCGCGCGGCGGATGGCGGCGACGCGGCCGTCCATCATGTCGCTCGGGGCGATGATGTCGGCGCCGGCTTCAGCGTGGCTGACGGCGCTTTTGGCGAGCAGCTCCAGCGTGGCGTCGTTGTCCACGTCCAGCGTGCCGTCGCGCCGCTTGTGAACGATGCCGCAGTGGCCGTGACTGGTGTATTCGCAGTTGCAGACATCGGTGATGACGAGCAGTTCCGGCACGGCGTCCTTCACGGCGCGCACGGCGGTCTGGACGATGCCGTGCTTCGCATATGCGCCACTGGCCTTTGCGTCCTTCTTGTCGGGAATGCCGAAGAGCAGGATCGCCGGCACGCCGAGCTTGTGGATTTCGCGCGCCTCCTTGACCAGTTCGTCCACGGAAAGCTGGAAGTTGCCGGGCATCGAGGCGATCGGACGTCGCACACCTTTGCCGGGCCGCGCAAACAGCGGCATGACGAGGTTGTCGGTGGAAACGCGCGTCTCGCGCACGAGCCGTCGAAGGGCCGGCGTGGCGCGCAAGCGGCGCGGCCTCGCCACCGGGAATTGAGGTATTCCAAAGTCGCTCATGGTGTGAACTTACTGCGGTCGCACCACTGCCAGCAAGACGGAACGGCAGGTCAACCAGCATTTCAATCACCCGTGTTATATTTGGACGGAAAGCGCGCCTAGTCTGGTGGAACGAGAAATCTGTTGGAGACAAGATCATGAACGACAACGATCAACCAAGTGGCGCGACGACCATGGTGACTGGAAATGCACGAAGTCTGGCGTCGCGTATCCTGACCACTGTTGGCGGCGTCGGCATGGTCGTCGGAGGCATTGACCCTTTGGAGGGATCAATCCTCATCGTTGCTGGCAGCGGTCTGATGGCGCTCGGCGCTTTTCTTGGCCAGAGTGAACGCCGGCTCATCGCCTACAGATTGTGGGTCTTCATCCTGATTATGATAGGGGTTGGCGCGGTAGTGGGGTTGAGCATGGTTGGAGGTTTTGGCGGTTCCTCCGGACGTTCCATGTGGTGGGGCGTGCTGGTGCTGCCTTACTTGATTGGTTGGTCCATGGGCATTTGGGGACCGGGTTCCGCCCGATGGTTGTTGTGGATGGGGATCGGCGTCAGCCTGTGGTATGTGGCGATTTTTGTGATGAGTCTGACACATGGACGCCTGCAGTATGCAGGGGCGATGATTGCCTTTGCCACACTCGGTGTGCTGACCATCGGTGGTTGTGTCAACCGGCTGCTGCATCCAGTCGCGGCGCACAGGTAGAAGGGTTGTTCCGTTCGAGCCTCGAGCTTTGGTTTTGAGCTTTTCTCGGAACGACGGGCGTTGCATCCTCGGCGCCATGGCACAACCGCACTTCGCATCTTCAGAAACCCTGCGAGAGAGAATCACCCGACGTGCTGCTGCGAAAGGTCTTTTGGCCACGTTCGCCAGTGGCATGATGTTGGGTCGAAATAACCCAGCCATGGGAGCGGATGCCCGCACAGCACCGCAAGAAACCATCAAGACGGAAGTTTGCGTCATCGGCGGCGGCAGCGGCGGGACGGGCGCGGCGCTGGCGGCGGCGCGCGCCGGCGCGAAGGTCGTATTGCTGGAACGCGAATCCATTCTTGGCGGAACCGGCACCTGCGCGTGGGTTTGCATCTGGCAACCGGTCATGGGCGCCAACGGCATTCCTCGGGACCTCTACATGGAGATGAAGGAAGACCCGTCGGGCGTTTCATGCATTGATTACGCTTTGTGCGGAAGGGCGGGGCGGGTGAAAAACGGCAAATGGCTGCCAAAGAATCCCGGTTTGGTGTATGAGCCGCGGACGTTCGATTACGCTGCCCGAGAGATGCTCGACGCGACAGGCCGTTGCCAGACGTTGCTGGCCACGACGTTCTGCCGAGCGAGGGTTGACGGCAACACGATCAAGGCGGTGGAGGCATGGTTCGCCGGCAAGCGGCTGCTCATCGAGGCGGACGTCTTCATTGATTGCACAGCTGATGGCGATGTCTGCGCGGACGCCGGTTGCGAATACCGCATGGGCGAGGATCCGCAGTCGCTCTACAACGAGCCATCCGCTCCCGAGAAGGCCGAGATGTCGCTCAACGCACTGACGCTCTGTTATCGAATCACCGACACGGGTGTGCCGCAGAAGTCGTATTTGCCGAAGGACGTCAAGAGCGACAGTTGTCCGCTCAGCGCGTGCTACGATAAAATGCCCAACGGTGACGTTGTGATCAATGTAGTGGGCATGATCAAAGGCAACACCATCCTCTGCATGGAGTACAGCCGGTTGATGCGCGAGGCGCAACGCCGCGTCTATGCGCATTTCCACGCGATCCAGACGCAGACCACAGGCAAAGTGCAGTGGAACACGTGGACGATTTCCGGCATGGCGCCGCGGATCGGGGTGCGCGAAACCCGCCGGATTCTGGGCGATTACGTGCTGACCGAGCACGACTGCCGGGCTGGTGTTTCGAAGCAACCGCACAAGGATATCATCGCCATCGCCGACCACGCGATAGACATGCACGGCCGGCGGGGACGGTTCTTCCGGCTGGACGGTCCCTATGGGATTCCCTATCGCTGCTTGCTGCCGAAAGGCGTGCGAAACCTGATGATCGCAAGCCGGGCAGCCAGCTTCTCACATATCGCTGCGTCGTCGTGCCGTTTGCAGCGCACGATGATGACGCTTGGACAAGCGGCCGGCAACGCGGCCGCTCTCGCCGTCAAACACCGCACGGAGCCGCGCCGTGTGGATGTCGCTGAGTTGCAAGCCCGGCTGCAATCGCAAGGCGTGGACATTACCGAACCTGCCCAAAAGGCGTGAGCGTGGTTTCCGACCCTTGGCGGGTTGGACTGTTGGTTTGTTGTTGCACAGGAAAAAATCTGGGGCACCATAGGCTCATGAAGGCCAACCTCCGACTGTTGCTGTTGGTGTCGCTTGTTGTTTGGAGTTTCCCACCCGACCCATCCATCGCCGCTGATGCCACCGACCAGGTCGTCGGAGTAGCGAAAGCGGATGTCACGCCCGGTTACGCAGTTCGCCTCAGTGGCTACGGCTCGCGCCGCGAGGAACACGAGGGTGTCGAGCAACATATCTTCGCGAAGGCGCTTGCGTTTGGCAGCGATGCCGACGGTCCCGCCGTGCTGCTGACGGTGGACAACTGCGGCGTGCCCGCATGGATGCGTGATGAACTCATTAAGCGCCTCGTCGCGCGAACAAAGGTGACCGGGCCACGCGTCGCCATCTGCTCCACTCACACTCACTCCGCACCCATGCTGACGGGCGTTTTGCCGAACCTTTTCAGCGCGGATATTCCGCAGGAACACCGGGCGAACATAGAGCGTTACACGCGCGAGTTGATGGACAAGATCGAGCAGGTCGCGCTCGCCGCGCTCGCCGACCGCCAGCCAGCCCGGCTCTCGCTCGGTTTTGGCCACGCCAGTTTCGCCCATAACCGGCGGCTTTACGCATTCCGGCCGGAGGACCATTCGCTGCCCGTGCTGCGCGTCGTCGGCGCCGACGGCAAGGTGCGCGCGATGTTCGCGAGTTACGCCTGTCACGCCACCACGCTCAGCTTCAACAAAGTCCATGGCGACTGGCCCGGTTGCGCGCAAGAGTTCCTGGAGAAGTCACTTCCCGGCGTGGTTGCGCTCGTCGCGCTTGGCTGCGGCGCGGACCAGAATCCGAATCCCCGCCGCACTTACGAATACGCGCGCGAGTATGGCAACGCCTTTGGCGAAGAAGTGCAACGGATCGTGAAGGGGACGATGAGGCCGGTCGCCGGCAGGTTGGAGTGCCGCGCGAAACAGATCGAGCTGCCGTTTGACAAACTTCCGACCCGCGCCGAGTGGGAGAAACGCGCGAAAGACAAAAACGGCGCGATTGCCTACCACGCCAAAGTGCAACTTGCGAAACTCGACCGCGGCGAGAAACTTCCGACAAAGCTGCCGTATGTGGTGCAGGTGTGGAATTTCGGCCGCGACCTCGCGATGGTCTTCCTGCCGGGTGAAGTTGTGGTGGACTACTCGTTGCGGCTCAAGCATGAGTTCGACTCCGAGAGGCTCTGGGTCAACGGTTACTCGAATGACGTGCCGTGCTACATTCCCTCTGAGCGCATATGGGCCGAGGGTGGCTACGAAGGCGCCCTGGCGATGCTCTACTACGACCGGCCGACGAGATTTGCGCCCGACGTCGAGAAGCGCGTCATCGGCGCGGTTCACCAGTTGATGCCGCGGGGTTTCCAGCGGAAGTGAGTTGCTTCATTGTTGAGGCGAGGTCAGGCGTCGTTCTTCATCGTTCAGCTTTGAAGCGTCCGGCTGCGTTGGCGCTGCCGGCATTTTCTCCTGCCTTTTGCGTTCTGCTGGGGTTACAACTCTGGCGACATGAGTACGCCGACCTTTCCGATCCGCGAGTGTTACTGTCCCGCCCATTTTGGCAATTCCTACGAGGCGATGTGGCCGCGCGAGATGGCGGCATATCTGGGTGAGTTGAAGTGGTGGGGCTTCAATCGCTACGGCGACTGGATCACTACCACCGACGTCTGCAACCCCTATGCCTCCGACGCGTTTTGGGACCTCGCGAAGGAGCAGCTTGACCGGAAGAAGAAGGCGTTCCGCGCCGCGCAGGAGTTGGGACTGAAGTTGAACCTCATCGTGACGCCGAACCACGTTTATCTGGATCAGCTTCGGCCGCACTACGCGGCGAAGAAGGAGAAGCGCATCTTCGGCCAGCTCATCTGTCCCAGCCACGACGAGGGACGCAAAATCATCCGTGAAAACTTCGAGCATTGGTTTGGCGACTTCGCCGCCAGCGGCATCCGGCTGAGCGCGTTCACGGCGTTCGCCTACGACTACGGCGGTTGCGGTTGCGAGAAGTGCAAGCCGTGGATTCTCACCTTCGTGCGGTTGATGAAGGAGATTCACGCCATCGCCGAGCGGCATCATCCGGGCATCGAGCCGTGGTTTTGCTCGTGGTGGTGGACGCCGGAGGAGCACGCGCTGGTCAACGACTGGGCCGCGAAGGAAGCGCCCGGCTGGTTAAAGGGCATCACGCTGCATATCGAATACGGCCAGACGAAGTTCAAGGACGTGGCGGTGCCGGCGGGCTGTCGCAAGCTGGCGTTTGTCCACGCCGGCTACGGCGACAACAAGAACGCGCGCGACATTTACGCGAAGTGGGGGCCAGTTCTCGCGCCGGCACGCCTGCCGGCGACGCTCGCGGGCATTGCGGCGCAGGGCGCGGATGGATTTCAGGTTTACAGCGAAGGGGTGTTCGACGATTGCAACAAGGCTCTGTTGGCCGGGCTGGCGAGCGGGAAGTTCCCAGAGCCGGCGCTTGTGTTGCAGAACTATGCGCAACGTTATTTTGCCGCGACGCCGGATGAAACCGGTCGTTGGGCGCAGTGGATGATTCCGTGGGGTGATCGCACAAAGGTGGACCTTGCCGCGGCGCGCGAACAATGGAACTCGCTCTCCCGTTCCGCCAAACCGTCGTGGCGGCTGGACCACTGGCGCAGCAAGATGGAACTGGAATCGCTCGATCGCCAGATCGGCTGGCCCGCGGAAAAGGATTGGACGCCGGAGAAGCTGGTGCTGGTGGACAAGTTCTGGGCGGAACAGGAGAACCTGCACCGCAACATCTACAAGCTCGGCCCGGTGCGACACGTCTTCACGCCGAAGTTTTCGCCTCCGTTCTGGTATGACTCCTGGCAGCGGAAAGTGCAGAGCGCGCCTAAACAGCAGCAGATGCAAAAGGAAGCGTAGTCGGAAAACTAGTTCGTCTTACCATGATTATGAGCCGTTCCATCATTACCTTCGTTATCGCGTTCATCCATTTCGTCTTGGTGACAGCGCAAGCGGCTGACAACCGGCCCAACCTGCTTTTTATCTACACCGACGACCAGCGTTATGACGCGTTTGGCGCGACGCTGCGCGAGCAGGGCGAGCAGGCGCGCTTCCCGTGGTTCAAGACGCCCAACATGGACCGGCTCGCCGCGGAAGGTGTGCGGTTCCGGAACGCCTTCGTGGTCAACTCACTCTGCGCACCGAGCCGCGCCGTGAATCTCACCGGCCGTTACAACCACTTCAACGGCATTGCATCGAATTTTCGCCCGTTTCCGCTCGATAACGTCACACACGCCACGCTGCTGCGCATAGCCGGTTACACCACCGGCTACGTCGGCAAGTGGCACATGGACAGCCAGCGTGAACGGCCGGGCTTCGATTGGCACGCGAGCTTCATCGGGCATGCGCGTTACACGAATCCTCCCTTCATTGTGCAGGGCGAGGACAAAACAACAACAGGGTGGATTGATGACATCTCCACCGATTGCGCGATCGAGTTTCTACAAAAGCAAAAAGGCGGCACGAAACCGTGGTCGTTGGTTGTTGGCTTCAAGTCGCCACACGGACCGTGTACGCCGCCGGAGCGCGCCAAGGATCGCTTCGCCGGCGAACTGGCCCGCGCCGTGCCAAATCTCAAGACGCCCGTGCCTTATGTGCCGGGAACTGCGCTCAAGGCCAAGTCCGTGCCGACAGCGGACGGCAAGGTCCAGGTCAATCTCGATTACTTCCGTTGCGTCAGCGCCGCCGACGATTGTCTCGGCCGGCTGCTGGACGCGCTCGACAAGCTCGGCTTCTCGCAGAACACAGTGGTGATTTACACCAGCGACAATGGTTACTACCTCGGCGAACATGGTCTTGGCGACAAACGCAGCGCCTACGACGAGAGTCTGCGCGTGCCGTTCATCGTCCGTTACCCCGCGTTGGGAGCTTCCGTGAAGGGCCGCGTTGTGGATGCGATGGTGCTCAACCTGGACCTTGCGCCGTCGCTGCTCGACTTCGCTGGCGTGACTGTGCCGAAGGAGATGCAGGGCCGCAGTTGGCGTCCACTGTTGACCGGCGAGCCTTCGGACTGGCGGCAATCGTGGTTCTACGAGTACTTCGCCGAGAAACAGCGCAACAGCCGCGTGCCCGACATCGCTGCCGTTCGCACGACCGACGCCAAGCTCATCAAATACAGCGGCCACGACGACTGGACCGAGCTGTTCGACCTCAAGGCCGATCCCTACGAGACGCGCAATCTCTACCGCGACCCGGCTCATGCCGCGTTGCGTACGCGGCTGGAGTCCGAGCACGCCCGCTTGCTGAAAGAAACCGGCTATCGTGTGCCCGATTATGTGGATCGTCCCGATTGGTGGGGCAAACCCGACGCCGACCCGAACACCCCGCCGGAAGTGCGGCTGGAGTTCGCGTTCGAGAAGGACAGCGGCCAGCGTATCGCTGACAGTTCTGGCAAGAACAACCACGGCACGGCACACGGAACGACAGCGGCCAAGGGACGCGAAGGCCACGCGGCGCGCGAGTTCGACGGCGCGAGCTTCATCGAGGTGGCGAACTCTCCCTCACTGAACCCCGCGGACAATGCGTGGACTGTCGAAGCTGTCGTCAAGCCCGCCAAGCCCGGCGGCGTCATCCTCGCCCGCGGCGGCAAGTCGCAAGGTTACGCACTGTGGCTGAAAGAGGGCCGTCCATCGTTCACCGTTGTCGTCAGCAACAAATCCCACACCATCACTGCCCCCAAAGCCGTTGCCGACTGGGCCGTCCTCACCGGCGTCATCACTGCCCAGCACAAGATCGTGCTCTACGTCAACGGCCGCCTCGCGGGGCGCGCGCCGTTGCCGGACTTCATTGAAAGCGACCCGCACGACACGATGCAGATTGGCGCAGACCAAGGCAGCCCCGTGTTGGAGCCGGGGTCGCCGAAATTCAGCGGCCTCATCGAGCGCGTTACGATCGTTCGCGGAGAGAGAATGCCGAAATAGCAATCACACACGCAGCCGGCTGCTGCGCTTGAGGGCATGTTGAAGCGCTTCACGGACGGCTTCGACACGCGCGGGCAACTCGATGGGCCGGTTGGCGTGGCGACAGGGGAAGTCCATCTGCCGCTCGTGGTAGCGCACCTTGAACTCGGTGAACTTCAGACCGTGAGCGGTGGAAATGATGACAACCCGCTCGGAACGCTCGATTTGTCCGCGCTTCACCAGCTTGATGAGCGCGGCCAGCGCCACGCCGGTGTGCGGACAGTTGAACATGCCCATCTTGTCGCCCAGCGCGGCGGCATTGGCCAGCTCCGACTCGGTGGCATCTTCGACGATGCCATCGAACTGCTTCAACGTCCGGATCGCTTTCTCGATGCTGACGGGGTTGCCAATCTGGATGGCACTGGCGAGCGTCTTGCCGGCCTGCATCGGTTCGAATGACTTGAACTTCTTTTTGTAGGAGCGATAGAGCGGGTTGGCGCGCCGGGCTTGGGCGACCACGATGCGCGGGAGCTTGTTGATGAGACCGAGGTCGCGCATCATGAGCAACCCCTTGCCGAGGGCGGAGACGTTGCCGAGGTTGCCGCCGGGGATGATGAACACGTCCGGCACATGCCAGTCGAACTGTTGCACCACCTCGATGCCGACGGTCTTCTGGCCCTCGACGCGGAGGGAGTTCATGGAATTGGCAAGGTAGATCGTTTCGTCCTTGGTGATTTCCTGGACCACCTTCATGCAACCGTCGAAGTCGGTGTCGAGCGACAATACGAGCGCATTGTTGGCAATCGGCTGGACCAACTGGGCGATGGAGATTTTTCCCTTGGGCAGCAGCACGATGG
>CAZGGF010000025.1:0-29488 GCA_964524715.1 uncultured Verrucomicrobiota bacterium | reverse complement strand
TCCGGCAGCGCAGCCCTCGACAAGCTCGTTTCAACCAGAGGGTGTTGGGTTTCGTGAACCTTCATGATGCCCACGAGCTTAGATTCCGCTCACGGACCTGCAAGCCTTGCATGAAAAAAATCACAGACTTGCCGTGGCGGGATATATTATTTTCCGCGACGGAGTCGCGGGACTACGGTGCCAGCTTGTTCGGTTTGGCCCAGAGGACGCGCGCTACGAACGTCGCCCCCTCGGCGCCGCGCTGGCGCGAGTCCTTCATGAACATGCCTTCGGAGACTGTGACCCACGACTCTGCTTCGCTGATCGCGCACGCGCCGAAATTGCCGAGTTCCGCGCCGCGCTCAGGCACGACAATCTTCTCCGTGCGGCGCAACACCCGCAGCGTCGCGGGATCCACTTGCGCCATGAAGAGCGGCGCGCGATTGCGCATGATGTGGTCGTTGTTCGCCCCACGCCGCGTGTAGACGAGGAACAGCCCGTCGCTGTGCGCAAGCCAGTGTTGCTGCGTGTTGTAGCTGCCCAGTTCCGTTCCGTCGTCGAAGAGCCACGGCTGTTGTTCGGGGAACTGCAACCCGTCGTCACTCGCGGTGACATAGCCGCGCAGGTCGTTGCGCAATGTGAGGAAGTAACGTCCCTGAAATGCAACCAACGACGGCTCGCAAAGCCCGCGCACGACGTTCAGCCGCAGCACTGTGCCGTGTCGCACGTAGGTCAGCTTTGCGCCGTCGAAGCGGCATTCGGCGACCGTCACGCTGAACGGCTTCTTGGAATTGCGCCCGATATAGAGCGGCACGAGCAACCGGCCGTCGGGGCGCACGAGCCATTGGGCGCAGGCGTTGCGCGCGAAGTCGAACTCCTCATCCGGCGGCATCTCCAGCACCTGCCACGGCGTCCAACGCTCTGTCTTTGGATCGAAGACTGCATAAACCGTCTGGTGCGCACGCTTCGTGTCGTCGAGTTGTTGGCCTTTCGGGCTGTAGCGGACCTGGCAGCCGATGGCGAGCAGTTTGCCCGTCGGCGCGTGCCAGCCGGGCGTGACATCGGCGACGCTGATGGTGACACCATCCGGTTGCGGACGCCAATCCAGTTCAGGCGGCAGCACCGGCCCCGTCCACGCCGCGGTCGGCGACTTGCGCATCATCACATGAAGTCCGGAGTAGTAGTCCGATATCTTCAGGTGCTTCTGGATCGTCATTACCACCGCCGGCTCGTCTTTGCCCCGCCCCGGAATCGCCGCCGCGCGCGGATGAAACCAGAGGAACTTGCCGTCGTCATGCTTCATTACCGTTTCCAGCTTCACGGTGAACTCCACGGGAACCGGTTCGGCAGCGTAGAGAATGGCCATGGGAACCAGCAGCAGGCCGGTGAGGATGATGCGCTTCTTCATGGCAGGCCGCAGCGTGCCACCACCCGCCAACCGTGCGCCACAAGAAAATCCACGTCCGCGTTTCCCGTCGCCACATCAGCGCCGTGCGATCGCCCGGCCTTGTCCCCGGCGCGAAAGCCAGGGTGCGGTGCTAAGCCCCGTTGTCTCCAGCGATTTGTGATGCCAACCGTCCTTCTTGCCGAACCAAAACAGCAGGCAATTGCAGAACACGAGAACCAGACAACCCGCGACGCCAATCACCCCCACGATAAGGCTGTCACCACCACGAATCACCAATGCCGGCGCGATTGCGGTTCCATTCAATGCCCCATGCATGATCGCCGCCCCGATCACCGAACCCGACCGAATCCGCACATACGCAATCAACGGGCTGAACAGCATGGTCCAGATCGTCATGACCACAATGCCGGCAATTGGGTGACCGGGATAGTTGTAGCCGTGAAGAATAAACGGCGTGTGCCAGACACCCCAAACGAAACCGATACACCACGACGACTTCCAGAAACCGAGTCCCGCCCACTCACGCTGCAACAGGCCGCGCCAGCCTAATTCCTCCCCGAACCCGGCCACGGCGTTGATCGTCAATCCCGCGAAGGAGCCTCCCAAAACGGAAAGCAAAAACGGATGCAGGGGAAGTTCTGCCATCTGTTGCTTCAGTTCACCAACTCGGGCTTCCGACAGGGCTTTGCCAAAAAACTGGAAGGCATTCGCTGATGCCGGGTCGCGGGTGAAGTGGATATCCGGGAATAGCAGGCTGACGCCGGTCGCCGCCACCGCCAGCAATGCTGGAAACACCCAGCCGATCACCATCCAGCGGCTTGGCCGAAATGAAACTCCCAGTGGCCCCAGCACCGCTTCCCGGCAAATGAATTTCTGGACGACGATGGCGGCAGCCATCGGCGTGAACATGAAGAGGATCGCCGCAACAAACCACGAGACCGAATACGTGCGCCCACCGCTGACAAAAAATGCGAACGCCAGCGTCCAGCTGACCAGATAAGTGAGAACCAGGAAAAGTGCGGCCTTCTTATGATGACTAAGCATAACGATCCGATCTCAGCGACAGCCATGCCACCGTTCGCTGTGGCGCATGGTCAGGAAGCAGGAATGTTCTCCTTGATTTGTTTTCCCATGCTAATCCTCTTCTCCACCGAAAATCCGAGCGAGGCATAGAACGCAATGACGCTCTCGTTTCCTTCGAGGATCTGCAAATTCACCTTCACGCAGCCCTTCCTTGCCAGCGCGTCCTCCGCGAACCGAACCAACTGCGAACCCACATTTTTCCGACGATGCGCAGGGGACACGGCGACAGAGTAGATCCAACCGCGATGCCCATCGTATCCCGCCATCACCGTGCCGATCACTGCCTCACCCACGGTAGCGACAAAGAAAAGGCCATCACCGAACGCAACCTTCTGGTCAATCACAAGCTCCGGCTTGTTGTGAGCCTCCTTGTAGCCAAATACGGTCTTCCAAAGTGCAATGACCTCGGCGCGGTGCGCGATGTCTGAGTAAGGACTGATGCAAACACGATTCATGCGCGCGGTGTCTCCTAATGACCGAACTGAGCCACAGCCGCTGGCAGCGTGCTCGCGCGTGTAACCACAGCGTTGTGACTGTCAATCATGGTTGAACCAGGTCGCATATTGGTCGATTCTCTCATGCTCTCACCGGTCCCAATAAAGCTCGACCATCCTGCAGCCGGCCATGATCAGTGCACCATCACTGTGAGGAAATCTCGACTCCAAGTCCTTCGCCAGCGAAAGCAGCAGCTCATACCGTCTGGCAGGTTTGGGCGAAAGCGACCCGCAATTAGAGCGGCGAAAGTGAATGGCCGCCTGTGCAATCTCTACTGCCGTATGAAACACCGTTCTGCAATCATCCTCCGGCAATCCCTGACAAGACCTCCGCTTCAGAAACCGCGTCTCTGCCTCGCCTGGATCACCGCGCAGGTTCCCTCTGTCATCCACCGCGCTCATCGCGGCGTTCCAAGCCGCGTCAAGCATCGGAAATCGGTCGTTGATGGAACGAAGCGTCATATTGATGGCCAACAGTATGATTCACCCGAACTCACCAGCGAAAGGCAAAGCGATTGGCTTGAACAGTGGTGATTGGCGGCGCACGGGTTGGGCGCGCCGAAGGAGCGCATACCGGTCGTCGAAAAGACAGAGTGAGTTTGTCTTTGGCAGGGACGATATGATGGCTCCTTCTTAGCCACGACGTGTAGTTTAGACATCTGGAGGATGCGGGTCACGGAGTTTTTTGCGGCGCGCATCTCGGGGGTATGGACACTGCCGGTGAGCGGCGGCAATCAGCCAGCCGCTTCATTGGCTGGTTCTGCGATCTTCTTCATAATGTACCAGAATCTCGTTGCGCTGACAGGACGGTCTGCGATCAGCTTCCCATCGTAAAGGATACTAAACATGCCATAGGGCGTCGGGAGTTCCCTTGATGCCTTGGCACTCCTGATTCGAACTACTTTCGGTTCCAGCCCCAGGGCTCTGGACATCTCCGCAATCTCCGCCACGCACTTTGGAACCATAGGGCACTGATCCGCAGCCAGAATCGTGAGACCCTTCTTGTGCCTCTTCAAGAGTCGCTCCCTCTGGACAATGAAACGAGGATCCGGGGCTGTTCTTTTGAATTTCTTGACGAGCAACTCGTAAGGCGGGGAACACTCCACCGAAACAAAACCAGCTTTGATGAAGAAATCACTTCGCACCATGAAACTATCGGAACTGGTCACCACTGCGACTCCGCGGCACTTGCTCTTCTTTGCGTCCTTGAGACAACTGTTCAACAGGAGAGTACCCAGCCCCTTCCCCTTGTGCTTGCCGTTGACCATCAGGCAATGGATGACAAGGTAGCCCTCCGCCTCCACCGGCCTCCAGGTATGATTGCCAGGGGCGTATTCGATCATCCCAATATCACCAAATCTCCGTGAGCGGAGCACTTTGAACCTCAGGCCTTCCGCGTAGCGCTCCTTCAGCCAAACCGTTTTCCGGCGATGTCCCAGGTTGTTGGCGTCTTTGTAGCCACAGAAGCTGCAACGGCCGATGTTCCCGGCGTTGGTGTCTACGATTTCGTAGTCTGTCATCTGGGTGTTCCGGCTGGTTGCAAAACGGCCAAGGTCAGATGCGGGTCGAGCGCACGCGCGAGGGCCGACGGCTGGAGCGCGTGGTTAGGCATCGGAGCCTCTCACTGCCTCAAGCCGGCCGGCTAGTAGGGCCTTCACCTCAGACGCACGCAGTCGCACCTGAAATTCGTAGCGCGGATTGATAAATGTGCCAAGCCCCTCTGCGGCGATCATTTCGAAGGCCGTGCGTCCGATGAGTTTTATCCACGGCGTTCCTGGTTCCATGGCGTCTTCTAGCAAGGCTTCGGACGTGAAGAGTGGACAGGTTTCTTCGCCCTGCTTCCACGTGTGAAGGACAGCCCTGCTCTCGCTTTCCCAATCCGCAACAAGCCAGATGTCGGATTGCAGTAAGCGGGTGAAAAACGTGTTGCGTTGCCCTAAGTCAACCGCGGCGACTCGTTGAAGACGCTCCAATTCGCCCAGTGGTTCGCGCATCTGCAATGCCTTCATGATGCCTAACGTCCCAGATCAGCGACCCGGCGCCGCTGATCCTCGATTGTCAACCAGAGTGTCATCGCCGGGTTCGCTTCATCTGGTTTGTTCTGCATCGCATGATGCTCATGAATCTCGTTGCCTGAAGAAATAACGCCCGACGCGTCTGGAGTAATCTCGGTAAGCATCACCATAAAGTCCCGTGAGAAACCGCTCCTCTCGATCCATGATTGCATGGAGCAGCGGCACCCCAACCAAGGCAAGCACCAGGAAGGATAACCGACCGATCAGCAGGAACGTCCCCACGAACCAGAGGTCGAAGGCGATGTATATGGGATGCCGTGTCCAGCGGTAGACGCCTCCCGTGATCAAAGGTCCAGGCGCACTCCGGTCAAAACCCAGCCGCCACGACACCCCGAGGTCGCGGAGCGAAATGCCGTAGAGTATCACCGCACCGGTCACAATCAGGGCTCCCAACGCTTGGCTGGCAGGCCCATCCACCACCGATCTTTCCAGAACCGAGGGTCCAATGTGAAAACGAAGCTGCCACGCATACGCAATGATCTCGTAGCCGAAGGCCAGCAGACACGCGAGCAGCACCGCATCGGCCAGCATCTGCCAGCCCGTCCGCTGCCGATCCGCCACGAAGACCGACACTCCGCGCGCTCGCAACATGAGAACACGCATCAGGGCGAGACCCATCCAACACGCAAGCGTGCCGAAGGCAAACCACTCAGCGAATCGTGACGTTGTCATAGCGCTTGCAGAGTTCGCTCGAACGACCAAGCTCAGCGACCGCCGGGCCGAGAACTTGACCCGCAAAGTAAATGTTCAAACGTTTCATAAACGTCAACCGCAAAGCTCATCGGCGGTTCGCTGCAGCGCCTTGTTCGGCAGCATGGTCGTCAATTGGGAAGCTTTCGTGCTCACTTGACTGTCGTTTTCTTAGTAAGTCGGAGCGTCGCAATGGTGTGCTGCATGGTGGCCAAATCACCATCGTCAATAATCGAAGCAGTCACCACAATGTAGAATGATTCTGTCTCCGTGGCGTAAACATGCTGTTGGATGATTGCCTGAGAAAACCGCCCCTCAACATGAACATGATAGCCTGTCTCAGTGCCGACGCGCTCTCGTGAAGGACCACTTCGGACATGGTACGGCTCGGGCATCGAAGCAAAGCCGCCCACATATGCCTCTAACGTTCTGATACCGGTAGCAGCAAGTGCCTGCTTGTCGTAGGCGGCAAGCGTCAAGGACGGATTGTAGCCAGTATATGAGTCTGGATATCGGTGAACAGCGATGAGAGTGTAGATGCCTGATCGTGCTCTTGCTAATTCCTCTGCTCGCTGCGTGTCATCCCCAGCCACGGCGTAGGCGCCGGAAAGCTTCGCACGGCGGATGGAATTGAGTGTCATTGGATACCAGTCTTTGGGTAACTCCACGATGACCCCAACAATTTCGTTGGAATAGGAGCCGTCAACAATCGCTCCCGCTGCAAACACATCTCCTGGCCCGCTCATCAACTCTGAAACTGCCGTGGCAAGATGCTCGCGAGTGCGCACCACGCCCAAGGCTGAGACAGCGAAGCTCAGAAATACCGCCGCAATGCTCAGAGAGGAAGCAATGTGACGAGATATGGGCATCGCGTCTCGCCTCCGCAGTGCAACAATGAACGTCGCGATCTGTGGAATCCCGATGCACGCTACAAGAATGTTGAAAACGATTGGGAGAATCCATCCCTGATTGGGACTCAAATCAAGCGTAGCGATGAGCTTCTCGTACACTGCACCCCAAAACGGTATGGCCAACACGACCGAAAGAGGGTAACTCCACAAGATGGCGGGGATGATGAACAGTTTCATGTGATGCCATACGCGAATGCCGCCGAACAGTATTATTCACCCCAACTCGCCGGCAAAAATACAACGAATCGGCTCGGCGGTGTGAAGCGCGGGCAGCAGAGCGCAGAACCAGAGCAGCTGCCATTTCATTGCCGCTATCGTAAGCCAGACACTCCCGTCTGGCCAGCAGTTGTTTCACGACGGTTGGCGGGCATGAAAATTGCGGAATCTTCATGCCCTGAGATTTTCTTGCCGAATCACTTCACCGTCCGCCGCCTGATCGCCACCAGAAAATCCGTGCCCGCGTTTCCTGTCGCTGCACCAGCGCGGCGCAATCGCTCAGCCTCACCGTCAGCGATTAGGCCTTTTTGCCTTCGTGCCATTTGGACGGCGTGGTGAGTGCCGACGTGCGATTATACCAATCACCATGCCGCCGGGAAGCGCCCATTGATAGACAGCCCGTTCGAGTGGAGACGCGGATACATAGGCGAGCGTCGAAGCAAACACAGCAAACACGGCGATCAGACAGAGATGGCTTCGGAAAAACGGCGCGTCTGCCATCATCCGCGTCCATACGATTGATGCTGCGATGACACCGAATAGTGCCCAGCAGCCCTTAATCGCAGCAAGCGAGTTGGATGGCAACGACCGCAGGAGGCAGTAGAGGCCAATGATAACGGTCAAGAACAGAATGGAGTGCCACCACCTCAAGTAGGGCGATGTTCTATCCCCGACAATAGCGCCTTCTCCAACGCGAAGGGCGATCACCATCGGCGGATACGCGGTCATGAAAATCTCCCTGATCATTTGTTGCTTCAGGCCGATGAACCCAATACCAGCAACACAGACAACTATGACCACGGGAATCAACGGGCTGTCGGTAAAGATATCCTTCATAGCCACAGCCGTCACAGTGACCACAAGGAAGCCCATCGCACAAAAAGCTATGAGGATTGATTGGTCTCGTGTGAGTATTATGTCCTCCACCGCGTGAATCGGGGGCATCATGCAAACTATGTCGATAGCGAAATCGAGGAATGAAAAGAAATCGCTCATCGCTGTGGCTTAGACCGAACTGAGCAACGCGGGCGGCCCAGCGCGTCTCCATTGGCAACTAACGTGGCCCGCCCGCGTTCGCTCCAGTGATCTTGTTCGCATCATTCCTTGTCGGAGGGTGGCGCGCCGACCTTTGCCTCTGTCCACCCTTTCTCCCATTTCTGAGTCTCGAATATCTGGCACGCCTTGTAGCGGGCTGCATTACCCGTGAAGCCACCCTCTTTGCACGGGTTGCCCAGCGTGCTGTAGAAAGTGAGTTTGTCGCCATCGTAACGATCAAATCTCCCTCCTGCCGTCCGGACGCCGTTCTTGCTGAGGCGAGTCTTCAGATCATCGGGTATTGCTTTGGCCATCGTGTCGCCGAAGTAGACGAAGTAGAAGTAGGTCTTGTCTTCCGATAGAACCCAGAGTGTAGAAGCGGGGAATCTGGAGATTTGGCTGGCGTATCCCCTGAAGCGAATCTTTTTCCCTATCAGGTCCGCCGCCAGGTTGTGCATGTCAGCTCCGGTGACGATGTAGTAGTCACCCTGTTTCTTGAGGTCATCAACCTTCTTCGCCCCTTTTGGGTGTTCCTCGTTCTTACTGTATTTCCAATCTTCGGCGAGTCCCTCCGTAATGCCGAGCGTCCCGAGGACTGCCATGACCACGAACACTTTTCGATTCATTTGCGTCTCCTTTTGTTATGCGAACTGATTATTCACCCAAGCCGGTCGACAAATATCACGCGGGCTGGCTTGGACGGTGGTGATTGGCGGCGCGCGGGTTGGGCGGGCCGAGGGGCCTCATATCGGTCGGCGAAAGGACAAAGTGAGTTTGCCTTTTGAAGGGACGATATGATGGCTCCTTCTTGGCCATGCCGCGCAGTGTAGGCGCATGGAGAGTGCGGGTCACGGAGATTTTGCCGCGCGTAAAGCGTCAATAGTATCTATTTTTGTCAGCACGTCTTGTTGGAGTTCAGCTTCAGCTTGTGCTGTGCATCGGACAACCTAAAGGTTGAACTCCAACGATTTTCGAAGGCCCCAACGTGGAGCCATGAGCGCATGGAACTCATGCAGCCCGTTCATTTCGCAGTGCCAGGTTTCAGCCACCGCTCAAACCACGCGAGCATTTCGATGCGCATCTCGGGCGTGTAAACATGGCCGGTGTCGCGATAGATGATGCTCTTGAACTGGTCGGGCGCGCCGACGGCGCGATAGACGCCGTTGACTTTTTCCTCGAGGACTTTGATGCCGTCCACGGGCGAGCCGTAATCAAGGTCGCCGGTCAGCGCGAGGAATGGACGCGGGGCCAGCAACGCGAGGACGCCTTCGGTGTCGAAGTGTTTCAGCAGGCCATACGTGAAGTAGTAAAGCCCGTGCGCCTTCAGGTTACCGTGGAGGATGAGGTTCTCGTAACGCGTCAGGCAGGCGACACCAACGGTGGCGGCGACGCGTTCATCCACGGCCGCGAGCCACCACGAGCGCGTGCTGCCCATGCTCATGCCGGTGGCGCCGATGCGCTTCGGGTCCACCTCGGGGCGCTGGCTCAGGTAATCGAGCGCGATTTGGTCGTCGCGCACCATCATGCCCCACACCGTGCGGCCGAGCCACAGGTTCAGTTTCAACAGGCTGTTTTGCGTAATGTCCGCGTGGGGAATGACGCCGCGGCGATAGACGTCGCGCGGGCCGCTGGGGACGTTCTCGGCACGGTCGCCGTAATACCACGCGTCCGGCGCGACCACGACGTAGCCGTTGCGGACAAAGGCTTCGCCGATGCTCTCCGGATCGCTGCCGGGCGTGATGAGCGAGTTCTTGTCGGGCGTGGAGGAATGGAGAAAGAGAATGGCGGGCGCGGGCCGCTGGCGTTTCTGCGGCACCAACACCAGGGCGCTGATGTCATTGCCGACGCCGTTGTCGATGGAAACGCGTTCGAGCGTATAGCCGCGGCGCAACTCGCGGCTCACCAGCCGCGCCGTGGTCTTCGCGGGACGCGGCGGCAGGTCGCCGAGCGAATCCATCACGGCGCGCAGAACCGCCGGGCGTTGCTTCTGCCACGTCGTAGCGTTTTCCGGCACACTGAACTTTCCAATCGGCAGGTTTTTGTAAGCCGCCGGCACCTCCGCATCGTGCTCGGCCTCCGCCTTGCGATAACGCGCCGCGACCTCGGGACCGCCGGGGTGTGACGGATTCCACTTTGAGTATTGCAGCACGCTCCACTGCCGCATCACGCAATCCGCAACGGCCTCGGAGAGACGCTCGGGGCTGGCGTCGGGCAAGTCATGGACCGGGATATTCGCTTCGTGCATGACGGCGGCAGCGATGGCGTTGCAGCGCTTCGCGTTGGCGTGGTTTCCCTCGGGCGTGTTGGCAAACACCACCGCGATGGAAGGTTCCCGCTGCAGACGCGCGACAATCTGGCGGAGGTTCGATTCATACTGAGCGAGGTCGCCCGGCCCGCAACTGAAATGCACGACGGACGGTTTCTCGCGTTTGAGCCATTCCTCCATGTGCGCCAACACCTGCGCGCTATCCCCGCCACTCGCTGCGGGGCTGACGACGACCGCCTTGCCCGCCAACCGTTTCGCCACGAGCGCCGCGTAGCCGGCCTTGATCGAGTCGCCAATGAGCACCACTTTCGGCAACTCGGGTGCGGGCGGTGTTTTGCTCTGAGCCGCCGATGCAGTCATCGCCGTCAGTAGAACCAGTGCGGACAGACAAAGTGATTTCATGGGGGTGTTCAGGGAAATGGTGTGAGAGAGTTCTTCACAGCGGCATCTTAGCAGATAGAGCTTCGCGCGGAAGTTTTATCACCCGCACCCGCATCGAACGCAGCCTCGCTATCGGAGCCAACAGCGGCACAGCGCAAGTGAAAATGTTTCATGCTGCCCGGTCTCGCTCATTTGAGCTTTGTGACCACATCCACCACCGTGATGCCGTGGCCAGGCACGCGCACGCTGAACTTCGAGCCGTCGGGCCGGATGGCTACGGAGGGGAAGCCGGAGCGCACTTCCACGGATTCGATCGGCTGCCCGATGTCGATCCGCGGACGCGCATAGCTTGGCGTGCGGTTCTTGATCGCAATGCGGATGCGACCGCTTTCCTGCTCCACAGGCATGAGCGCCACGGATTCGCTTTCTGCGACCACGGTGATCGGTGTTGAGACGCGTTGCAGCGTCTGCGCGCAGGCTTTGATGAAACTCTGGGAAACCTTGCGATACGTCAGGTGATCCCAGTAGCCCTTGGGGTCGGTGAGACTCATGAAATCGCCAAGCGTCGGCTCTTCGCCATCCCTGTCTATTTTCAACAGCACCGCCGGCTTCGCGCCATACACGCCGCACCACATTTCATTCGGCGGATACACGTCGCTGAACTCAACGTCGGCCTTTGGCAGCGAGCTCACCTTGCGCCCCACCAACACGACGGGACCGCCCCGATAGCGCATCACGCTGGCGAGTTCATCCGCGGGGAAGAGATGCGCGTTGGGCACCAGCAGCGCGCCGCGAGCTTTTTGCAGGGAAGTCACATCCACGGTGGACTGCACCGAGGCGCCCTCCGCCATGAGATGAAAAAGCAGGTGGTGCGTATTCCAGGTGCGCGTCTTCAGGAAGTCACCCATTTGCGCGTGAAAGGCCGCGTCCGACCACACGACAGTCGCGCCGCATGTGCGCAACGGTAACGACGAGAAGGCCCGCTCCCAGCGCTCTTCCAACCAGCGCCATTCATCGCGTTTCAGGCCATCGCCGAGACAGGCCAGGAAACCGTCCGCACTGGGGCGCAGTTTTCCATCCGGCTTCGTGTGGAAGACATTCGCCAGCGAGTAGATCTCGCGTTCAAGCACTGTGGGGATATGGTGGATGGCGTCCCATTGCTCGACGACGTCATGCACGTTGTGCAGGAAAATGAGCCGCGTATCCGGCACGCAGGCGCGCATCAGCATGAGCATGGCCAGAAAGTCATCATGCCGGTCCTGACCCGCGAGGCGGGGGTCCATGGCCAAACCCGCCGCCACGGTTTCCACGATGATGCCGTCCACGCCTGTGGCCGCGATGCGCTGATAATCAATGCCGTAGCGATACAGCGCCTCGAAGGGCGCGCGGCCCCACGCTGAGTTGATCACGGCCTTTTTCTTTGCGCCATGCAACGCCGTGACCATTGTTTTCCAGAAGCGAGCCCAGCGCATCGCATGAAACTCACTCCACTCAGCCCGTTTGTTTTTCAGAATCCAGTCCGCGCGGGCCGTCAGCTTTGGCACATCGAAGACACATCTCCGGGTGACCACGTCCGGCAACCGCAGGCCGGACGTGACGGCAAACTGGTCTATCATATCATCCGAGAACGACACCTCGTGCAGGGGCCCTGAAAGCGGCCCCCAACCATCCGCACCATGCCAGCCATCGAATTCATAGTCGCGGAGCGTTCTCACCATCCGTTTTGCGAAATAGTCCTCGAAGAACGAGCCATCGCCCAGCTGGGCAAGACAGTTCAGCGCCCACGCGAAGCCGCTGCTCTTCCGCACATGCAGCACCTCGCGGTGATCGCTGATCCACTCGCGGTGCGTCTTGTCGCGGTAGTATTTCGCGAACGTGCTCAGATACACCTGAACCCCGCGCCCGCGCAGCCCGCGGTTCAGCGAGCGCAACTGATGGTTGGTCCACGCCTGACGTTTTCGCTCTTGATTGAACTCGTGTCCATCGCGCGAGCAATACTCCGCCGGCAACGGAGTCTCCTTCTCGATGCCGGGATGCGAAAGGACGAAGTCGGGCGAGCCGATAAGCAAGCAAACCGCGGTTGGCTGAAAACCCGTCGTGCTGAGATACTGGCCCACGCCGAAGTCGGGCTGCTGATTGTCAAACGCGATCAACTCCGTCCAGATCCAGCGCTCATGCGAACGGGGCGCGGCGGCGCTCAGCCGGGTATCGAGAGCGGGTGCAGAAGCAGCATTGACAGCCACGCCACCGCCGAGTGCCAGCATGAGCAAACTGACAGCGACGCCTAATGATGAGGTTGGCAGATATAGTTGACGCATAAGAGGGTGTGGGCACTGGCAGGATGTTCGACAGTCCTTTCTTCATCGAAGCGGAACATGCCCGCGTTGAAGGTGTGTCTCAGAGCCCATTGAGTTTTCTCAGGTTGGCGATCGTTTCCATCCAGCAACCGGGATCACCGCCGAGGGGATCGGTTTTAACGAGGCCGCCGCCGGCAGCAACCAGCGACTCCAGTTCGGTCAGTGACTTGGCCAGTTGGGCACGGGTGGCGGCCTCCTCGCGCACACGCAACTGAACGGACAACGCCATGCACTTGGAGAAATGCGTCCCCACGAGCAGGCAGCGGGCAAACCAACGGATATCCTCATCATCGCTCATCGCGGCAGCCCGCCGGGCATGGGCCAGCGCCTGCTCCGTGGTCGCCAATCGCCGCAGCCAGCGGGCATGTTCATCTTCCCATCGGAACCCCTTGGGCGTTGATGTGGATTGGAGCCTGGCCACCTCCTTCGTCACTGTCCACCACACGCGGCTGACAGGACCTTCACCGGTCTCGCCGGCTGTCATGTAGGCATCGAACATCGCACGACCGGCGGTTTCGCCCCAGAGGCGGCGGCAGATTTGATCGAAGAACCTGCCCGGTCCAAAAAGAGCCGCCGGACGGTACTTCCCCGCAGCCATGCGGCGGAAGAGACTCTGCGCTGACGCTTCGTCGGGTGGGTCCTCGCGATAGCCGGCCAGGCTGCCGGCCCAGAGTTGTTCGGCATTGAGGACCTGGACCGGTTCCTCATGCACGCCGCCGTTGGACAGGCACACGGCCTCGGCGCCATCGTAGAAATGTGCCATCGCACCGGAGATGTTGGCCAGATCATCGCTCAGGTAATGGTCGCCGCCACCAAACGCGATGACGTAGATGCCGTGTCCCGCGCCGACCCGGTCGAGAGCGGTTCGAAGATGAGCGATCTTCCTGCCACCGCCCGGGCGGTAAAACTGCTCACGCAACCCGAACTCCACGCCGGTCGCCGGCCCCAGCAGCCGGCTCATGAGACAAAAGTAGTCCGTCTCCCGCTGCCAGAGGTCCGGCGGTCCCTTTTCGTAATACTCCGTGTAGAGGGGAGAAGTGAATATCAGCGTGAGGTCTCGCGCTGCGCGGTATCCACGTGGGGTCGTGATGCTGTCGAGCGTGCGGCGAATCTGACGATACCAGTCCGCCATGGCGCCGGCCTGGCCCTGTGGATCGGTGAGTTCGTCACTGGGCCATCGTTTGCGGCACTCGTCGCAACGCATGAGCCAACTGCTCTGGCTGGCTGCATACGTCCCCGTGTCGATGTCGTGAATGTAAAGGAAACCCGGCTCGACCGCGGCGACGAAGCGCTTCATCTCCACCAGCTTCGCCTGCTGGAGCGCTTCGTTTGACAGGCAGGTGCCGTAACGCCTGCTTTGCTCGGTCTGCTTCATGCCGCGACAGAGATACTCCGCTCCGTCAGGATAGGGACGTCGATTGACCAGCGTCTTGCCGAAGTAACCGTAACGGTAAAGCTCCGACTTTTGATAAGAAGTTCCGTAGCCACCCCCGTAACCGGCGAATGTCAGCTTGATGCCACGCTGCCGGGCATATCCGGCGCACTCTCGCACGAAGTCCGCGTAGCCCTCGCTGCGCTGCGTGTCCCAGCCGAATCCGTCGAACCAAACCTGGTTGATCTTGTGATCGAAACACATATCCAGCTTGCGTTTGATTCGGGCGAGGCAAGCCTGGCGTCCGTCACCCCAGTCGTAGGACCAACGATTGATCTCCGCATTGATCAGCCAGTCGGAGGCGCAGCGGTAACGGAAGGCGGGCCAATCGGTGATCGTCAGTTCCGGCGCAACAACCGCGTCCTTCTCCACCTGAAGAATCTGCAGAAGCGTTGCCGCCCCGCGCAACAAACCTTCGGGTTCCACAGCGATGATTTCCACGCCCGCGTTGTTCACTTCCAAACGATAAGCCTCCGGCCGGGCATCGCGGCCGAGCTTGGCCGCAAACGGCGCAGCGGAATCCAAACGCAACATCACCACAGGATTCCCCGATGGCCGGGTCGCCGTTATCGGCGCTCCGAGCCGCTTCGCCAGCACTTCGGCTGCAAAACCCGCCTCCGGTCCCGCCACGATGGAACATCCCCGCTGCCCGGTGGATTCGCGGTGTGTGAGCAACACGCGCCCCGCTCGCAACTGGACCTGCTTGGGAGTCGGCAGCACGAGGATGGCCTGTTTCTGCAACGCCGGCGCAGGCGAGTCACACCCAGCTGGCGTGGCAAGCCAGGCAACGATGCCAGCGATAAGAAGTCCTGTGACCAGTGGAATCAGGCGCGGAGAAGCAGTAGGAAGCAGGAAAACATTTCGTTTCATGTTCATGCATCTCAACGTCGCCATCGTATGCCAGCCGTTGCCGTCTGGCGAGTTGTTGTTTCGCGGTGGACAGCCGAAGGTGAAGAACCAATCGTCCCCTGCGTCCCACTGTCTGGCGACAATTTACCTGCCAGCTTGCCGTCGGCAAGCTGATATCCCGTCCAGCGCTGCGAAATTGCCAAGTCACGCACCGCGTATCGTGGCACGCCGCCCGGTGCAAATTCCACCCACTGACTCACCACGACTGGCTTGGTGATGGCGCGGCGACCGGCCCTGATCGCAAGCGTTCGAAAGACTGATTTACGTCGCGCCACACCCCGGCGTGATTCAATGGCTCGAAGCAGCAACAGCAGTCGATCGAATCAAGTCATCCAACTTGATTCCCACCCAAAAGGGGCTCGATTGTCGCCCGTCGCGTTCATTGCCTTTATTGCCGTAGCGCGCAGGGAGGGCGAACGTGCCGTGGTAGGTACGCCCTGCGTGCCGCAGGATGACTTTTCCACAGACCGGATCGTTTGTTTGGCCAGCGTAGAAGTTGACGAACGCGCTGGCCTGTTGGAGATCCGTTGAGGCATCGAGTATCACGTACTCGTAGTCGACCTGATCGTTTGCGTCCCTGTAATCGTGAATATAGTGCCCCTCGGTTGTGCGCGTGTTGCGGTAAAAGAGCGGCGAAACGCCCGGGTGGTGCCAGACATACAAGTCCAGGTCAAGTCCGCGAATGGACCACATGATGCCGATGGCGGTCTTGTCCGAGGGCACTTGCTCCTCCAACATCCGAATGAAGTTCGTCTCCGCCTGGGTCGTGCTTTGCTGAGGTCGCACCCTGAACTTGACGGTGGCAACAGCGTTCGTCATCACCCGGGCCGGGACTTCGCGTCGAATAGTCCACATCTCCACCTTGTCCTGGCACGGATCGAGTTCGTCCTCACGCTTGCGTGGCAGACCCGAGGTGATAGCCCGCCGGAAAACGGAATTCCCATCGGCGCTGAACGACGCCATCGTCCCAGACTGGTGACCAATGAACAGGTTCCAGAACCTCTCGATTCGGTCCTTGTAAAGGCTGCTGCAGAAGATGCTTTCGCAAGGATAGAGCCAGTGCACCAACACGTGGTTCATCCGTTGCTGTTTGAGAAGGATCCCAAACACCGATCCCATCTCATCGCATGCCAAGTGCGCATCCGTGGGGAAACGGTCTTCGCCGAAGGAGAAGACCGTTTCGTTTTGCGACTGATAGAGCGGACTGCCAATCAGTACGATGCTGCGGGGTTCCTCGGCGACGTCAGTGGTGACGTGATTGAGGTACTCCGGTGTTCGCAAGATCGCACTGTTCCGGAGGCCGGCGGGACTCGTCCGCTGGCCGCACTGGTCGAACCAGTTCTTCAACGTCGCCATCGGTGGACGAAGAAAGCTCGTCCGGGCCTTTGGTGTGTCGTACCTGAGTTGAGGGATCTCGAACGTAACAACTGTTTGCAGCATGTATGCGTCGGAGAATACAATCCGTGTTCCGCCCGGGAGCGTGGAAATCCAGTTGCACAACTGGAGCCAAACCCTTTCGCGATCGGTCTCTGAGAGGAACGGCGACAGGCCAACATGCACGGTCTTGATTTCCGCCGCCAGAGCAGTGCCCCCGGAAAGCAGGGC
Source organism: uncultured Verrucomicrobiota bacterium (assembly GCA_964524715.1). Taxonomy (GTDB): domain Bacteria; phylum Verrucomicrobiota; class Verrucomicrobiia; order CAIQCK01; family CAIQCK01; genus CAIQCK01. Next base: position 12,647 of record CAZGGF010000025.1, on the reverse strand, counting down.
AATCATGGTTATGAGTCTCAGTATTGTTTTCATGTGTCTCCTTGTGTGTGAGCCTATTGTTTGGGGGCAAGCAGCCCTGGTGCAGCCACGTCTCGTTCCTTATCGAAGGCGAAGCCATGGACGATGCTCCTGCCAACAGACACCGCCAGAGCGGCGGAGAGCATCTTCATCTCGGCGCGCAATTCCGCCGCCCGTTGCTCTGCGGCTCGAATCTGCCCCACCAGCATGGCGCGCCTGGATTGCAGTTCGTCCCAATGCGGGTTTCTGATGAGGACGGCGGCGATACTGTTGATTCTGTTGATCCACAGAAACAGCGCCGAGCTGATGACGACCTCGAGAACCAGCTGGCTCGAAAGTTGCACCCGCAAATCGGCGGTTCCTCCCACCTGCAGATCCTGCAGAGAGCGTTCGACAGCGAACTGCCACGCATAACTGCCTATGAACGAAATCGCTGCGAGAGCACCGATTGCAGCCAGCCAGCGATTGGCACGTTTCCGCGAGTTGCCATTGGTTGCGTCGATGAAATACTTCAACGCCAGGGGGATGCATGGCAGGGCGCTCGTGTAGAGAAAGGCGCGCAGCCAATCTTGCGTCAAGTCCAGAGCGAACCTCGCGGTATTAACCCAAGCCACCAATGACGTGAAGACGAAGATCAGCCACAGAACAACCAGCCCAATCTTCTGTTCCATCGTCGCATGACCGAATACTGGCGCCGCAGGGTCGTCAATTCGTTCGGGTGTCGCTGCCACGACAGTATCGAGTGATTGCTTCTCGGATCGCAGGTCTTCAAGCATTTCAACTTGAGATTCCAGTTGTGTGTACACCAACTCATCTCGGCCCTTCGTCATTTCGTGGTGATGATTACCATGTACCATGGCAAGAAAATCGATGGCTCCCTGCACTTTTGTCGCAACGTTCGGGTCCACGCTTGGCATGTCGCCATTCCTGCTGTCGGGCTGCCGGCTGTAAATGATGCTCTGTCGGGTCGGTTCGAGGCCGGGATATCTATTGTTGTCTCGGCCATTGTTTCCGTTCGTCTTCGCATTCATGTCGCATCGTCCTTTTTTTGAATTCTCAGGGTCGTCAGTCGTACTGTGATCGTTTGGCTGCCTCGCGCGGTTTTGCGTTCTCTCACCGTATGTTTCGCATCTGGTTCTTTTGACGGTTCCGATGTAAGAAGTTGTAGGGTCCAGGCCCTGTTCAAGTTATGCTGTCCGACGCAGGGGCCAGCAGAGTGCCTCGGCATCAGGCCGGTTCCGAAGTGCGGCCAAGCGGATGCGTTCAGCCCATCCAACGGGAGCCGTCTTGAAGCAGGCTCGCGTCAACCGCATCTCCATGCCGACGCCGCCGCAAACCATCGGGTGCAACAGATACGCGCCGCCCGAAACCGGTACGGTTTCCTGTCTGCCATTGACCAGCCCCGGCAAAGTGGGTGGTAACGGTTTGGGGGAACGAAACCCGACTTGGTGGAGCAGGAAATGTGGACTGAAGCCCGCCTCGTCAGTGGCGCTGCGGAAATGCGCCGCTCGCAGTACCGCGCTGAGGCGGTAGAGATTCTCCATATCCTCATAAATCGTCGCGCGCCGGCCAAGCCGTGCATATTCCCGTGTGACTTGTCCGGCGAATGTGAGAGCGATAGGGTCCTCTTCGCCGGAGTCGTGCAGCGTGCCATCAGTCGCCGCTCGTTGATTCTCAGTCAGCAGGACCACGGAGCAACGTTCCAGCCAGACCAGACCATTGCTTGTGTAATAAGCTGGCTCCCCTGCCCCAAGGTGGAACCAAAACCGAGCCATGGACGTTCGTTGGGCAGCCACCGTGTTTCCAGAACGCAAAGCTCTCTTCATGTCCTGCAGGCCGAGGTCAAAATAGGAGGTTACTTCCGGCACGGTCACGTGGCCTTGAGAGAACTGTTTCATGTGGTAATCAGCCGCGATCATAACGCGCGCGTGACGGGAGCTATCGGGCACACCGCCCACCACGACTTGTTGCGGTCCCCAGAGACTCTTCAAATGGGCGTAGAGGCCCTGCATTTGTTCGAGACTGGAAATGACGGGGACACTCTGAAACAGCGCATTGACGGCCTGCACATCCTGTCGGCGTGGGTCCAGCGAGCAGTACGGATGGGCGTGCTGCCCCCATGTGTTTCTCAAATTGACGACCAGATCTTCAAAATGGAGGCTGGGCCGCGAAGAACTTTGCCGTCCCACCAGAATCACATCGTGCGCAACCGGGTCGAGAACATAGCCAGTCAGCCAGCCGATTCCACCGAGGCACTCCACCTCCCACGGCAACGCGCGACCGGCCTTGATGGCCACTGCCGCTTTGCGGGATACCGCGCTTAGCGACAGGCAAACCTCCTCGTCGCGCGAAGCAAACGCCGCGCGGTTGCCGCCGCACAGCGACAGCAACGTCGTGGCAAGGAAGCCGCGCCGGGAGTACACAGGGCCGCTGCGCGGTTTAAACGCCCTTCCGGTCTTGTTCAAGTTCATCGCAATTGTCTCCTTCTTCGTGTTGCTGCACAGTCATCGCTCGAGATCGCGTTGGGACCGTGCCTTTTCCCTAAACTCTTCCGCCTTGCGATCCCAATCCGCAGTTGGAGCCAGCTTGAAAGAACCCTCATTCAGATCCATCCGCATGGATACGCCGCCAGTGCCGTTTTGGATTCGCCCTGCCGCATATGGCGGATCAACCTTTGATAACTCGAAGCCCAGCGGACCTGTTTTCCCGTTGTTGGGCCAACTCATTGGGATGGCGGTCTGGAAGAACGAAAGGCGATTCCGAAAGGTGGTTGGGTGTCCCTTCTCATCCAGGATCACAACGTTTTGTTTCTTGAAGGCCGTGTCCCACGGCTCCAGCAGCGAATCAATGCACTGGTTGGAAGGTTTCACGACGCCCACGAGAGCGTATTGGCCATGAGGACTGCCCAGCCGCTGCCGGTCGGCCCGGGAGGCGGCGTCACGGATACTCTCCTTCACCTCAATCGGCAGGTTGCGTAGCGTTGTTTCCTTGCCCTCATAGCGACATCGGATGCCTGATTCCAGCGGTCGGTAAAAGTTCAACTGTGGTCCAGGGTCAGCCGTCCAGTGCATTGGCACCACGTAACAACCGCCCTTTTCCATCTTGCGCAGTTCGATCGCGTCGAAATGCACGTCGCCCATCTTGTTTGGCCCCCAATAATTGGCCCCGTGAGGTATGGTTCCCAGCGGGCCGCTACGCACGAAAATGTCGCCCGGCTGGGCCGCCGTTGAATTTGGATCATACTTGGGCAGTGGCGCAGTTGATCCTGCGTGTTGGGCTTGCCACCGGCTGTAGTCAGCCAGCTGCCGCAGCTGAGCGTCGCCGGAAGAAACAAATTTCCCTTGGGCCAGATCGGCGGCGGAGAACTTCTCATATGTCGCCACCTTCGCTGGCCGGCCGGCTAGATCGGGAAGAGTAGTCGGCAAGGGCCGTGGAAAGTAAACCTGCAGGACAGGGGCGTCAGCCTTCGGCGGTTGGGCGGCCCGCCACTCGGCTTGTGTCATATTGGCGCGAACCTCCGGCGTACGAGCAAACGCGTTGGCCTGCCGCACCACCTCATCGAACGCCGTCCCCTTTGCCAAACAATCGTATACCGTCTGGCGATTCGTCCCAAACCACTCCCAAAACTTCTGCGCTTGGTGGGCGCTCTGGGGCGTCTGGCCTGAAGGGATGTAGTAGTAGAACTGATGATTGTCGGTCACCAAATCCGCTTCAGCCGGAGTGCGACCGAGTCCCGACCGTTCAAGTCCCGCGTAATATTGCTGGTTGATGCTGGCGACCCTGCCGATGTCGTCTGGCTTTTCAATCCGGACGAAACCCACTCGGGCAGTCAGGCCGTTGTTGACCCAAACCCCGCCTGGCCAGTCCCTTACAAGTATCGGCAGCGTCTTGGACCGTTGGGGTGACACTTCCGGTGCGGGCGTGTGATTATAAATGAACTTGAGCGCCTCAGTAGCCGCATCATCTACGTGGGCTCCGAAAGAGAGTGTTGACAGCGAAAGCGACAGTAGACCAATCACTTTCATGCCCGTTCTTGCCCATGGCTCTGTGAGGCCTGCAAGATTTCTTCGCTCTAATGTGGGACAGTGCTTTCTCATACACTAGGATTAGGGCTTCCCACCGCGTTTTCGCCCCCCCCTTGGCCACAGACAAGCTCGCACACGGTGGAAATACTGAACAGTGGTTGTTTCTTTGCTGCCCTCTCCCCTTGGCCGCAGAAGATTTCTCAGCGAGGGGGGGGCCGATTGGGTGTGCAGTTGCTCTAAATCAGTATGGCTGAGATGGCTTTTACGACTACTTCTGTACCCCCAGTCTGGGCAATACTGGGGATACTCAGATCATCCCAGAAGGAAGACTCGGCGAGACGAACCGTAGAAAATAGCTTGCGACCCTGCGCAGGGCGGACCCAAGATAACTTCGTGAGCTCAGACCAACCCGAGTTGGACGACGACTGGCTGCAAGGGGCTTTGTCGAAACGCGAATGCATTCGAGAACTTCTAGCGAGAGTTGCCACAGTATTTGAAGGATTCGTCAAAAAAATACTGCGGAGGAAGGGTATTCGAGAATGCGATTTGCATGATGCCTACTGCAAAGTGGTCGAAATGGTGGTCAAGAAATTCGAGGGTTTTCGGGGGAAGAGTATTGGGGAGTTCTTATGCTGGGTGTCGTACTTCTGCCAAACCGTCGCGAGATCCTATCGCGCGATATATCAGAAATTCCCAATAACCAGTGACTTGGTCAGTGACGACGAGGACTGGCTGACGACACATGACGGTGTTGCTCTTGACGACATGGTCGCTGGAATCACTTCAGACGAGTTGGAGAAACTCGTCCGGGCCACCTTGGATAATATCCCGCCACGCTGGGCGCAGGCACTAATTCTACAGCAAGAGGAGAACATGAGCTGCGCCGAGATTGCGCAAGCCATGGGAATCAGCGAGGGGCGCGCAAAGAAGCTCTTATCCAAGGGACGACGTGCCTTCAAGGACCAGTGGTCAGCATCACTCTTAAAATATCTTTGCATGCAGACTCAAGTTGTGCCGGTCGCACCACTTGCTGGTGTGCCAGCGAAAGTCTGCATCGAGCTCTGTAGCAGTCTTGACCTGAAGCTCGATGGGGTATGTATCGAGACTCTTCTGGACGGGAAATTTGCAGCCTTCAGCTGTCGTTTCATTAATTTCATTAAAAAGGGTGAAAGTGTCGCCGTCACCCATGGCATCCCTCCAATGTCATCAGGTATTCACAGGCTCCGAATCATCGTCAGCTGGCACCATGCCAGTTTCGAGCGCGAGATGCAAATCCAGGTTCAAGCCAGGTAAGGGTTTATGGACACGTCAGAACGTCATGCCAGCAATAAGAATGAGCGCTTTCGCGCCGCATTTAGAGGCGCAGCGCGCGGATGGCGGAAGCAGAGATTGGGCTGCCCCGATCCCGAAATCCTGGAGGCTTACTCGCGAGGCGAGCTTGCATTCGTCCACAAAGTCTCAGTGTGGTGGCATGTTCTCAGGTGCCCTCTCTGCCGGCATGACATCTCAAAAATGCCGTTGGCCCCGGTAATTTGGACGCTGAGGAATTTTGCCATGGTTGCAGCAGCAACAGCGGTTCTTGTCGTGGTGTTCGGAGGGGCTGTCTGGACTCATTTTTCGTCTTCTGTCCCAGCCTCCATGAAACTGGCCCAAGCTCCAAACCGGTCGCCGGGTCCATTGCCGTTCGGGATGATTACGAGGAGCGACCAATCCCATCAAGGTACAGTGCTGTTGCCCTCGGCCAAGGACGCCGCCAGCGGTGCAATTCAAACTCTGCCCTCGCCAGCGGCGAATCCGACTGTTTTCGTGCCGGGCACCCCAAACCAGCACGTGGCACTGGTGATCGGCATCAACCAATGGCTTGCCGAACCCGCGTTGCCTCAACTCTCCGGCGCGGTCAACGACGCCAAGAGCGTGGCTGAACTATGGCGGAAGGTTGGATACACGGTCATTGAAATGACGCCGGATAGTGCCATGGATGACCAGCCGACCCGCGCTAATATCCTGAAGCGGCTTGCTTACTACGCGCGGCTGGGCCAGGGCGACAGTCTCACCATCTACTGGTCCGGCCATGGAACCATGAAGAACGGAAAGGCTTACTTGATGCCGATGGACGCCCGGCTGGCCAACGTGGAAGCCAGCGGGCTAAGCCTCGATGATCTTTCAAACGTGTTGGAGACCGCACACGCCACCTTCAAGAATCTGGGGTTGTGGGTGGACGTCTGCAGACTGGGCGCAGACAAGACGACGGGGAAATTCATCGAGGCTTTGTCGCGGAGCGCTTCCAAATGGGAACTGATCTCGTCCTGCTCTGATGGCCAGTTTGCGGGCGAGATCTGCGATTACTCAGCGCTGCCATGGCGACTGCCGGAAGCACAGAAGCCGCACGGCCTTTTCACGCTCTGTTTGCTGGCCTCACGCTATGGGCAAAGACATGCGGGAGGGGTGAAGTCGCCTGCTGACATCAATGGGGACGGGATTATCTCCCGACGGGAGGCATTTCTGTTTGCCGAGCATTCCATCGCCCAGCTGGCATCGCTCCATCAGCAAACAGACGCCACGCCTGCGGGAACCCTCCCAACGCCGCAGATGTTCGGTCACACCACGAAAGACTTGACCGACGCACCCTTCTGCCAAGTCGAGGAGATTCCTGTTTTGCGATCGGAAGATACCATCGGACCTGATCAGATTTTGCCTCCGCCCGTGGATTCCGCCGGCAGGTTCGTCGTCTATTCCGACATGGCAAAGGGCGCCACGCTGCCGTTCATTCCCTATGGCTGGATGTGGGGTAATGGGACCAAGGAAGAGAAGCAGGTGATGACACCCCAGTCGGTCAGCCAGATGATGCAACTGAACCTCAACTGCGCGACGCAACCGTACGGTGGGCACGGGAGTTGCGTTTCCTGGCAAGTTCACTGGGCCGGCAAAGGCGTCAATGGGCAAAGCTGGGATGCCACTTGGGCAGCCATCGGTTGGTTCACCGGAAACGATCTGCCGGCATGGTGGGCGCAGCCCGGCGATAACCGCGCTTACTACTACAACCTGGAGAGCCCGCGGAGGTTTCGCGTCCTGAGATTTGCCGCCCGATCGCCCTCGGCGGGCACGCGGCTTCTGGTCAAAGTCGGGATCCTGTCACGCGATGCCGACGGCAATCCGCTGGTCCTGGGTGACAGCCTCGCTTACCCGATCGAGAAACGTTTTCTGCTGGGCGCGGAATGGCAGCAGTTCGTTGTCCCGCTCAATCCTTATCGGTTGCCCCCAACGGGCGAGTGCGTCAACTGTCCCGGAGCCAGGGAAGTCTGTGCAATGTGCGGCAACAACCCGGTCAATCCCAAGCGCAACAATCTGGAGCGCATCTGTTCGCTGGCGTTTGTCGTGGAGAAGCTGCACCAAGCCGATGCGAGTGCGCCCGTGCAAGTGTACTTGGATAATGTTTTCTTCGAGTAATGTCGATGCCGTAAGAAACCAACTGTGGTCTTGCAGAATGCAGTCGTTAGCAGGAAACAAAAAAGGAGAAGTCACCATGAAATCTCAGCATATCCCGAAAAAACTGTCGCTCCTTGTGAGTCTGCTGCTCCTTGGCCTGAACTGTTCGAGCGCGGACTTTGACATTCGGAAACCGTCCCTGGACGGAAGCGGCCGGTTCTGGCTTTACACCAGCGGGAAGGGCGGCGCAACGATGCCTTTCGTGCCCTACGCTTGGATGCCTGAACAGGCATCTCAAATCATGAAGATGGATGCGGCGTGCGTTGAAAACCCTCACGTTGAATCTGGCAAGGCAACGCCAGAGGACTCGTGCATTTCCGTAACGGTCAACTGGGCGCCCCCGTATTGGTGTGGCGTCGCGTTTCTTTCCGGTCCCGATCGCCCCCAGTGGTGGGGTGAGGACAGCCGCGGCTGGTATTACGATCTCAGCGGTCTCAAAACAAAGAAGCTGGTCTTTTACGCGCGCGGGGTCCAAGGCACTGAGCGCATTCAGGTCAAAGCCGGCATTCTCGGTGACAAGAAATACGGCGACAGCCTGAAATTCCCGGCGGAGTCCCGTTGGCTCAAGCTCAGCAAGGAATGGCAGCGATTCGAGCTCGATTTGTCGGGCTACCGAGCCGAAGACTTGTGCCGTATCTGCAACGGTTTCACGTTCGTGCTGAACAAAGACCAGCAGGCTGATTCGAACAACCGGACCCAATTCTTCCTCGACACGATCTACTTTGAGTGATCTGCGATCCAAATGGGGGGGGGCACGCGCGAGCCTCATACAATGAACAAACCCAGTGCTACGATGGCGATGCTGGCTTGCACGACCGTTTGTGCCCTGATGCTTCTGTCATGCGGTCAGGGACGTTCAAGTCGTTCGACAGAACCTGGCGCAGAGTGGGGCGCGCTCAAACAGGCTTTTCTGAAGAACCGGTTTGTGGCTTACACCCCGTCTGAGTACAACCCACTCAAGGCCCAGTTCAAACCGGCAACACGTGACGGCATTCGTGCGGATCTGGAAATCCTGAAACCGTTCTTCAATGGCTTGGTGACCTACTCCTGCAATGCGGATCAGGGGGTGGATCAGATCGTGCCAATCGCCGCAACCATGGGTTTTCAAGTGATTCTGGGCATCTGGGATATACACTCCGTCGTCGAACTGGAAACCGCAGTAAGACTTGCCCGCCAATATCCCCGTACAGTCATCGCGGTGATTGTCGGCAATGAAACACAACTGCGCGGCGAGAAATGGGAGAATCTCGAAGCCGCGATTGGTTTGGTAAGGGCCGCGCTTCCGGGGGTTCCGATCAGCACGAGTGAGCCGATTTCCGCCTATGGGAACCAGGAGTTGCGGCGCATCGTGGATTTTCATTCTCCCACGTGCCATTGGGTGTTCAGCGGAGGAGACCGCCGAAACGCTGAAGCGGCAGTGGTTTGGCTCAGAGAACGTATTGACGCGCTACGCAGTCTGCAGGAAGGGACCAAGCCTATCCTGATCAAAGAACACGGATTCCCTGCGGGGCCACCACCATTCAACGCCGAAACCCAGGCGGCCTACTGGCGGCTGGTCCAGGAGAAATTGCCGAGCACGGAAACATCTGCCCTGGTCTTTTTTGAAGCGTTCGATTTGAAGTGGAAGCCGAAAACAAACCCCTCGGAGATCGCTGCTTCAGAAGCACATTGGGGCGCGTGGGACGACCAAAGGAAGCAGAAGCCGGTTGCGGCGACCTTCTCCAAAATCGCACACTAGTCCAAAGTCCACCTGCTTCCGCAACAGGCCGACCGGACTTCCTGCGTCAGAGATGACGCTTCAAAAAACACTCCCGGCGAATGGACTCAGATCAGCCCCGCCGCAGGTAGTGGAGATGGATGGGCAGGCAGGGCGTAGGCTCACGTTTGATGAGCCGTGTTTCTCTCCGAATCACTTCACCTGCAACCGCGCGATTTCCCTGGCGCTGAGGGCGCGGCTGAAGACGGCGATTTCATCGAGACGGCCTTCCCAGTTGCTGTCGTTATCGCCGCGACCACCGAAGAAGCATTGGTCGAAGCCGGCGGGGAAGTTCGCGGCGGCCTTTGTCTCGATTTCAAGCTGGCCGTTGAGATAGATGCGCACAGTCTGGCCCTCGCGGACGAAGACCACATGTTGCCATTGCCAGCGGGGAATGACGGTTTTGCCGGCGGTCGCGGCAGTCGCGTCGTCACCGTGGAAGAAGATGAGCCGGCCGGTGTGGGCGCTCTTGCCGCCGATGCCGAGGTGATCACCGTGCGCGCCGAGACCTTGGTCGCGGCTGCGGGAGAAGAACCAGCCGCTGACATCGCGCGCGTCGTTCGGCATGCCGTTCCAGAGCCACATCGAGATGGAATAATGATCGCCGAGTTCGCCGAGGCGCGCGCGCAATCGCCCGCCAACAAAATGCGGCGCGCGATTCACCTCGTCCTCGCCGCAAAAGCTCTTCGAGCACGGCCCTTCGAGATAATAAGTGATCTCGCGTTCATAAACCGCGTCATGTCCGTGGCCGCTCACGTCGCTAGCGTGCGGGCCGGTGAATTCGTTCATGCGCCAGTAAGCGGCGGGCTTCACTGCCACGATCGCCCGTGTGGCGGGACCGTCGCGGAGTTTCCACTCGCGTCGCGGCTGGCCGCTGACTTTTTCCAGCAGGCTGATGGCGGTTTCTGCAATCTTCGGCTCGGCCGTGACTTCAAGACCGGCGGAACGCGCCGGCCATGTGTTGTAACCGCCAAAGAGGTATTGCTCCGGCGGCGGGATATAACCGTCGCCGCCGTTGGCCAGTTCAAACACCAGCGTGTGTGGCAGCGGACTAGCGGCTTTGATCTTCAAGCCGGTGATGGCGTAGGTCTCGCACGACGTGGTCGCGATGCCGATGTCGCCGATGCGCAAGGCCTGCGTCACGACTTCCGTCTTCTGCCGCTCGTGCAGGAAGATTTGCTCGCGTGCGTAAATCTCCGGCTGCGTTTTCGGCAGACGATCACCCATCGCCGCGACGATGCGCTGGGCCCATTCGAGCCGTTGCTTGTCGGGCACCCGCAGGTTCAACGTCATCCGCCGCTCGGCCATCGCGATGTCGACGTCGGCACGATAGCGAATGCCTTTGCATGCCGCGATCGCGATGTCCACCAACCCCTTCGCATACTCATCAATCGTCAGCTTCGGGTTCCAGCTCTCGGGCTTCGTGTAATCACGCCGCCAGATGTCGCCGCTGCAACCGTGCGACATGATGCCGACGAACTTTCCATCCGGCGCAATCCGCTGCTTCAACCCCTCGCAGAACAGGCCGAAGTAATCCGCGCTGATGTCCTTGTCGCCAAAGTAATGCATGGAGAAGTTCGCGAGCATCGCCAGCGGACGACCATCGCGCGCCTGGATCGAAATGATCGAGAGATCGGGATCCTCCGGGCCGGCCTCGCCCGTGGCATCGTCCCAGTTCGCTCCCGCGTGCATGTTCGCGCGCACCGTCATGTTTCCGAACGGATCCTCCTTGATGCGGTCGGGCCGGCGGATCCACTGCCGCAGCGCGGTGAACTCCGCCGCGTTGCCCTTGGCGAAGCCGACCTGCGCCGGCTCCAATGCCGCCTGAGCCGCCGCGATGGCCTCCACCAGCTTGTCGCGCAGGAACGGCACATAGTTCTCGTCCGCGTCCGTGCCAAGACAACCCATGGATGACGGCGTGCTGTGCGTGTGGACCGCCGAGATCAATATACGATTTGAGGGGATACCGGTTCGCTTTGTGGCAATCGCTTTCACTTCGTCCAGCAACGGCCGGGGCATCATGCAGGTATCCACAACGACGATGGCGATCTGCTCCTTGCCATCCGCGAGGGCGATGGCACGCGCATGGATGCGCGTGTTGATTTTGTCCACCGAGCGGCTGGTCATCCCGCCATTGGCCAGCACCGGCAGCTTCACCGGTGTGATGTCAACGACGGCGGCGCCGGCTTTGAATTCCGCGGCGTGCAGCGCGGACAGGGGTGACAACAGCAGGGCAGTGAGGAGGGTCGGTATGATGCGTTTCATGGGCAGATCTCCGTTCATGGTGTCATCTCGATTGAACACACGGCATTGCGTGGCGCAACATCAAAACGCAGCGTGGACGCGCCTTCCAACTGCGCAGCGCGCGATGGAATGATGTCGCCTTGCGCGTTCCTGACCTTGAGCCGGCTGGCATCCAATGACTGTGGGTGCGTGACTTCAAGGGTGAGCGGTTGGTCGTAAAGCGCGGCATCAGTTTGACAGATGAGTCGGAACGTGAGGCGTTTGGCGTCTGACCGCTGAAGCTCCAGTCTCGAGGCGTTGCGTTCCGACTGATACTTGTGGATGTCCGCCATGCCGGCGACCCAGAGCTTCGACGAGTGCTCTTTGGCAACGTCCAGCGCAGCGCGGAAGTTCGCTTCGCTGCTGGCTGCGCCGTCACCGATGCTGTGATAGTGAACGCGATACCAGAGACCGCGTTCAAGATGCTGCTCCAGGAGGCGGCGGAAGCTGGCGACGCGGTTGCCATACTGGTCATCCATGCCAGTGGAATTCTGCGAGGCATCGAACTGGTGATACTTGTCCAGATAGTAGCGTAAGGTCCGCGTCGTCTCCCACCACGTGCCACCGCCGAGATTCAGCGCCATGAGCTGGCTCTTGCCGGGCGTCAGCTTCCAGATGGCCTGTGCGGCGGCGCCGATTTCCGCCTCCATGTCTTCATCACCGACAGCACCGCGATGGTGTGCGGAATGGTTGGCAAGCTCGTGCTCCCCCTGGCGCGCAACGGCCTGCCATTCTGCTTGATGCGTCTCAAAATTCGAACGACGCCGGCTGCCCGGCTCCGAAGCACCGGGGTTGATCATGAAGGTGCCGCGAAAACCATACTCGCGCAGAATGGGCATGGCTTTGGTCAGATGCGAGGGATGAGAATCATCGAACCGGATGCTGAGAGCGGCCTTGCGTCCATCATGCCACTTCGCGATGCCCAGACGAAGGCCCGTGGCGCTGTCCACGAGCACGCGCTCTTTTTCGGATGGCAGCGCCGGTTTCCCGCCAGCCGGTGGGACTGCCTGAACGAAAATACTGCCCGCGACCGCGGGCACGGGAATCAGCAACTTGGACCATTCGATGCCCGCGCGCCG
>CAZGGF010000024.1:0-29286 GCA_964524715.1 uncultured Verrucomicrobiota bacterium | reverse complement strand
CAACCCGTTGTTCAGCGCTGGCGCGCTCGTGAACACGATCCGGTTCGACGTCCCGATCCCCAAACCCGTCCCCACAAAGTTGATCGTCGCCCCTGCTGTGCGCTGCAAGTCGCTGAAGGTGAGCGTGCTCGCGCTGCCCGCAGGAGCCTGCATCGAGAAGATCTGATTCGCGCCCACGTCCACGATCAGCGAGCCGACCGTTTCCGCATAGGTGGCCGCCGCCGTGTTGTTCCCGAAAGTGAACTCGCCGCCGCGCATATACACCTTGGCATCATCGCGCAGACGGTTGTTGTTATTCACCGTCGCCGTGTTGCTGATGATCAAGCCGCCACCGGCATAGATCGTGATGTTGGTCGAGAGCGAGATCTCCCCCAGCCAGTTCGACAATCCCAGCCGGCCCCCGTTGATGATCGCCTAGCCCGTGTACCCCTGGTTGTTGGTCAGCGCCAGCCAGCCCCCCGAGGCAAGCCCGTTGAGCACCAGACTGATCTCCCGCGTACCATTGGTGATGATGCCGCCAAAGGTTGTGTTGCCATAGACGTTGCTGACCACCAGCGACAGTGTCGTCAACCCGCCCGCCGGCGCGCTATCAGTGATGATACCGTTGGTGCCCGACAAACCATTGACGATCGCGTTGGTCCCATAGAGGTCCACCGTGCCGTTGCTCATCGTGAGCATGCCGGAACCCAACGCCGTCAGGTCGCCCACCCGCAGCGTGCCGGCGTTGACGGTGACGCCACCGAAGAAGTTGTTGGACATGGAGAGCACGAGCGTGCCCGCGCCGTACTTGGGCACACCGCCGAGACCGGTCAGGAGATTGGTCAGGCTGAAGACATGGGCCGCGTTCGCCACATCGATGCCGCCGTTGAACGTCATACCGCCGCTGTTGTTGAGTGGATGGCTGCCGGGGTCCGTGATGGTCGTGCCGGTGATCTGGAGGATGCCGCCGGCGAAGGTGATCATGCTGGTGGACGAACCGAAATTGGCCCAATCGCCGATGCTGAGCCGGCCGCCGCTGAGGATGGCGCCACCGGTCCAGTCGTTGGCGGTGCCGCTGAGGGTCAACGTGCCCGAGCCCAGCTTGTTGAGGCCGCCCGCGCCCGTGAGGTAGCCCGCAAAGGTCGTGTCGCTGGTCTGGTTGATCAACAACACGCCATTACTAACCATCAACTGCGCGCCGGTTCCGCCACTGAGCGACCCGATGGAAGGACCGGAGCCAGACAGGAAACTGTTGCTCAAGCGGACCGCGAAGGCCTCGCCAGGGAAAATTACTTCCACCGCGCCACCGTAGGGGCCGGTGCCGTTGGCGACATAAACGGCGATGTTATGGGGACCGGCGGTCAGACCGATGGCGAAGCCGTTGGTCAACTTGACGCCGTCCACGAAGATGACCTCATAATCGTCCACGGCGGCCGTGTTGAATGTATAGAGGCCGTTGGTCGGGGCGTTGAAGAGGCCTTGCCAGCGACCGACGGCGTTGGCCACACCTTGATTCGGCAGCACCGTGCCGTTTCCATAATTAAGGGCGTTGGTGGTTTGAACAAAGAAGATCGTGTCCGCGGTGTTGGAGGCCATGAAGGACTGGAAGCTGGTGCTGTTGGTCATGGTGCTCTGATATACGCCGTTTGTGAAGAACTCGCCTGTAAGGCCGTTGGCAGCCAGGGCGATGACGGTTGATCCATTGCTGATAATCAGGGCACTGTTCAGCGTGGCGTTGTTGCTGAGGATGAGGGTATTGCCGCTGGCCAGATATGTGCCTCCACGATAGCGCTCGTTGTTGGCCACAATCAGCGTGTTGCCGCCAGTGATGGTCACTGAAGCATTGGCATTCGAAACAGGATTAACACTGCCAAAGGTACCGGGTCCGGAGAGGGTCAGTCTGCCGCCTGAGATATCAATGATGGTGTTCGCGTTGATGGCAAGGGCGTTGGTCAGCAAGCGCGCGCCGGAACTCGCCAGCATTCCACCCGTCATTGTAAGCGTGCCGGAACCCAAAGCGGTGTCGCTGGCAAGCACCAGACGGCCAGCCAAGCTGATGGTGCCGCCACTGTAGGTATTGGTGCCACTGAGCGTCAGTTCACCCGCCCCCGCCAGACCGAGCGATCCAGTGCCGGAAATCGTATTGGTGATCGTGACGGATTGGCCGGCGTCCACATTGATATACCCGGCCAATAAAGTGAGGATAAAGGGCCGGTTGTCGAAGGTGAACGAACTGCCGATGCGCAACGCACCGCCACTGTTAAGAGTCACCGCAGACCCCAAAGCACCGAGGTTGTCGTTGTCAAAGATATAGAGGGTACCGTTGGTAATGAAAGTGCCGCCGGCATACGTGTTGGCATCCGAATTATTGAGGACCAGAGTCCCGGAGCCGATCTTGGACAGCGTGCCGGAGCCGCTGATCTGGTTGGTGTGAGTGAGCGTGGAACCACTGTCCACATTGAAGGTGCCGCCCATCACATCCAAAACCGTCGGACGATTGGCGAGTGTAAAGGTATTGGTCGTCTCCAATATGCCGCCGTTAAGGGTCAAGGTGGCGCCATTGACGGCACCCAGGCTCCCATTCACGTTATCCGAGCTGTCGTTGGTGATATAAAGCGTGCCCGCATTGATGATGGTACCGCCGCTGTAAGTGTTGGTGTTGGCCATGACCAGGATACCGGTGCCAGACTTCACCACCGTAACTATGTTGGACGTGCCTACCCCCGGGTTGTCGATGATGACCGCACTGTTAGTCACGGGCAGAGCGGCGTACTGATGGATGAAAAGCTCCACACCCAAACCATCCGAGCTGCCAGCCGTCAGATACCCGTTGGCCATCGTCACGCCCCAGTTGGTGCCGCCAACCACCAAGCCGCCGCTTAGCAGAGTCAACGTGTAGCCACCGAGGTCGAACACCGAATTGCCCGACAACGCCAGCTTCAATGAGTTGATCGCCCTGGAAGCCGTGAGCGTGACGCTGGCATTGGTGGAGATGTCATTGCCAAGGTCCCAAGCAGTTTCGGGGCCAAGGGTGTAGCCGGAATAATTGGAAATCGAATCACGGCTGGTATTGTAGCTGGCCCAGTTGGTGCCATTCACCGTGGCCCACGGGATAATCGAACCTGAGCCTGCGAGGGCCGGGAGGGACGTGAAACGAACCAGATTCTGCGAGTTCAGCCCCAGCGTTGTAGCCGGCAGACTCACAAAGTTCAGCACGGCACCCGTGTTGCGAGTCACCGGACCGAACGTCAGCAGGCCGACACTGGCATTGGTGCGGGTCATGATATTGTTCACGCCTCCCACCAAGTTTAACGGGCCATTGGTTTGGGTGTAGACGGACGCGAGGCCATCGTTGGTGAAATTGTAGGTGGCACTGTTCATCCAGATCGGTGCCAAATAACCCAACCGATAGGAATTATTGCCCGCTGACGTGTTGCTCAGGATCAGGGTTGCGCCGTTGAGAATAATGTTCGTGCTGCCAGCAAGACTGCCCCACAATCCACTAAGCACCACAGTGACACCTGTGTTCAGAAGCGTAGTGCCGCTGTACGTGTTATTATTGGTCAACGTCAAGCTATTGCCGCCGTAGACGGTCAGGCCCAGCCGTTGACCGTTGGCGCCATCCGTAATGACGCCGCCAAAGGTGCGCACCGGCAGGTTGCTCAGCACGATCGTACTCACCGGGCCCGGCATGCCGTTATCCGTAATGAAACCACCGAGGAACGACAGGTTCGTGGACACCAAAGTGTAGCCGTTCAAGTCGAGCGTGCCGCCGTTGATGGTCAACGTTGGATTCGAACCAAAGGCGAAGGCATTGGCTTGTTTGAGAATCCCCTCGCTGATTTGCGTGACACCCGTGTAGCTGTTGCTCCCCGACAGCACCAACGTGCCGATGCCATATTTATACAAGTTGCCGCTGCCGATGATGGAATTGGTGACGGTGAAGATGTTGTTGGCGTCGGCGATATCAAAACCACCATTGAAAGAGGACCAATTCACCACATGGTTCCCCATGTTGCTCATGGTGACACCGGTAACCTGCAAGAGGCCACCGTTAAAGGTGACAGGCGTCGTCGCCCCGCCGAGGTTGTAGTCGTTGCTGACACTGAGACGTCCGGCACCCAGAATGACACCACCACTGAAACTGTTGCTGCCAGCCAACACGAGGGTATTGGTCCCCAGCTTGTAAATACCGCTGACACCATTCTCCACAATCGAGCCGTAGAAGGTGGCGTCATTGGTCTGCACGACCGTCAAATGCATCGTGCCAGCCACGGGGTTGCTCAGAATCAATGTGCTGGCAGCGTCGCCGCTGAGCGAATACACAGCCGGTCCGGAACTCAGCATGGAATTGGGCAGCCGGACGAAGGTGTTGCTGCCCGGCATGCGGACGTTGGCCAGAATGCCGTAGCCGCCACTGCCCTGACTGAAGGTGAACTGGATATCGTGACTTCCCGCGCTCAATTCGACGGAGCCCAGGGCCCAGGCGTTCGCGGCCATATTTGAAGCCACCAGGGCGCCGTCAATCCACATGTATTGTGGATCATCACCGGTGATTTGGAAGGTGTATGTCCCGCTTGTAGGCGCTATGAAAGTGCCGATCCAGCGTGCTTCGAAGCCGGCCGTAGTCGCATCAAATGGGACGGGGAAAGTGCCGTTGGTGGTCAGACTCTGGCCGTAATCGAACGTGGAGATGATCGAGTTGATGTTGCCGAGCGCAGTGGCGTTGTAGGCTGAGAAATGTTTTTGAGCGCTGACGATGTCGTTGATATTGCTCGTCGTGCTGCCCACCAAGTAGAACTCGCCGACAAGGCCCGCCCCGGCGACAGCCGTGACGGTGACGCCGTTGGTGAGTGTCAACGCGCCGTTAAGGACGGCGTTGGAAAGGATCAACGAGCCGGAGGTGACCGTGACGCCGTTACTATTATAATAGTCCCGGTCAAGCACCAGCGTGCCGCTGCCGGCCTGGATAATGCTGCCATTGCCTGTTACCCGGTTGGCGAGGACCGCAGTGTCGCTGCGATTGATCACCAGGGTGCCGAAATTGGCGACCGGTCCGGAACCGATCATGCCGGAGCTGCCACCGTCGCCCAGTTGGAGGGTGTTGCCCGGGTTGATGGTCGTGATGCCGAGATAAGTGTGGTTGTTTGTGGTAATTACGGTGTTGCCCATGCTGCCCGGCATGCCGATGGTCACGTTGGTGTAACCGATGCCAACATAGTTGAGGGTGCCACCGATCTCCTGGTTGTTGAAGATCAGCGTGCCGCCGCCGCCGCCCAGTCCGACCCGGCTCGGTGCGGCGCTCAGGATTCCCGTGTAGTTCACCACTTTGCCCGTGTAAGCACCCAGATACCCGTTGGGGAACAAGGACAGATCGATGTTTTCAGACGTGTCCTCCGTCAACGCCACCGTAAAGTTGCTATCTGTGACAGCCAGCCGTCCGAGCAGCGCAGCGTTGCTGACGGTGTTCGTGGCCATGAAAATGGCGCCGTTGTAATATACAGATCTCCCGCTGCCACCCAAGGCTTCGATGGTGCTGATCTGCAACGGTCCACCGATGTAAGTATTGCCGGTGTAGGTATTAACATTCGTCAGCAACAACGTGCCTGAACCGATCTTGGTGAAATTGCCGCTGCCCGAAATGACGTTGGTCGTCGTGAAGAAGTTGCTCACGCTGACGATGTCAAACCCACCATCGAAACTACCCCAATTCACCACATGGCTGTCGATGTTGTTCATCGTGTTGCCGGTCACTTGCAACAAGCCACCGGTGAAAACCAGCGTGCTGGTGGGACCGCCCATGTTCCAGTCGTTGGACACGCTCAACTCGCCGCCGCGGAGCACGGTAGCGCCGGTATAGGTATTGCTGCCGGCGAGAGTCAGGATGCCGCCGCCCATTTTGGTCAGGCCGCCACCGACGTTGGTGCTGAAGCTGAACGCGCCCACTTGAGCGGCCACAATCTCACCACCGCCGATCAATTGCACCGTCAGCCAGTCATTGGAGAGGTAGCCAGACCCCGTGCTGGTGATGATGATGTTGGTGACCTGCTGATATGTGGAACTGCCAACCACCAGGTCCACAACAGCAACCGCAGTGGCTCCCGTGCCGCTGCCACCGGAGATTACGACTGCGGGAGCACCGATATACCCGCTGCCCCCATCCGTAATCGCGATGTTGGCCAGACCGTAACCGGTCGGCGCCTGAAGGTTCTGTCCGATGGTGACAGAATTGGTATAGGTATCGATGAGAGCGCCGCCATCGTAAATCGTGGCAGCGGTCAGGCCCTGCAAGAAAGTGGAACCGTAGGCACCGATGCCATTTGGGTTGACCTGAAGCAGGCCGCCATCGAGGTTGAGCAGCGTCAGCCCCGAATTTACATTGGAGAAGGCATTGACGATGAGCGTGCCGCCACTCAAGAGGTTTACTATACCGGTGCCACCCGCGGTCCTATTCAGGTTCAAGTAACGGGCACTGCTCAACGCGAAATTGGCCAGACCGGAACCACCGATGTTGATCAAGCCATAGCCAGTATAATCCCAGTTCATCGCGACATCCGCCCCGTTGCCGGCATTGATCCGGCCGTCAAACACGTTCAGAACGCCAGCGCCACCCGCGCTACGGGAAACGAAGAGGTAGACGCCGACGTTAACCGTTCCACCATACATGTCAAAAACGCCATATGAAGCCATCGCTGGTGCGCCAATGGTTACCCGCCCGTTGAGACTCAATTCACCTCCCGTGATCTGGTAGTAACCGTAACCACCCGACCGGCCCAATAGGAAGTTATTGTCGTTATCGCCAGCGGTGACTCTGATCAAGCCGTTCGTTTGATAGAGAGCGCCGGCAGAATTCTGCGCGTTGCCCATGAAGATGGCGCCAACGTTCACCACAGAACCCACATTCACCACACCACGGCTGCTGACGGCGCTGCCAACGATCAACTGGTTGCCAGTGACGTTGAAGTAGTTGAAACTGACCGGGCTATAGACGTTCAACACGCCGCCATCCACCACAGAGTTTCCGCCAAAGTAGTTGATGCTGCCGGGCATGAGATTGAGTTCGCCGGCCCGAAGCATCAACTGGCCGCTTTGGACGTTGTTGCCGTAATAATTCACGATGGCGCCGTTGACATAGGTGGCATTGTTGGAACCCGCAACATTGAGGGTCCCGCGAAGATCGTCACCGTAAATATTAATGACGCCGGTGCCGTTGAAACTCACCGCCATGCCGGGATTGCCGTAGTTGGGCGTGATGCTGGAATTAACGTTGATGGGATTGGTCGAGTTGTTGATGAAGAGCAATTCCCCCATCTGACCGTTGGCCCCGCCCGCCGTGAGGTAACCATCATTGACGTGAGCACCAATGGTGAGGCCCCCGCCGTTGGTCGGAACGAAAATACCGCCGCTTTGGCCAAGACGCAGCGTCTGGTCGTTGTTGGTGATAACAGACATGCCCGGACCATCAGCGATGATCGAGTTCACCGTCACGGTCCGGCTCATTGAATAATACAGTCCATAGTAGTTGGTGAGGCCGGTGCTGGTCAGCCGGATGTTCTGGTTGCTGTTAACGGAAATGTTGTTGGTAATGATGCCACCATTGTTGAAACGCACGTAATCCGTGAAGTTGGTGATCTTCAGATTGGCGGTTCCAAGCACATTGGTCACCACAGCCCAGTCGCGGCCATTGATGATGGCCCAACCGCCAAGCACCCCCGCGCTGTAGTTGGTCGTTGTGGTGGTGATCGTGCCCAGCCAATCTTCCGGAATGACGAAGTTGATAATGCCGTTGGTGAGTTGATAGTTGGCGTTTGAACTCAACATCGGGCCGCGATAGAGCGCGCCGAGGTTCACCGTCAGGTTGCCACCATAGTTGCTGGCGATAATGGTGTTGTTGCCGGCATTGATCACAACGCGGTTGAAGGTCTGGGTCACGTCACCTCCGGTCTGGGGACCGTTGATAACCAGCGTGCCACCTGTGGTCGTGCCCATGCCGTAGCCGCCAAGCGTCAGTATCGCGTTGGGAGCGATAATGTTAGTGACCACGCTCAACCTGTAGTCCAAGAGCGCCGTACCGCTGACGACAGACATGTTGCCGACAGTCTGGCCGGCCAGTGTCAGTGTGCCGTAGCCTTCCTTGATCAGGGCGCCTCCGCCAGTAATACTGTTGGATACGACGATATCTCCGAAACCGCCAAATGTCGTAACCCTGTTAACGTTGGTGATGCCACCTATCAAGATGAGCGTGCTGCCGGCGTCGGCGTTGATGCGTGAGGGACTGCCCAGAGTGATCAAGCCGCCATAAACGTTGACCCCTGACACGTTGCGCAGCGCGCCATCATTGTCACTGTAGGCGCCATAGCTGATGCCGCTGCCATTGATGGTGAGCGGCACGGGGGCCGTGGTAATACCACCAGAGAGTTGCAGAACCGCGCCGCTGTTGACCTTTACGGTGTTCGCCGTCGTGTCAGCAATACCCAATGCGTAGGTACTCGCGACCCTGACGGCGCCAGCGCTGATGACCATCTGTGTTCTCAATACATTGTAGCCGTCCAACACCAGCGTGCCGAGACCCAGTTTGTTGGTAATACCGTAACCGGTAATGCTGTCGGATATGGTAAAAACGTTGGCATTGTCGTTGATATCCAAAGCACCGTTAAACTCGTTCCAGTTGACGGCAAGGTCATTGAAGTCGTGCAACTGGACCCCGCGAATTTGGACCGTGCCACCGCTGAAGGTCAGAATCGACCCCACCCCACCGATGGCATCGACGCTGGCGATGCTCAAGGTGCCGTTGCTGCCAACAATGGTGCTGCCTACTCCGCCTCCGAAGGAGTTGACTCCGTTCATCAAAACCATGCCGGACTGGGAACCTCCGCCAATCAACAGCGTCGCGGAGCTTTGCAGGTTGTTGCCATTGAGAATCAACGTTCCCCCACCTCCTCCAAGCCGGTAAGTGACGTGCTCTGGCGTGATGACACCGTTGTAGGCCACCGATCCAACCGCACCGATCCAGAGGTTGGAAAGGCCGGGCGTGGAGAGGTCGATGTTATCGTTAGCGTTGGCTGCCGTCAGTGCGACCACGCCAATGGTGTTGGTGGTGTTCAGCCGGTTGAAACCCACTTGGCTGTTCGCGAAATCAAATTGAACCACTCCGTTCGAAGCCATGCTGATGGAGTTCACGCTCGGTATGGCTTCGGGAACGGCAAACTGGAGCACGCCGTTGCTGACAATGGTGCCACCGCTGTAGGTGTTGTGGCCGGTCAACACCAACAGATTGGTGCCAACCTTTTCCAAGATGCCTGCGCCGGAGATGTCTCCGTTAATGACCATCATCCGGCCAAGGCTCGTGTCGAACAAGTTGGTCGTCCCATACAGGCTCACCGGACCGTTCCATGTCGTGACCCCGCTTCCACCGGGCCCGTTGTTTTGAAACATGCCGCCGTAGAGTTCCAAGGCGTTGGTGAACGCCAGATTGCCATAAATTCCAAAAGAACCACCCGTATAAACCTGAAACACGGTTGAACCCGCTCCCGCCAACTGCCCGATGCCCTGAATTCCAAAGAGGCCGCCCTGGATAATGACGTAAGGGATGTTGGTAATGTAACCGGCCCCCGACATGAAAGTCTGATTGCTGCCCACCTTGTACAAATTATGGCCATTGCCCTCGAGCACGCCGAGAATGTCGAAGCGGCCTCCACCATTCTGGCCAATGGCGGTGTCGCCCATCAGGGTGACGTTTCTCAAACCCAGATTGACCAGACTGGTGCGGCTGTTGTAAAGCGCGCCCGCCTGCGCCCCGACACCCGTGCCACTGACCATGACCGTCTGGCTGATGCCGCTGAGGTCGTATCCGTTCAGATCAAGTGCTCCTCCGGAGTTGACGGTGACGTAAACGGAGCCTGTCGGACTGCCCAGCACTCTGGCACCGCCCAGCCTGAGCGTACCAGAGTTGACGATCGTACCGCCGGAATAGATGTTGGCAGGATTGTTGAGTTGTACGACGCTCAACGGGTTGCCATCGTCCGGACCGACGATCACATTGCTCTGGCCGTTCGCGGGAGAGATCGCCAGCGGGTAGATGATCAAGCCCGCGCCACCACCCAGCCGAACCGCACTGGGATTGCTATTACTCCAGGTCACCGAACCGGTATAGGTGGCGCCATTGGCAGACGCACCTCCAAGGAACGCTTCTGCGAGGTGATTGCTGAACACGAGGTCGTTGCCGCAATCCACAAGCATCACGATCGCACCGGTCACCACACTGGAAAGTTTGGAATCCAGCCAATCCAAATAGACCTGGTCCAGAACCCCGGTTGGACCAATGCTGCCACCGTGACCAATGAAGAGCGATCCCGAGAAGTTGGTGCCGAGCAGCGAGCCGGCCATGACAATGGTGGGGCCATTGTAGTTGTTGCCGTTGGTCAGAGTCAGCGCCCCGTTTCCCCACTTCGTCAGACCGCCGTCGGCAGCACCATTGATGCCATTGGTCAACGGTTGTGACAGCGTGACAAAGTAATTGCTGGTGTCAATGACCACTCCGTTGGTCATCACGGCAAAATCCCTGAAGCCGCCCACGACTGTGTTGGTAGAGAACTGCAACATGCCACCATTGAAGAAGAGATTGGCCACACCAATTCCGTTGGAGAAACCCGGCACGGTCATCACACCACCGTTCAGGTAGATGGTGCCACTCGCGCCACTGCCCATGGTGACGACCGGAGTCGTGAGCCAAACGAAGTCGCCCCCGTTCATATTGATGACACCGTTGGAGTTCACAGCGATAATACCGGTGCCGGTAACTGTGATCAGGCCGTTGGAGATATTGATCGTACCCATCCCGTTCGTGGCGTTGATCAAGTTGGCCATAGTCAAGTTGCCGTCGGAAACAGTGAGAGTACCAGTATTCACAAAATTGGTCAGGCCTGCCACGGCGCCGCCACTGATGGTCCATGTGCCCTGGTTGGTCACGTAGCCAATGTTCTGCCATCCTCCAGACTGCGACATCGTGGCCCCCGTGCGGTTGAGGAACCCCAGGCTGTAGTTCGTGCCTCCCGTGAGCGTGTATGTTCCGTAATTGTTCACTCCCCAGTTGGTGAAGATCACGTAGCCGCTGCTCATCGAGAAGACGCTGCCGCTATAGTTGGTCAGTGACGATGCAATGAGTTGGCCGCCCAGTTGATTCCATTGGCCGTTATTGGTCAGAACAATCTCGTAAGAGATGTTCGCCGTGCCGGCATTGGTGAGCGCGCCACGATTCACCAACACATGGCCTGCGGTAAGAGAGCCCGGAGCATCGACCACCACAACTGACGCCGCGCCCACTGCGTTGCTCAGCGTCAACATACCATCCGATCCAACCAGGAATGAATTGCTCTTGATCCAAAGCTCGATCAACCCGCTGGAGGCATCCAGCGTCGCGTAAGCATTCATGCTGAAAACGGCCGTCGTAACAAGGATGTTGGTCGCGTTGGACGATTGCTTGATATACAATGAGCCGATGCCGGTTCCCGCGGTGGCGTCGAACGTGATGGTACGAACAGCACCGGTGGTGACGTTACCCAAATAGGCCCCGAAACCTGGAGGCGGAGGCTGGCCCTTGTCCCAATAAGTGCTGTCAGACCACAAACCGGAATTGGTGCTGAGCCACTTGTAGTAATCGTCGAACTGCGCTTGCGCTGGCGCCCCAAACAACAGCGCCGAAAGTAAACAAAGCAGTCCCCACCCGTGACGGGTTGTCAGAACTCGTCGCCCATTACTGGCTTGCGTGTGCATCAGGTTTTTCCCTGCTACAATAATTTCAGGTTGCGCCCGCTCCGGTCGCGCTTGATCCGCGCCGCGAAAGGTGGGTTACTGCTCGGCGGCAAACCTGCCAAACTCGCGAACAAAAACACCAACCTAACCCGTCGCACAACCTACTGTGTTTATGCTACCGATTTGTCCCGAACGCGTCTAGGACATTTAGCGGCATTTTGTCTCACGCCCGTTTTGGCCAGCCGGTTGCAATCAAGCTTCCTGCCCTCGTTCGAACATGTCACTCGACCCAAAAACAGGGTGAATCTAGACGTTTCCGGGCTCCTTCTCGATAAGCATGATGCAAAACCCGCTTCTTTCGGGATCAACGGCTTGAACCGCGGGATGAAGTTTTTCAGCAAAAGACCGCCAGAAACCTGTCTGGCAGGCATCAGTCCAACGCATCTGGTTGAAGAACCATCCCAATCGCTCGTGTCCTGAAAACCCATTTTCGCTTTCTGTGCCTGCATGTCTCACTGCCAGGCACCACGGACGTTTTACTGGGACCAGTCTAAAACCGGAAACGCAATGCCACAATTGGGGTAATCCCGCTCCGTGAACCGGTCTTCCCCCCGACCTCTGATAGGGAACCTCCCCTAGTACATTCCCCGACATCCGTGATCAATCGTCGCACAGGGGCACGTGGCGAATTCACGTCCTGCGATTGCATGGAGTATCGCCGGCTGCGAACGGGCGCCAACGCTGAAGCATCTTCAGCTAAGGCAGGTTCACACAGGCGAGCGAGGACGCGATCGCGTCAAGAACAGGAGCCGGCGCAATTCCCAGGACAAGGACGCCGGCAATGAGTAGCACACAGACTCCGCGCGTGGTCCAATCAAGCTGGATGGCCGGCCGGCCGCCCGCGTCACGGAAGCAGGCTTCACGGACGATGCAAAGATAGTAATAGATGGCGATGGCCGTGTTGACGACGGCGATGATGACGAGGCCAAGATGTCCTTTGGCCAGCGCGGCCGAGAGCAGCGTGAGCTTGCCCATGAAGCCAACGAACGGCGGAACACCCGCAAGAGCGAAGATCCCGGTGATCAACGTCACTGCCAGTAACGGTGAACGGTGGTGCAGGCCGGCCAGTTCGTCCATCGAAACGTTTGCGCCGTCCCGGGAGACTTTGCAGATCACCACGAAGCAGGCCAGCACCATGAACAGGTAGCCAACGATATAATAGAGCGCGGCGGCATAACCCGCATTGTCGAGCGTCACCAGTCCGATCAACGCGTAGCCGGCATGCGCGATGCCGGAGAACCCCAGCAGTCGCTTGAGGTCTTTCTGGATGAGCGCGATGAGGTTTCCATAGAACATGGACGCCACCGCCAGCAGCGACAACAACAACGCCACGGTCTGGTTGTCCGGCGTCGCCAGGGAAACGAAACGCACCAGCACCGCCATCGCGCCCACCTTGGCCAGTGATGCAATGAAGCTGGCACTCTCGTTGGACGCGCCTTGATAGACATCCGGCGTCCAGAAGTGGAACGGGAAGACGGCGAGTTTGAAAAACAATCCGCAGAACGTCATGGCGAGGCCAACGATGGCAAGCGGTGTGTGGACGAGAGGCCGCAGTTTCCCAACCATCACCGGCAACGAAGTCGTGCCAGTGAGGCCAAACAGATAGCTCAGGCCAAACAACATGATGCCGTTGGCGGCGATACCGAACATGATGTACTTGATCGCCGACTCCATCTGGCTGCGCTGGCCTTCGCGCTCGCGCCGCATCGGCACCAGCAGATAGAGCGGGAACGACGACAACTCCAGCGCGATCACGAGCGTGATGACGTCCACGCAACTCACCAGCATGACCAGCCCGGTGACGCTGAGTGCAAGGAAGAGATAATACTCCGCCCGCACATCGTCGCGAATGTCGTCGAGGTTTCCGCTGAGCATCAGCACCCATGCAAAGCCGCAAGCGAACACCAGTTTCAGAATTTGCGAGAACAGGTCCACGCGATACGCACCATCAAAAAGAACAGCTTGCTGTCTCAAGCAGCATGCGCAGGCGGCAATCGTGGCGACCGCAACCAACAACGCCGCAAATCTGGCCTGTCGTGTGTGCGACTCGCCAAGGCTGATGAAGAACAGGACGAGTGCGCCAGCCATCAGGACCAGTTCGGGAAGGAAAGACATGAAGTTGAAAGAGGTCATGTTTGCTTACCGGAGCACCGCAGCAGCGTGCGCCAATGATCCGTTGGCTTGTTCAAGGAGGTGCTGCACGCTGGCGTGCATGACGCGGACGAACGGTTGCGGATGAAGACCGATCCAGAACACGAACACCAGCAGCGGCGCAAGCGTGATCACCTCGCGGAAGTTGAGGTCGGCCAGTTGCGAATGATCGGGATTGCTGACGTGGCCATAGGCAACCTTCTGCAACATGCGCAGCATATACGCCGCCGCAATGACCACGCCCGGCACCGCGCAGAGCACCATGAGCTTGGAAACCTTGAAGCCACCGGCCAGCACCAGGAACTCCCCGATGAAGCTGTTGGTGCCCGGAAACGCCAGCGATGACAGGCAGAAAACGCCAAGAAGACCGGCGAACACCGGCATGAACTTGCCCATCCCCGCCGTTTCGCCAAGGTCGCGCGTGTGCAGCCGTTCGTAGATGATGCCGACCGCGATGAACAACGCGCCGGTGGTGATGCCGTGGTTGATCATCACCAGCGTCGCGCCCTCGATGCCGTCGGCATTGAGCGCGAAGATGCCAAACGTCGCGAATCCCATGTGACCGACACTCGAGTACGCCACCAGTTTCTTCAGGTCGCTTTGTGCCAGCGCGGTCAATCCGCCGTAGATGATCGCCGCGATGGAAAGCCAGAGGATGTAAGGCGCAAAGACGTGCGTCGCGTGAGGCGTGATCGGCAGCGAGAACCGCAGGAAACCGTAAGTCCCCATCTTCAGCAGGATGCTGGCGAGCAATACGCTGCCGGCCGTCGGCGCCTCGACGTGTGCCGCAGGCAACCACGTGTGGAACGGAAACATCGGCACTTTGATGGCGAACGAAATGAAGAACGCCAGGAACACCCAGCACTGGAACTCCGCCGTGTAGGGATGGCCCATCATGGCACGGATGTCGAAACTGCCCACCTTCAGATAGAGCGCGATCATCGCGACCAGCAGAAGCACCGAACCCGCCATGGTGTAGATGAAGAACTTGATGGCGGCGTAAACCTTGCGCGGCCCGCCCCAGATGCCGATAAGCAGCGCCATCGGAATCAGCATCGCCTCCCAGAACACGAAGAAGAGAACGAAGTCGAGCGCGCAGAACACGCCAACCATCGCCGTCTCCATGATCAGCAGACAGATCATGAACTCCCGGACCCGCTTGGTGATGTAGCGCCATGAGCAGAGCACGCACAGCGGCATGATCAAGGTCGTCATCAACACCAGCAGCAGGCTGATGCCGTCAATGCCAAGTGAGTAACTGATCTTCAGCGACGGCACCCATGCAACCTGCTCGACGAACTGGAATTTCGCCGTCGCCGCATCGAACCACCACCACAACGGCAGCGAAACCGCCGCGATCATCGTGGTGCTCGCGAGTGTCCACCAGCGCAACAGCCGTTCGTTGCGAATACACGCCGCAACGGCAGCCGCAACCAGCGGGCTGAAGATCAGCACGCTGAGAATCGGGAAATCAGGATGGGGGTTCAGGAAGCTCATCGTGCGAATGCGTGGCAGGCAAAGAGGAAGACGACAATGAAGATGGCAACGACCGCAAAGGCGAGTGCGAGGTTCGCCTGCATCTGCCCGCGCTGGAGGGAACGGAGCCGGCTGCCAATGCCCCGCACAGTTTCCGCCAACCCATCCACCGCGCCGTCTATGACCTTGTTGTCGAACTGGCCCGACGCGCGCGCCGAGAACATCAGCGGGATGAGGCCGGCCAGCCGATACAGCTCGCCCACGAAGCTATCGACAAACTGGATCGGCTTTTTCGCAACCCACAGGAAAACGCGGCCGCCTATGCGATAGACCCAGTCGAGATCTATGTTCGTCCCGGCATGCGGACGCAATCTGCCCAGCTTCACCAGCACGAAGAAGGCGAGCGCGGTGAAGAGCAGAATCTGCAGACTCTCGGAAACGTGGTAGGAAGTGTACGGGTGGTAGTCCACCGCATACGGCAACATATTATATAGGTATGGCGTATAGCACCCAATGAAGACACACAGGACCGAGGTGATGCCCATCGCCAGCTGCATATTCCACGGCGGATCACCAGCACGGTCCCATGTCTCGGCCTTGCAGTGGTTCTTGCCAAACCATACCAAGTAGGGCGCTTTGAGGCCGTTGCAGTAGAACGTACCGATGGAAGCGAGGTTGAGCAGGAACGCCGCCCACAGCACGTGATGGTCGAAGCCGGCTTGTACGATCATGGATTTGCTCACGAAACCGCTCAACAGCGGAAACGCCGAGATGGAAAGCCCGCCGACGAGCGTAAAAAGGAACGTCCACGGCATTTTCTTGTAGAGGCCGCCCAGTTCCGTAAACCGCGTCCGCCCAGTCATATACAGCACCGCGCCGCCACCCATGAAGAGCAGTCCTTTGTACAGGATGTGGGCAAAAGCGTGGGCGCACGCACCGTTGATGGCCAGTTCCGTTCCCAAGCCAACGCCGGTCACCATGTAGCCGACCTGGCTGACGATATGGTAGGCGAACAGCCGGCGCATGTCGTTTTCGATGATGGCGTAAACGACACCGTAGAGCGACATGATCACGCCCAGCACCACGAGCAGTTCCATCCCCGCAAAACCGCGGCAGAGCGCATAGACCGCCGTCTTCGTCGTGAATGCGCTGAGAAAAACAGAACCGTTGAAAGTGCCCGCCGGATAGGCGTCGGGCAGCCACGCGTGCAGAGGCGGCACGGCTGCGTTCAGGATGAAACCGACGAGGATGAGATACGCCGCCAACGTTGGATGATGGACATCGAGCGATGTGAAAGCCCAACTGCCCGTCGCCTTGCAGTGCAGCACGATGCCAGCCAGCAACGACACGCCGCCTACGACGTGCACCAGCAGATAGCGGAAACCCGCCGCAGTCGATTCGGGTTGGCGGCGGAACCAGATCAGGAAGACGGACGAGAACGCCATCAGTTCCCAGAACAGGAACAGCGTCAGGAAATCGCCCGCAAAGATTGCGCCGAGCGATCCCGCGACATAGATCCATGCAGCCGCGTGCTGGGCGTCTTCCTTGACGTGCAAGCCATAGAGCGTGCCGATGACGCACATCAAACTCATGATGTAGCCAAAAACAGCGCTGAGCTTGTCCACCCGGCCGAAGACGAGCGTCCAATCCAGGAACTGCACCGTGCCGAACATCCCCGGAACCATGTTGATGGTGTGCAGGAACGTCAGCAGCGGCACGAGAAAGAGATAGGCTTTCTTCAGCCGCGCGGGCACCACGGGCAGCAGGAGGCTTCCCGCGATCAAGATTGCCGCTGGATGGATCCAGATATTACTCATCGTAGTAGTCTTCGCGCGTCGTGACGCCGAAATGGCCGAACATCTTCGAGAACACAAACAACAGGATGCAGCCGACAAAACCGAACAACGCCCAAAAACCCGGGATGTGCTCCGCCCACGTGTGCGCATGCTCCTTGTTCACGACAGCCGGGCTGGCGTCGAGCAGGACCAGCAGTGCCAGCCCCACGAGGCAGATGCGAACAACCACCTTGATGCGGTGTCTCAAGAATTCGATGAGGCGTGTCAGTTTCATTGCAGAACCGCCTTTGCAAAGCGCATGAAGAAGTCGGGATAAAAGCCGATGAGCACGGAAATGGCCGCTGTGATGCTCAACGGGATCACCATCGCGGGATGCGCCTCCCGCTGGTGATGATGCGCGTCAGGCTTGGACGGCTTGCCGAAGAACGCGTGATAGACAATCGGCGCAAAGTAAGCGGCGTTCAGCACCGTGCTCGCCAGCAGCACGACGAGAATGCCGATGGAACCGGCGTCCAGCGCGCCGATCAGCAGATACCATTTGCTGACAAAGCCCGCCACCGGTGGCGCGCCGATCATGCTCAATGACGCGATGGCGAATGCGCCGAACGTAAACGGCATCGCTCGTCCCAGGCCACCCATCTCCGAAATCTTCTTCTTGTGCGCCGCCACATAAATCGCGCCGGCACAGAAGAAGAGTGTGATCTTTGAGAATGCGTGGTTGGCAATGTGAATCAGGCCTCCCTCGATGCCCGCAGGTGTCAGCAACGCGACACCGAGGATGATGTAGGAAAGCTGGCTGACGGTCGAATAGGCCAGTCGCGCTTTCAAGTCGTCCTTGCTCAAGGCCACGGCAGAGGCAACCAGGATGGTGATCGAGACAAAGTAGGCTGTCGGCAAGCCGAGATTGAGGGCGCTCATCGTGTCCACGCCGAAGACATAGAGCATGACGCGGACGGTGGAGAACACGCCGACCTTCACGACTGCGACGGCGTGCAGCAGCGCGCTCACCGGCGTCGGCGCGACCATCGCGCTCGGCAGCCAGTTGTGCAACGGCATGATGCCGTTCTTGGCAAAACCAAGGATGCAGCAAATGTAGAGAGCCGTGACGATGCCATGGCTCACGGTCGACGGCAGGATGCCGCTACGGACGTTGTGCGCGAAGTCGAGGCTGCCGGTCAATACGTAGATGAGCACCATCGCCGGCAGGACTAATCCCTTCGCAGTGGAGGTGAGGTAAACGAGGTATTTCTTGCCACCCTCGTAGCCCTCCTTGTCCTGATGATGCGCCACCAACGGATAGGTGGTGATGCTGACGATTTCGTAGAAGAGATAAAGAGTGAGGAGGTTGTCCGAGAAAGCGCAGCCGATCGCGCCAAACAACGCCAGCGCGAAGCAAACGCTGAAGCGCGTCTGGGCGTGTTCGTGCAGCCCGCGCATGTAGCCCGCCGAGTAGAAAACCGTGATGATCCAGAGGAACGACGCTGACACGGCAAAGATCATGGAGAGCGCATCAGCCCGCAGCGTGATGCTCAAGCCCGGCAGCAACTGGAACAGGGTGAACACAAGCTGCTTCCCGGCGCGAATATCAGGAATCAGCGACACCGTAATTCCGAACATGACGCAGGCAGCCACAAATGAGCATGCCTCGCGCAGGTTGGGGCGCTTGCCGGCGGCCATTACCAGTCCCGCGCCCGTGAGCGGCGCGAGAACGGCCAGGAGAAGTCGGATGTCAGGCGTGGCTTCCATCGTTCAACCGTTCAGTTCGGAAAGCTCCTTGGTTTTGATCGAGCGGTAATTGCGATATACCGCGATGATAATGCTCAGCGCGATGGCCACCTCGGCCGCCGCCAAACCCATGATGAACAGGACGAACACCTGCCCCACAACCGGGTTGGAAACCGCGAAACAGTTCAGGGCCATGAAATTCAACGAAGCGGCGAGGAAGATCAGTTCACCGGAAATCAACATGCCGATGAGCGTCCGCCGCCGGATCATACCAAAAACGCCGGCAGCCAGCAGGAACGCCGCAAGCACGAGGTAGATGTCCGCCTGTTCGTAAGCTCGCAAGAGATTCATGACTGGCTCCTCCCCGGCCGCGCGATCACCAGCGCGCCGATGATGGCGACGAGCAACACCAGCGAGATCAGCTCAAACGCCATGCTGTAGGTGGTGAGCAGTGATGTGCCGATGGCCTTGACAGAACCGTCGTTGACCGGAGCGGCAGGCGGTGTCCATTTCTGCGCCAGGCTCAACCGCGACAGGCCCCAGCAAATCATCGCTCCCATTGCCAGCGCTGCGATCCCTCCCAGAATGGCCGCGCTCCGCGACTTCTCGTGAGCCGGCTCGTCCGGTTCGGCCAGCATGACCGCGAACATGATGGTGACGCACACCGCGCCGATATAGATGAGGATTTCCATCAGCGCCAGAAACGGGCTGTGAAGGAAATAGTAAAGCCCCGCCACGCCGAGACAGCAAATCATCAGCCCGCAGACGCTGCGAATAATGCGCGTCGTCAGGACTGCGATCAGCGCACCGCCAACCGTCGTCGCAACGCAGAAATAGAAGATGCCCGCGACGATATAGTCAGAGATCGGAAACGAGTTCATGGGACCTCCTTCCTGGGTTGTTCCGCAGGTTTTGACTCCGGCGGTTTCGCAGACGGC
The DNA here is from genome assembly GCA_964524715.1 of uncultured Verrucomicrobiota bacterium. Taxonomy (GTDB): domain Bacteria; phylum Verrucomicrobiota; class Verrucomicrobiia; order CAIQCK01; family CAIQCK01; genus CAIQCK01. Next base: position 9,410 of record CAZGGF010000024.1, on the reverse strand, counting down.
GAGGCAGCAGCCTGCGTCGCCTCTGCGGCCTGCTCCGCCTCCAGCCGCTTGAACAGATCCATGATGAAGTCCTCCTTGCTGGTGCCGGCGAGGTTGTAATCCTTGCTGAACCGGATCGCCTGGCTCTTGCACACCTCGACACACGAGCCGCACAGGCTGCATTTGGTGAAGTCGAGTTTGAACTCCTTGAGCGACCGGTGCTTCTCACCCTCCCGTTTCATGCCTTCAACGGTGATGCAATGGCTGGGACAGGTCTTCTCGCAAAGCTTGCAGGCCATGCAGATCGGCTTGCCGGTACTGGGATCGCTTACCAACTCGATATGGCCGCGGAACTTCGGCGTCATCTTCAGCGCTTCGTGCGGATAATGCACCGTCACCGTCGGCTTGAAGAACTGCGACATCGTCACGCGCATGCCCTGCACGAGACTGTAGAACCCGCTGAAGATGTCCTTGAGATACTCTTTCATGCTCGCAACACCTTCAACATCACGGCGGTCAGTATGAGAGTGAACAACGACAACGGAATGAGGATCTTCCACGAGAGATTGAGCAGGTTGTAAAACTGCGTCCGGGGAAAGGTCCAGCGCACCCAGATGACAGTGAACACCACGGCATACATCTTCAACAGGAACCAGATCACGCCGGACCCGACACCGAAGGGGCTCTGCCAGCCGCCCAGGAACAGCACGGTCGCCAGCGCGCTGCCCACGACGATGTTCGCGTATTCGGCCATGAAGAACACGCCGAACCCCATGCCCGCATACTCGGTGAACGCGCCCGCTACCAGTTCGCTCTCGGCTTCGGCCATGTCGAACGGCGAGCGGTTGGTCTCGGCCAGCATGCAAGTGAAGAAGATGATGAACGTCACGGGCATCAGCGGATTGACATCCAGCCGGAAGAGATTCCATTTCCAGAACCAGCCGGCTTGCTGATCGACAATCTCGCGAAGATTCATCGTGCCCGTGACCATCAAGAGGGTGATGACCACCAGCAACATGGGAATTTCGTAGGCGACATCCTGCGACACCACACGCGCGGCGGAAATGATGGCGTACTTGTTGCGCGAGGCCCAGCCGCTCAGCATGAGCGCCATCACGTTGATCGAACCGAAGGCGAACACAAACACCAACCCGACGTTGATGTTCCGCCCCACCAGCGTCTCGCTAAAGGGAATCACCGCCAGGCACATCATGGAGGGTATCAGGACCAGCAGCGGCGCCACCCGGAATACCGTGGCGTCGGCGCCTGTCGGGACGATGAGCTGCTTGCACATGAGTTTGACGCCATCCGCAATGGGTTGCAGCCATCCGGCATAGCCAACCTCAGTGGGGCCAGGCCGCCGTTGGAACCGGCCCGCGCCTTTGCGCTCGGCCAGGACCAGATAGGCCGCGTTCAGGCCGACGAACGCCATGACCGCGACCAGGTACACCAACATGTATAGAAATTCGGAGAGACTCATGCCGGGTTCCTAGCGATCAATGTCGGGAATGACCAGGTCGAGGCTGCCGAGTTCCGCCAGGGCATCAGGCAATATCATGCCCGCGCTGGCCTCCTCAAAAAGACTGAGGTTGGAGAAACATGGCGTGCGCAACCTGACCCGATACGGGATCTCCTTGTGCTCGCTGACGATCCGCACAAGCAACCGCCCGCGTGCCGCCTCGACCGCAAAGCAGTAATCACCCGCCGGCGGCTTCAGCATGCGCGGCACGCCGTGGGTCAACGTCGGCCCGTCCGGGAACTTGTCCACCGCCTGCTCAATGATTCGCAGGCTCTGGGCCATTTCCTCCATGCGCACCAGATAGCGCGCCATGCAGTCACCTTCCGGGAACGTTGGAATGTCGAAGTCGAACTCGCGGTAGACCGAGTAAGGCTCGATCTTTCGCACGTCGTAGGCGATGCCCGCGCCGCGAATCACCGGCCCGGTCGCGCCATACTTGCGGCACATCTCACTGTTGATGAACCCGATGCCTTCGAGACGCTTGCGCAGGATGATGTTGTCGGTGACGAGCGTCTTGTACATCTTGAGCCTCGGCCGCATCCGCGCGACGAAATCGCGGCAACCGCGAACAAAGTCAGCGTCCACATCATTACAGACGCCGCCGAAACGGTAGTAGCAATAGGTCAGGCGGGAACCCGTGACGGCTTCGAGCATGTCCAGGATTTGTTCCCGGTCATCGAACGCATAGAGCAGAGGCGTAAACCCGCCCAGATCCAACAGGAACGCGCCAAACCAGACCAGATGACTGGAAATACGATTCAGTTCGGATGTGATGACGCGGATGTATTCCGCCCGCAGCGGCACTTCGATCTTCGCAGCCCGTTCCACCGCCGCCACGTAGGCGTGGTTGTAGGTCATCGCCGAGAGGTAGTCGACCCGGCCGGTGTTCGGCAGAAACTGCGCCCACGTGCGGTTCTCGCCCATCTTCTCGTGCATCCGATGGATGTAACCGCAGACCGGCTCGGCACGGACGACGTATTCGCCTTCCGTCGTCAGCTTCAGCCGCAACACGCCGTGTGTGGCCGGATGTTGCGGGCCGACGTTCAGTACAAACGTCTCGCGCGGCACATCGGAGCCGGAAATGATCTCGGGCGTGCTCACGCGACGAAATCCTTTCTGAGCGGATGGTAATCCGCATCTTCCGGCAGGAGCAACGGCGTCAGATTCGGGTGGCCAAGAAAAACGATGCCGAAGAACTCGTGCGTCTCGCGCTCATGCCAGTTGGCGCCCGGATAGATCTTCGAGATGGTCGGAACCTCGGGCTTGCTTCGCGGCACACGCGTCCGAACCACGACTCGCCATGAGTTCATCGGATGGAAATAGTCGTAAACCACTTCCATTTCGTTCGCCGCGATCCAATCGACGCCGGTAACGGCATCTACCGCAAAGCCATGGGAGTCGAGAATCTCAGCCGCTCCAACAACCTGATCGGGCCGCACACAAACGTTTAGATGGTAGCCCTTGGCGGCATAGTCTTCCATTTGAACCGGACCCGTTGGAACCGGTTCAGCCGTGCCAGGCGCCGCTGGCAGCGTTTCATGCGGGATCAGCTTGTTGAATTGATCCGCGAGTTCTTGGAGAGAGTGGATCACTGGGGGTTCACCGTTGGCCACCGGCGTTTGCCGGTCAGTTTTTCTTCGAGTTTCAGTATCCCCTCGATCAATGCCTCCGGCCGGGGCGGGCAGCCCGGGATGAAGACATCCACGGGGAAGAGCTTGTCCACGCCTTCGACCACGGCGTATTGGCCGGGAAATACATACGGTCCCCCGGAGATCGCGCAATTGCCCATCGCGATCACCCACTTCGGTTCAAGCATCTGGTCGTAAAGCGTCTTCACGGCCGGTGCCATCTTCTTGTTGATGGTGCCAGCCACAATCATCACGTCGGCGTGCCGCGGCGAGGGCCGGAACACCTCCGCGCCAAAGCGCGAGATGTCAAAGCGCGAGGCGCCCGCCGCCATCATTTCGATGGCGCAGCAGGCAAGCCCAAAAGTCAGCGGCCAGAGTGAGTTAGCCCGGCTCAGGTCCAGCAACTCATCCAGCTTCGCAAACTTTACGATCTGGGAGAGGTCTTGGGAGCTGGCTTTTTCAGATTCCATTCAAATACACCTTTTCGCCACGCATACACGATCACAAGGGCGAGAATTCCGACGAAGATCAAAACCTCCACCAAATCCCGGATGGCGAATTCCTTGTTGTAGACCAACGTGACGGGAATGAGGTAAAGCACGTCCACCGCGAACGCGATGAAGACCAACGCATATAGATAATAGATCGCGCTGTAACGTATCCACGCATCGCCGATCGGGTCCATTCCGCACTCAATGGCCTGTCCAGTCTTGTTGGCCGTTTGGCGCGTCTTCCGGGGTGCCAGAAGTTTGGCGAGTAAAATCGGTCCAAGCGCAAACGCCAGTCCACCCAGACTGAACATGAACACGTAGATCAGGTCTTTGGCTTCTTCAATTTGCATCGTCACAACTCAAGTACCGTTTTCCATCCGACAAAGGTCGGTGACATTAGTGCGTCTCCCGCCTGTCGGCAAGCCTTATGGAACGAAGGAAGCCAGTGGTGTGACCGCCGCGCCACTCGTCGCGGTCGAACCGGTGGCGATTGCATGGCCGTGGAATTCCACGCAACTACCGTCGGAGGAAGTAATTCACACAACACAGCCAGCCATGCAGCCTCGCACACGAAGCGTCCCCTGATGTATGGCAGGCAACAATTCGTTGAGCTTCCCTCACCAACGCCAATTTCTTTCTTCCCACACAGCGCACGAAAGATGATATATGTTGCCCAGCGATGGATTCGGAACCTTTTGAGAAACGCAGCGGCGACCGGAGGAGATTCTTCCGGGCGCTGTTGAATCGCGTCGTGGAACCGTTGGCGGAAACGGTGGAACGGCCGCTGGAAAAATTCGACCAACTCGTCAACCCACCGCCGCCACCGCCTCCTCCCACGCCGTGGCGTCCCACATTGCTGCGGCCACCCGGCGCACAATTGGAGAATGACTTCCTTACGATGTGCTCACGGAGCGCCCGGTGTGTGGAAGTCTGCCCTGTGCAAGCCATCAAGCTCTACCAAAGCGACGATCCGCAGATGAGCGGCACTCCTTATATTGACCCTGAGCAGCAGGCCTGCGTTCTCTGCAACGATGTGCCCTGCTCTTCCGCCTGTCCGTCAGGCGCGCTGATGCCCACCTCCGTCGATTCCGTCCGTATCGGCCTGGCGGAATGGGCCCAAGAGCTTTGCCTGCGGACGATGGGACAGGAATGCAATACCTGTATCGAGAAATGCCCCGTCGGCGAGCGTGCCATCTGCATCCACGAGGACAGTTATATTGAGGTGAAATCCGACGGTTGCACTGGCTGCGGTCTTTGCCAGTTCCACTGCCCCGTCTACCCCAAAGCCATCGTTGTCAAACCGACCTGATGTCGATGGCACCGAAGCTGCGCAGGGAACCTGGCAGCGGAATGGCTGCGGCACTCGTCACCGGCACTGCGCGCTCTTGATCATCTCCAGCGCTGCGTTCTGGTCCACTTGTCCCGGGGTATTGGATAAGGCCGTCAACATGGCAACACAGCCACCAACCGCAACCGTAGCTTGGAGCATGAACCTGGCTTGGTTGGGAGGTGGATTGTCAATGGGCACGGTCCGGTCCGTAGCTGTGTAGTAGCAACCAACCACTTCGCCCCCCTTGAATTCACGAACAACCAGTTCCTTCTCTTCCGCGGTGGCCTGCGCTCTACTCCTGCCTTCTTTCATGATGTTACAGAGCCAAGACATCTCCGGCTTCTGCCTGTGGGGCAACTCTGACTTGGGCGTCAGGCTCAGCAGCACTTGGAAACCGTTCACGTTGTCGCGCGTAAACTCCACGGTCATCACATCCGGCATTGTATCGCGCGACGGCACCACGCGCCCCTTCCACGCGGCGGGCACCGCTAACACCAGCGTTCCGCCTTTGGGAATCGGATACATTCTCTCGACTTTGTTCCCGGCCAATGGCCGCCCAGCCCCAACGGATTCGTAGCGCAGTCCCCAGTCGAAGCGACGGAATATCTCTTCGTCAGCCGGCTTCGGCTCAAAGACTGAGATGTGCAGATCCATCCATCGGCGGTTGAACACAAAGTAGTAGTGGGCATGTTTCTGTTTGAACTCCTTGCCCTTGAAAGGAACCACCGTCAGATACTCGACCCGGCAATAGCGTGGGTCACTTGAGACTCGCACCGAACTCTGATCAATGAGGGGATTTCGTCCGCCATGGGACCAGTAGAACTCGTAACACTCCTTGTGGCCACCAGTATCCAATTGCGGCCGTTCCACAAAGAGCGACAGATTGAACAGACCACCGTGTCCTTTGAATGTGAAATCCACCCCACGCCGCGTTTCCTCGACGCGATCCATGAAAGGCGCGTCCACCACCACACGCCATCCCTCGTCGGGAATCACAAACTCCTTTTCGTCTGCCAGCAATGGCATCGCCAGCGCGATCAGCAGCCATATCCCCAATGCCACTCTTGTCTTCACAACCGTTTCTATATTCATCGCCACTGTCCTGCCTTCTGCGTTCCCAGCGCATCAACCTCTCCAGCCCGTCCTAACGTGTGTCCGGCTTCATCAACTCACCGAGTTGTCTTCCTGCTTGTCGCATTTGTCACTGTTGCTGAATCAAATCCAGTGTTCCACCTTCCAAAGCGGGCAGCCACCTAAAGCGAACGCCCTGCCCTCTGTGACAAAAACGCGGATCGTCTCCAGACTACTGTTTGCCCTCGCGACGCTGCCGATAATGCGGCACAACCTTGCCCTTGCCGTTGATTTCCAACACTTCGATTTTGTGAAATGTGGTTGTAGTCCCATCACATCCGACCGCCAGGCATTTGTGGTTTGGGATTTCCCAAACCGGGAACAAATTGGCGTCATTGTAATCAGTTGCCCACCGCGTGATGAACTCGCCGTTCACATATGCGCTGACGCCTCTATTACGAACTTGAAGCACCGACGTGCACTTGCGGCGGAGTTCCAGGCGTCTGTCAACTTGAGCAGTTTTCGTATCACGCTTCATGCGCGTGCTGTCGACTCCTGGAAACACAAACGTGGAAGCGCCTCCCATGAACCAAAACGCGCAACGGCCACGGTGTGATACGTAATGAGCAACACTCGACATGCCTTCAGAACAGGTGAATGTTATTCGGAAATCGTATTCGCCGTGAGGTTCATACGGGATTTGCAGCTTCGCCTGCCGGCTTTGGTCAGAGATCAATTCGCCGCCTTCCATTTTCCACTCTCCCTTGATTGCATCCTTCGCAGGATCAATCAGCGCCATCAAGTTGACGGCGTGCGACCAATCAGCGTCTTTCGGCGTAGTTGTCTGTGCAAGAACCGCGGCGGGACTTGGAAAAAGCAATGCAGCAGCGAAGGCGAAGAGATTGACTCGGGTGATCATATGCTCCTTGGGTTTGTGCGGTGGATTATACGCTGTAACTCGAGAGTAGCAAGGGTGTTGCAGACACCATCCCCACCGCACAGAGGATACCGTGGTTGAAATACGGGCGGCGGCTTGTTAGGGTCGCACGCTTTATGGAAAGCCGATATCTAGAGACTGTGCGTAATCGTGTCGTCGTTTTCGACGGCGCAATGGGCACCAGCATCCAATCGCGCCGGCTGCGGAAGGAAGACTTCCTCGAAGGCCGTGAGGGTTGGAATGAGGGGCTTGTGATCTCTCGTCCCGATGTGATCACAGGTGTGCACGAATCGTTTCTCGCCGTCGGTTGTGACGTGGTGGAGACAGACACTTTTGGCGGCTCACGCATCAAGCTTGGCGAATACGGCCACGGCACGGCCGGGGACGTTTACAAATTTAACTTCGCCGCTGCGCAGCTTGCCCGCCGCGCAGCCGACAAGTTCAGCACGCCGGAGCGGCCTCGTTTTGTCGCCGGCTCGGTCGGCCCGTCCGGCATGTTGCCGAGCACCGATGACCCGGAGTTGGGCAAGATCACGTTTGACGAACTGGCCGCCATCTACACTGAGCAGGCAAAACCGCTCATCGAAGGCGGCTGTGACCTGTTGCTGATCGAGACGTCACAAGACATGCTCGAAGTGAAAGCCGCCATCGCCGGCTTCCGAAAATGCTTCCGCGACCTTGGCCGCAGCCTGCCGATTCAGGCGCAGGTGACTCTCGACGTCACCCAGCGGATGTTGCTCGGCACTGACATCGGTGCGGCCATGACGACGCTGGAGGCGCTCCGGGTGGATGCCATCGGTTTGAACTGCTCCACCGGCCCCAAAGAGATGCGCGACTCCGTCCGTTTTCTTTGCGAGAATTCGCGGCTGCCCATCAGTGTCATTCCAAACGCCGGCCTGCCGGAGAACCGCGACGGCCACGCCGTCTACCCGGAGACGCCCGCCGATCTCGCCCGTCATTTGCGCGAGTTTGTCGTCGAATTCGGCGTGAACATCGTCGGCGGCTGTTGCGGCACCACGCCCGAACACCTGAAGACCGTCATCGAAGCGCTCCAGGGCGCCACCCCGCGCAAACGCAACCTCAACTGACCACCGATTACCGTTTTCCAATGTCTTCTTTCATTCCATATGTCTCCAGCGCAATGAAGCGCGTGGCGCTCCTGCAAAACCCGGCGCCAACAATCATTGGCGAACGCGTCAACGCGCAAGGCTCGCGGAAGATCAAACAGCTCCTTCTGGCCGATGACTACGCTGGCATCGTCCAGGTCGCCCGCCAGCAGGTCGAAAGCGGCGCGCACCTGCTGGACGTATGCGTTGCGGTTACTGAACGTAGCGACGAGGCCGACCAGATGCGCATCCTCGTCAAGAAACTCGCCCAGAGCATCGAGGCCCCGCTGGTGATTGACACCACCGACCCGAAGGTGTTCGAAGCGGCGCTGAAGGTGTATCCCGGCCGCGCCGTGCTCAACTCCATCAACATGGAAAATGGTCTCGATCGCATCGAGACCGTCTGCCCCATCGCCGAGGAACACGGCACGGCGATCATCGCGCTCACGATCTCGAAGGAAGACGGTGGCATGGCCAAGACCGCCGACCTGAAGTTCCGCATCGCGGAGAAAATGGCCGCCATCGTCACCCAACGCTGGCGCATCGAACCGCACGACCTGATCTTCGACGCGCTCACGTTCACACTGGCCACCGGCGACGCCGAGTTCAGGAACTCCGCCGCCGAGACTATTGAGGGCATTCGCCGCATCAAAGCCGGCATTCCCGGCGCGCTGACCTGCCTTGGCGTTTCCAACGTCAGCTTTGGTCTCGGCAAGCCCGCGCGAGCCGTTCTCAACTCCGTCTTCCTCCATCACTGCGTCCAGGCCGGGCTCGACACCGCCATTGTCAACCCTGCTGAGATCAAACCTTACGCCGAGATCTCCAGCGAGGAACGTTCACTCGCCGACGATCTCGTCTTCAACCGGCGCGGCGACTCACTGCCACGGTTTATCGCCTACTTCGAACAGCAGAAGACCGTCGTCACTGCCGGCCCCTCGAAGGAGGACGAGATGCTGGCCGCGCTGGACGCCGCCGGCAAGATTCACTGGAGGATTGTCCATCGCAAACCCGACGGTGTCGAAGCCTTGATTAACGAGGTGCTTTTCGGCCAAGCGGACGCCCAGCAGATCGCCGCGGATTTCCTCGCGCAAAAGCAAACTGACGCACAGGCGGCGTTCGCAGCATTGAAGCCGCGCCTTGTCCGCCAGCCGGTGGACGTCCTCAACAACGTCCTGCTGCCCGCGATGAAAGAGGTCGGCGACAAGTTCGGCGCGGGCGAGTTGATTCTGCCATTTGTGCTCCAATCCGCCGAGGCCATGAAGCGTTGCGTGGCGCACCTGGAGCAATTCCTCGAAAGACAGGAAGGCTCGACGAAAGGCAAGGTCGTCCTCGCCACAGTCTTCGGCGAC
>CAZGGF010000023.1:0-3952 GCA_964524715.1 uncultured Verrucomicrobiota bacterium | reverse complement strand
AAATTCCCTCCGAGCCGTTCAAAGGGATTTGCGTTTTCCGCCGACTCGCTGGTTGAAGATCTTGCGGCCCGGCTTCGCGTGGTGATCCGTCTCGCCTTGTACAGTGTTTCTCACTGGCCTGAAGCGGGACGAACACGCATGGAGGATGTTGTTGAAGTCCGCAACGTTTTTCGCCTGTTCCCATGTGACTGTTTTCTGGTATCAAGTCTCCACACTTGGAGGTTGGAGTCATCATGAATAAAAGACTGATTCGGACAACCGCATTCCTGCTAGGAGTCGTGGCACTCGTGGCAACCCCTGTCACAAGCCGTGGCGAGCACGAAGGTAAAATACAAATCCTGATTCTCGGCGACAGCACCGCGGAGGGCAGCGTTCCGCGCAAGCATGTGCCAGAGGGACCTCATCTGGAGGACGTGATTCGCCAACTGCTGGCGGCGGAAGGTGATTTGCCGCCGTGTAACGTCATCAACGTTGCCCTCAGCGGCGAGTTCATCCAGCGTCTGCTCAACACAGGCCGCTATGACAAGGTGGCGTCGAAGCTACCCGGTCTCGATTACATCTTCATCCGTTACGGCCTGAACGACGTTGCCAGACGCGAGAACTTTGACGTCAACTTCCCAAAGGATTTCCATGAGCTGATTGCGCGGCTGCGCAAGGACCATCCGGCGGCAACGATCATCCCGATGACGGTCATCGCAATGGCGTGCAAGAGCGAGGACGACAACCCCAGCGCCAAGCGGATCAACGACTTGGTGCGCCGCGTGGCCGGCGAGGAGAAGCTGCCGCTCTTTGATATCTACCCGCGTTACTACGAGGAATTGAAGAAGGGGCCGAACATGCTCAATTATCGCCGGTTCCCGCTCTCGAAGATTCCCGAAAAATATCGCGAGTTTGTGAAGCCGTTTGTCGCGGCAAAAGGCAGCAAGGAGCCGATGGTGGAGGTGATGGATAACCGCCTCGACGCGCATTTTGGCAACCTGCCCAACTGGTATGGCGACCGGCACCCGAACCTCGCCGGTTACCACGTCATCGGCGATGAGACGGCGAAGTTCCTTGCTCCGTTGATTCGCGCCAAACTCGGCAAAGCGAAACCTGTGGGAGTGGGGAAGAAATGAAAACGGTGTTGTCTCTTGTGTTTGTGGTCTGTGTTGCCGCGAATGCCGCCGAGCCGGTGACCCTCGTGGCCTTTGGCGACTCGACGACGGCGTTGCGCGGGTCGCTCACTGTTTACGCGACGATTCTTCAGGAGGAACTCCGCGGCGTGCGCGTCATCAATGCGGGCATCAGTGGCAACACCACCGAGATGGCGCGGGCGCGTTTCGACAAGGACGTGCTGGCGCACAAGCCGGCCATCGCGATCATTCAATTTGGCATCAACGATTCGGCGGTGGACGTGTGGAAGAAACCGCCCGCCACCCAGCCGCGAGTGGCGCCGGAGCGTTACGAGGCCAATTTGCGTCACTTCGTCGAAACGTTGAAGTCGCGCGATGCGCGGGTGATCTTGATGACGCCGAACCCACTGCGCTGGACGCCGAAGCTGAAGCAGATGTATGGCAAGCCACCCTACAAGCCGGATGACCCCGATGGCTTCAACATCTAGCTCAACAATTACGCCGACATCGTCCGCAAGGTCGCTCGCGAAACCGGCGCGGCGCTGGTGGACGCGCGCGAAGCGTTTGTGGCGCAGGGCCGTAAAACGAACGAGACGGTGGACACGTTGCTGTCAGACGGCATGCATCCGAACGACCGCGGCCAACGGCTCGTGGCGGAGTTGCTGATGGACCACCTGCTCGCGATGGCGAAGAAGGAGGGGCTGCCTATCCGCGAAGGCGCGCGATGGAAGCCGAGCGGCACGACCGTCTTGCTCAACCCGCTCTGCACTGACATCACCCATGACTCGCCGAATCCCGTGGTGTTGGGGTGCGGCCTGGCGAAGCTCGCAGACGGCGCGGTGATGACGGTGTATTCGACGCCGTCAAGCTACTACAGCCCGCCCGGATCAACCTATATCGCCTGCCGCTTCACACGCGATGGCGGCAAGACGTGGTCGCCGGAGCGCGAGGTCACACGGCATCCCGACTGCCAGGCGTCGCACGCGTCGGTGTTGCGCACGCGCGACGGTACGATTCACGCCTTCTACCTCGGTTTCAAAAAACATAGCTGGAAGGACGGCAACCCGACACCTGAAGAACAGAGCGACGTGTGGGCCATCCAGAGCGGCGATGGCGGCAAGACGTGGACGAATCGCCAGGCAATCTTTCGCGGCTACAGCGGCGCGACCAATGGCGCCATTGAAACGCGGGACGGCCACATTCTCGTGCCGTATTCGCATTACGTTTCCAATCCCGGCCGGCTTGTGAGCCGCGTGTCGATTTCCACCGACGGCGGCAAGTCATGGACGCTCGGCGCTGCGATCGACATCGGCGGCGCGGGTGACCACGAAGGCGCGTTGGAGCCGGCGTTGCTGGAACTGAAGGATGGCCGCGTGTGGATGCTCATCCGCACGAGCCGTGGCCAATTCTGGGAATCGTTTTCAACCGATGGCGGTCGGACGTGGTCCGAGGCAAAACCAACCGCCATCGAGTCCACTCACGCGCCCGGCCATCTCGCACGGCTGGCCGACGGCCGTATTGCGCTGGTGTGGAATCAACGCAAGAAAGGCCGGGGCGAATTGCATCTCGCGTTTTCCAGCGACGAAGGCCGCGCATGGACGCCGTCGCTTGTGCTGGCCCGGGGCAGACAGGTGAGCTACCCGTTCGTCATCGAGATTGAGCCGGGTGATCTCTGGGTCGGTTACCACGACGTGCCGAAAGGTTGGATGTTTCCCCGCGCCCGGTATCTGCGTGTGTCGGCACAACCCAACAGCACAGGGACACCGGCCCCATCAAAGACGCGCTGAGGCGGTATCTTTCAGCCGGAGGTTGTCAGACGTTGCGGAATGTTGTGTTGAAACGTCGTGACGCAACCACCACACTCGCGTGTCATGAAAACTCTTCGAGCCTTGTTACTGGCAATTCTCGCGCTCCTGTTCTCTTCAACTGCCGCCATTGTTGCCGCTGAATCGTCCGACGCATGGCCGGCATTTCCGGTCGAATGGCGTAGCGCAGCGCCGTCGCTCGCGGACGTTTCGTTCCTGCTCCAGGCGCCGGCGGGGAAGGGTGGTTTCATCCGCGTCCAAGACGGACACTTCGTTCGACCGGACGGGCAGAGGTTCCGCATCTGGGGCATCAATGTCACGGGCAAGGCCGCGCTGCCGGCGCAGTCCGCCGCGCCGCTGATTGCCGCGCAGTTGGCGGGCCGTGGCATCAACTGCATCCGTTTCCATTTCCTTGACAAGGTCGGCACGTTGATCGCGACAAACCGCGACGATACGCGGGCGCTGGACCCACAGGCCCTGGAACGGCTGGATTTCTTCATTGCCGAGTTGAAGAAACGCGGCATCTACAGCGACCTGAACCTGAACGTGTATCGCACCTACAAGCCCGGCGACGGCGTGCGTGAGCACGAACAGCTCGGCATTGGCAAGGGCGCGACCTACTTCGACGAACGGCTCATTGAACTCCAGCGTGAATACGCGCGACAGTTGCTCACGCATACGAATGCCTGCACAGGTCTTGCCTATCGCGACGAACCGGCGGTGGCGGTGGTCGAGTTTGTAAATGAGAACTCGCTGGTGGAGTCCTGGGTGCAGAACCGGCTGGTTGGCAAACAAACCACCAAGGCTGCCGGGACCTGGCACGATATTCCGCCCAGTTACGCCGAGGCGCTGACGAAGAAGTTCAACACGTGGCTGGCCAGTCGCGTTTCGGCGGACACGCTCGGGCGCTGGCGGCAGGAAGCCGGTGTTGCGCCCGGCGCGCCGTTGCCGCGGTTGCGCAAGGAAGATTTCGCCAAGGCTGCGAAGGACCGGTTTCAGACGGAGGCGGCGTTCTACATGGAGATTGAGCGGAAC
>CAZGGF010000022.1:0-3195 GCA_964524715.1 uncultured Verrucomicrobiota bacterium | reverse complement strand
ACGCTGACGACCTGTTTCAGCGCGAATTCTCGAAGGCAGCGCCGACGACGTTCCTTGGCATCCGCGCGCCGAAGGAGAAGCGGTTCTTCGTTCAGATCTCCGGCGGCGCTGAAACGATCGTTATCACGCGCAAGCCGCACGGCTCGATGCTCAAAGGCGCGCCGACCGGCACCGTCACGGTCGCCGGCCCGGACGGACGCGAAATCCGGCACGAGACATTCGACACCGACAAGGGGTGCGAGTTGAGCGTGCCGGTAGCCGCTGACGCGCCGCGCGGCACGTATGCGGTGCGCATCATGGACGACATGCGCGGCATCTGGCACGTGGGCAGCACGACCGGCCGCGTGGTGCTCGATTGCTCGCGCGCGCCGACGCTGGCGAACTACCGGCCTAATCGGCTGTTCTTCCGCGTGCCCGAAGGCGTGCGGCGGTTCAAACTCACCATTGTCGGCGGGCACAAGGGAGAGTTTGGCATGAGCGTGTCCGACGCCGACGGCGTGGCGCGCGGTTTTGCTCGCGGTCTTCGCAGCGCGGCGTCCACGCCGGACGCGCAGCGTACGCTCGACATTGAAGTGCCTCCCGGCAAAGACGGTGCCGTGTGGAGTGCGGCGGTATTGGCCTCGATGGACTGGGACCTGAAGATGGAAGGGATTCCACCTTACGTCAGTGCCACCGCGGCAGGGTGGTTTCTGCCGGAGACAAAACGGTAGGCCGGGCTCGTTGTCTTTGCGCCATCCAGACGCTTGACCCTGTGTCGGCGACAAGATAGATAGCAACTTATGTGCTTGAACTGCGTTTGATAGGAAAACTATGAAACGCAGGCCTGCTTATGTGCAGGTTTAGGGCAGGACGCGCTGCCAAACCAAAGGAAACGAGAGCTTGAATAGACTGATGTTGCTGCTGTGCGTGGTCGTGCCGGCGCTTTGGGCGCAGGACGCGAAGAACCATAAAGAGGTGCCACCATGGGCTGTCGACCTGCGCGTCACTGGCATCATGCGCCAGGGAGGCCATGCGCAGGCCAGCATCGAACGGCCCGGTGTGATGGCGCGGTTTGTGAGGGAAGGAGATTCCTTGACCAGCGGTATCATGGTGCTGGAGGTCAACTACAGCCAGCGCAATGTGACCATGACCGACGGCAAGGACATTGTGACTCTTCGCGTGGCGAATGTCATGGCCGCAGCGCCACGGCCCGTGGTCGCGACGCAACAGCCGAGTTCAAACAGCCCACAGGGAGGCTGGCCAAACCCACCGGATAAAGTTACTGCGATGAGCGACGCCAATGGTCGCTGGCATGTGGTGTTTCCCAACGGCCGCGCGATGGACATGCAGGCGTATGCGGAACGGCACGGCGGCGTTCAGGCAACCATCGACCACTTGAGAGAGCACATGAAGAATGATAACAACCCGGACCGCCGGGAATTTCGCGTTCAACAGATGCGTGCTCTCAAGGCCATGAACAAGGCCGGCGTGCAGTGAGTTTCTATTTGGCGACCGTGTGCTAGCTGCGGCATGCAGCGGTCGATGCGAGGGGAAATGTTACGTGTCGAGAGCCCGCATGGCGGCTTTGCGGAACTCGACCTCGTTCGGAGCTTTCCCAGTGTGTGATTTCTTCTCGACGACGAACGTGCGCGCCCAATCGAGGAAGCGGCGGTGTGTCTCATACACGGGTTGTTTCACGCCCTGGTCGTCAATGAGCCAGAAACCGCGTTGCTTGCCGTCGGGTCCGACCTCGTTGTTGTAAAGCTCCCAGTAGAGGACGAAAGGGCACCCCCATTCGATGCCGGCGCGCATCACGGCGCGCGCAAGGCGGTCCTGCTCTTGCGGCGAATGGTGGACGGCAGGGAAACCGTATTCACCGATGAAGATGCGTTTGCCGGCGATTCCGGGCTTGGGCTTGAGTTTGGATTCGATGAAGTCGAGCGCGCGCTTCAGCAACGCGGGGTCCTTGGCGGTGTCGTAGCTGGAGTAGGAGACGAAATCCACCGGCACCAGCGGCAGCACACGGTTCACCAGTGCGGGGCGGTCTTCGTCCATTGCCAGTTTCACGTGGTTGACCTCGGTGTAGTGCCACACCTGTACGTCGCGGTGCGGTGTGTCCCGCTTGGCATCGTCCACGGCACGTTGACGGGCGTTGAGCCAGTCCGCCATTCCTTGCGCTGCTTCGGGCGTTACCTTCGCGTCGTTGTCCTTCTTCACGGTGCCGCGCAGCCAACCGTCGCCTTCCCAATGGCCGAGTAAAAAGGTTTTGCCGGTGTCGCTGTAGGTCTTCAGTAAGTGTGCGCTGAGATCATAGATTTCGCGATATTCCCTGGCCGCGTCTTCCTTTGAAAATCCCCGGCGCCACTTGCTCTCGCCGCTGTTGAACGTGTGAGCCCACAACACGTAATAGGCAAATGGCATGTCGAGCACATGGCGATGTGACGGCTCTCGCTGCGCCAGATCCGCAAGCGACTGGATGGATGGGTCGGCCGCGGGCACGTTTCCCTTGGGCGAGGCGTAGCGGCGCGCCAGTTCGAACTTGATGACTGTGGCTCCCATCTCGCGGATGGCCTCGGCGGTTTCCACCAGCCGTGTCTTGCCGGTGAACTGGTAGGATGGACTGAATGTCTGCGTGCCCAGGACATAGTTGAACCGCTCCACTGGCGGAAGCGCAGCGCGCTTGGCAGGGCAGGGGGCGGCGGCGCGTTGCTCCAGCAGTTTCGCCAGGATTTGCGCCGCCTCGGCGCGCGTGATGGGCTGCGCCGGGTCCTTGAGCGTCACCTTCAACTCGAACGGCCGGCCCAATGTAGCGATGGCGTCATTGAGTGTTTGCAGGAGCCGCGTACCCGTGACCTGTCCAGTGTTTGCCGCGGGCGGCACAGACGCCTTGGGAAAGAGTTTGGCGATGATCGCTGCAAGATCGGTCTCGGTGAGCTTGCCGCGCGGGTTGAACTTCCCTTTCTCGTCCGTCATCAAGCCGTGAGTGAGCACGAGTTGCACGGGTTTCCAATTGGGACTGTTGCGGCGAACGTCGGCAATCGGCGTGAGGAAGAGGGTGTCACCGGCGTCGAGCAATGCGAGTTGCACGAGTACGGGATCGAGGTCGCGCGGACGGATGTTGCGTTGCAAGGCGAGCGCGGCGATGGCGCCCGCGGCTTGGCCCATGAGCAGCGTGTGCGGCTGAAGGCGTGTTGCACCGTTGGCCATGCGTGACTG
>CAZGGF010000021.1:0-13350 GCA_964524715.1 uncultured Verrucomicrobiota bacterium | reverse complement strand
CTGGCGGCAAAACGGTTTGCAGAAGCCGAGGTGCTCCAGGCACTCGTGGACAGCGCACGGCTCGTGACCGAGGTGGCCGAGGATGGCCAGACGATGACGACGATGTGGCTGGAGGTGCGCAACAATGGCCGGCAATTCCTGCGGGTGACGCTGCCGCCGGGCGCGCGCGTCTGGTCGGCATTCGTCGCCGGGCAGGCGGTGCGGCCCGGCAAGAGCGATCGTGAAGGCATGTTGCAGTTGCCGTTGGAGCGCGCCAGCGGCGACCGTGAGACGGTGAGAGTGGAGTTGACCTACGTCAGCCCGGAAAAATTCCCTGCCACGCGCGGCTGGTTTGGACTGGTCTCACCCGCGGTGGACGTGCCACTGAAGAACGCGCGGTGGTCGCTGTACTTGCCGACCGACTATAGCTACAGCGGCTTCAAGGGCTCGATGAAACACGAGGAAGTCGATGCGCCACTCGTGCAGATCTTCAGCCTCAGTGAATATCAGCGCGCTGAGAACGAACAGATGCAGACGCAGCAGGCCGAGGTATCGTCATTCCTGAACAGCGCCCGCAGCAACCTCTCCCAAGGCAAAGCCAAAGTTGCCGTGGATGCCTATAATCGCGCCCGCGCCAGCGGCGGCCAGGGCACGATGTTCCAGCAGAACGCCGTCGAGTTCAAAGACGTTGAGCAACAAGTGCGCAAGATCGGTGGCGAGAATATTGCTTATAACGGGCTGACAGTCAGCCAAAGCGGCGCCAGTGGCAACATGCTGCAATACGGCAGCGAGTCTGGGAAAGGTGAGGCGGTTTCCCAGCAACCGGCACGCACGGATGCTGACGCGGCGGCGAAGCAATACGACAAACTTCAACAGGCGCAGGAGCTGGCTGTGGCGCGGGTGCTGCCACTGCGTGTGAACCTGCCGACGCATGGCGTGAAGCATGTGTTTACACAGGTGCTGCAAACCGACCTCGGCAGGCCGATGACCATCCAGTTCCACGCGCTGAACACGCGTGCCATCGGCTGGCCGATCAAGGCGGGTCTTGGCGTCGTTGCTTTCGGAGTGCTCTGGACGGCGACCGTGCTGACGTTGCGCCGCCGACGGGTGTAACTCCCCCGGAATTCTCCGGGCGGCGGATCTTGCAGATTCGATGTCAGTCCGCCACCAGTTCGCCGTGGGCCACAGAGCCGGTCACACTGACGCGGTTGTTGTCGTCCACCTTGAGCTGGAGATTGCGCCAGTCGGTGTCGGGGTGCAGTTCCGTCACCATCTCGATGCGATTCCACGGAATCCAGCGCACCTTGATCGCGGAAGTCTGCACGGCGCGGATGTTGCCCTGCGGTCGGCGAAAGTGATACGTCCTGCCGAGCACTTTCAGGCATTGCGGGGTCTCTGCCAGCACCTCGCCGATGCAGATGTGGTTCTGCGCGCCCTCATAAGGTTTTAGCCAGCGCACCTTCACGACCAGTCTGGTGCCCGCTGACGTACCGCCGATGTTCCGATGGCTCGTATCTTTCGCGCTCATGCCTTCCTTGCTATCACAATGTGTCTGTTGTTTTCAATACCTGCCCGGGCTGTTTCGGGTCAGGCAAGGAAACCGCATTTCAAGTCTTCCAGCCGCTTTCGCAGTTGGGCGCCGTCCAGCCGGCGGGGTGGGGTGTTCTCCGCTGCCGCCCACGCGGCTGCGACGCCCGCGCCTTGTCCCATGCCCATGCATGTGCCTGTCACTCGATACGACGCGTGCGCCTCGTGTGTGCCTGAAATGCACCGGCCGGCCGTCAACAATCCCTCCAATCCGGCCGGCAGCAGGCAACGATATGGAATCTCATACGGTTTCATCCGCGCGTGATGGCCGCTCGGCACGCCCGCGCCCGGCGCTGGCTCATGGATATCCACACCGAACGCGCCGAATGTCACCGCGTCGAGGAAACGCCGGCCTGCCTGAAGGTCTTCGAGCGTCAACACATGGTCGCCACGCACCCGGCGCGCTTCGCGAATACCGAGGGCGGGTGCTGTTTGGATGAGACGCACGTTCTCCAGACCGGGGATGCCGCGCAGGATTTCCACGGCTTCGCGCGCCAGCCGCCGCGCGTCGGCCGTTGCTCGCGAGAGCTGCCGCGTGTTGAGCGCGCTCTTGCGGTAGATGTGCGTGTGTTGCACGACAGCCGCACCCGGCCGCGGCAGGTTGATGATCCATGGCGCATAGTTAACCCGCTCGATGGGAAGTTGATACGGCAGGTTGTGCTGGCGGATGGCCTCCTGCATGGCGTCGTACAGCGACTGTGAGGTTCGTTGCTGGTAGCCCGGCGGCAATCCTTCGATTTCAAACATCATCGTCATGGGCTGCGCGAGTCCGTCCACGGTGCGCCCGAATTCATAGCCCGCGCCCGCGTATGCTGCGAGGTCGCCGTCACCCGATGCGTCCACGCATACTCGCGCCAGCACGGCCTCGCGCCCCGACTTGCCCTCCACGATGGCCCCGCGCACCACACCGTCCTCGACAATCGCGCCGACGCAAACGCAATGATACCAGTAGTCCACTTTCCGCTCGTCGCACCAGGCTTCCAGGGTGAGCTTCATCACCTCGATGTCGAAACAATGGCTCATCGTCCATGGCACCCATGCGTTGGCTGCCTGCAAACGGCGGACCAGTTCCGCAACAATGAACCCTTTCCGCACATGATCGAACAGCGGATTCAGCAACCCCGCCGTCCACACGCCGCCGAGCATGCCGTGGCGCTCGATGATCAACACGCGCGCCCCCTGTTGGGCCGCCGCCAGCGCCGCTGCAACGCCGGCGGGTCCGCCTCCAATCACCAGCACGTCCACGTCTGCGGCCACGCGTGTGCGCCGCGGCGCTTCAGCGACGAAGGCGCGGTTTTTTTCCACAGTCGAAGCGTGGACCGTATCGTGTTTCAACCGTCCAGAAGCAGTGGCGTTGCCTGCGCCAGTTGGCGGCTCGGCTGCAGCGCCAAACATATCCGGGACCGCGAGCACTCCTCCCACGAGAGCGCCGCCCGAGGTCTTCAAAAACTGGCGTCGTGAAGTGTGTCGGTGTGTGTTCATAGGATGGAAGAAAAAGTCTGCATCAGGGACGTCGCGGCGCACTGGCCATGGGACAACGTTTTACTTGGGCGGCCATTTGTAGAATTCCAGCCTTCGCAGCAGCTCCAACGCAATCTGGCCGGAGATGCGCAGACTCTCTGGCGCGCATTTGTCGAGTGTGTCGCGGTTGGTGTGCCAGTAATTGTTGTCGCGCGGGATATTGCCATAGTCGAAATCAATCAGGTCGATCGCGGGCACACGGTTCCAGTCGAACGGCGCGTGATCGTCCACCATCGGATGATTGAGCAATTTGACGTAGTCGCGCAGGCCGAGAGAAGCCGCGGCGGCGAATACATGTTGCACCAGCGGCGCGCTCCATCTGTTGGGAATGCTTTTCTGGGGCCGCATGGGGTCGGGGATCGTGAGTTGCAGTTGTTTGTCGCCGACCATGTCCAGCACGATCACCGCCTGGATTTCCCGGAGTTTGTTCTGCGCGTTGAGCGTCCTTGTCATGTGCACGCTGCCATAGAGCCCATCCTTGTCGCTGTAATCCTGCACCGCTTCTTCGCCGTCGAACCAGACGATCCATGCGTCCACCGGTTGGCCGGCGAGCACGCGCGCGATTTCCAGCAACACCGCCGTGCTGGAGCCGCCATCGTTTGCACCGACGAACTTCATCCGCGGCAGCCACTTTGTGTCGTAATGGCCACCGATGATGAATCGCGGAGGGCAGTTCGGCCGCGTGCGGGCGATGATGTTCTTGAACGTGATCGGTCCGCGCGGCGTGTTGGTGGTAAACACCTGTTCCTCCGCCTGCAACGATGTGTTGCGGATCTGCTCCAAAATGTATGCCTTGGTATGGGCGAGTGCGTCCGACCCCGATGGCCGCGCGCCAAAACCAACCACGCGCTCCATATCGCGCCACGCACGCGCGGCGTCGAACCGGTTGGCAAGGTCCGCCGGCAGGTTTGATTTGTGTGTGGGCGCGGTCTTTCCGCAGCCGAGGACGAGAGCGCAAAGCAAAAGACAAACGGCCAAGGGCAGGAGGCAGAAGAAGGAATGCCGATGTGCACCCGTTCTGATCTCTGTTCTCTGAACTCTGACTTCCGGCTTCTTCATTTCCCAACAGCTTGCCGCCACTCGCTGGCCTTTGCAATCCGCTTCGAGAGCGCCGGGTGGTCGTGGAACAGGAATTCCACCCATGGGTGCGGCTCCATGTCGGCCAGATTCTGGCCGGCCAGCTTGCGCATGGCCGACTCGAACACCGCCGCGTCGCGCGTCATCTCCAGCGCAAATCGGTCCGCCCGGTACTCGGCGCGGCGCGACCACGCGTGCGTCAGGGGTGACGTGACCAGCCCAAACACCATCATCCCCAGCGCCAGCAACGGCATGTGTTCGACATTGGCCAGATCGCCACCTGCCACCGCTCGCAGCCAGAGATCGCTGGCCCACAACCCGCCCGCGGTCAATGCCGAGCCGATCACCATGTTCTTCCAGATGTCGTGGAAGTGGAAATGCGCCAGTTCGTGAGCCAGTACCATTTCGATCTCGGGCGCGGAGAAGTTCGCCAACAACGTGTCGCCGAGGATAATCCGCCGCGTCCGGCCAAACCCGGCAAAGGCGGCATTGGCCTTCTTCGTCTTCTCGCCGAGCGCAATACGAAACACACCCACGACCCGCGCGCCAACCTGCCCGGCCATTGCCGTCAGCTTCGCTGCCAGCGATTCATCTTCCAGTTTCGTCAGTTTGTAGAAGATCGGAACAATGACCACGGGCAGAATGAAGTTCAGCAACAACGAGAATGCGGTCATGAACGCCGCGGCCCAAGCCCACCACCACGTTCCTGTCGCACGCAGCAGCGCATAGACGGCCTCGGCGATGATGCTCATGAAGATGAGCATGAGCGCAAAGCCCTTGATCTCATCCCAAATCCAGCCGGCCAGCGTCTGGTTGGAGAGGTTGAAACGGTGCTCCAGCCGGAAGCCGCCGCAGTAACTCCACGGAAGGGTCAGCAGCGAGCCGCCCATCAACAGGGCGGCGACGTAAACCGCCACCGTACCCCACTCGTTGTGGCCGAGCTGCCGGGCGGATGCCGCCAGCATGCGCGAGCCGCCGGTGAAGTAGAACACGGCGAGTGCGGCGACGACGAAAGCAAGCTCGCCAAGGTGCAGCCATAGCTTGAGCCGCTCGTAGCGTTTGGCAGTCGAAACGCCGGCGCTTTCGGGGACGTTTGGATCCGCCGGGCCAGATGCCACAGACGGGGGTGTCGGCGCCGTGTTGTCAGGCTCGTTCGCCATAGTTGATCCCCATCGTTCCCAGCAGCGGCTCGAACACGCGCACATGGGTCATGCCGGCGCGGCGCATCATGGCCTCAATGCCGCGCTGCGCAGGGAATGTCCGCAACGATTCGATGATGTAGAGATAGGTTTGCGGATCGCGGTGGAAGAGCCAGCCCATCAACGGCAATGCCACGCGCAGATAGCCGGCGTAGAGCGCGCGCACGAGCCGGTTGGCAGGCTTGCCGAAATCAAGGATCACAAGCCGTCCGCCAGGCCGGAGCACGCGGAGCATCTCGCGCAGGCATTGCTCGATATCGGCGACGTTCCGCAGGCCATAGCCGATGGTGACGGCGTCGAACCGGCCATCCGCAAACGGCAGCCGCAACGCATCGCCGCGCACAAAAACCGCTTCCACGCCTGTCGCGTTACGCCGTTGCTGCGCGACGTCCAGCATGGCTTGCGCAAAATCCACACCCACAGCCAGTGCCGCACCCTGCCGCCGCGCCTCGAATGTCATGTCGCCGGTGCCGCAGCAGAGGTCCAGCACAGAGGCGTTCGCCGGCCCGGCGTCCAACGCCAGCCGGACGACGCGCTGTTTCCAAAGGCGGTGCAGGCCGAAACTCTGCAGGTCGTTTGCCAGGTCATAGCGCGGCGCCAGCTGTGTGAAAAGCTGTTCCACTTTGGGCGCTCGCTGCTGGTCATGGCTCAGGAATTTGTTTGGCATGGCTGGCGAAATCTGAGATGCAATCTAGTGAAAGCTGATTCGATGTCCACGTTATTCTAGCTATGAACACTTCCATCTCACGCCGCGAATTTGTCCAACGCAGTTCCGTCGTTGCAGCGTCGTTGGCCGGCCTGCCGTGGGTCGGTCGTGCTGCGGAAACTGCCACGCCCGTCCAGCGTGCGCTGGACATGACTTTTGTGCGCCCGCCACTGGCAACATTCGCTGTCGTTTCCGACACCCACTTTGGATTGCCGGCTGACGGTCAGGGTGAGCACGTTTACACGAAACTGGCGACACAGACGCTGGCGGAAGTGCAGGCGGCTGGGGTGGATTTCATCATCCACCTGGGTGACATCATCAACCACTTTCCGACCGAGCCGCAATGGCCTGCCGCCGTGAAACTGGCGCGCGAGCGTCTCGCCGCAGCGCCTGCGCCGGTTTTTGCCGTGCCGGGCAACCATGACGTGGGCAACAAGGCGTCATTGACATCGCGGGCGGCAGCGGCCAACCGGGTCCGGCAGGAATGGTTCGATCTCTTCCGGCAGCAGTTCAAGAATGACTACCATACCATCGACCGTGCCGGTTGCCGTGTGATCCTGTTGAATTGCCTGCTATTCAACACCGGTTCGCCTGCCGAGCGTGCACAGTGGGACCGGCTTCGCAGCGACCTCGATGCCGCCAAGGGTTCGAAAATCATCCTCGGTTTCCACATGCCGTTGTTCTGGTGCCGGCAGGACGATCCGGGGCCGGGCAACTATCATCTCATTGACGAGCCGGCGCGCGAGCAATTGCTGGACATGATTCGCCAATACAAGGTGCGCGCGGTATTCACCGGCCACGCGCATCAACCGATCGTAAACACATGGGGCGAGGCGTTGCTGCTGACGGCTCCGTCCACCTCATTCGCATGTTCCTATGGTTTTTACCCGGGCCTCAAGTCGCTTCACACCGAACCGTCCAAACTCGGCTGGTTGCTCGTGCGTGTGTACGAAGACGATATCATCGTAAACCGCTTCCGGCCGCGCGCCGCAGAGCAACCCGCTGGCACGAGCCGGCTGGTGGCGCGGCAGTCGGCGGAAAACGCGCGGTGCCACCTCGCGACAATGCTGGCGGCGCCCCGCGCCGTTGTGCCGCGTTGGGCGCCGGAACTGGTGATGGATGGCAATCGCCGGAGTGGCCCGCAACTTGCCGCGGAGGTGGAACGCAGCGGTTGGAGCAGCGCTCACGCCGACAGGCCCGATGGCCAGGAATGGATCCGGTTGACGTTCGCCGATCCGGTTGCGATGGACCGTGTTGTGTTGTGGCCGCGCTTCGATAGTGCCGGCGCGGCGTTGAATTTCCCGACCGACTTTGTCGTGCAGGCGACGGAAGACGGCAAGACGTGGACAACGTTGAAACAGTTCTCCGCGTTCCGGCCGGCTGCGAATGCGCAGGTCACAGTGAACTTCGAGCAGCGAAAGGCGCTGGCGATAGCCGTCGTTGCATCGCGGCTGCCGGGAAACAATGGCAATCCGGTGAAGTACTCTTTCCAACTGATGGAATTTGATGTGTTCGATGGTGAGCAACAACTCCGCGCCATGGCAGTTCATGCCTCATCGTGTGCCGGGGATATTGCGCCAACGCGGCTCGACAGCCTGCTGCTGGAGGCGGCTGACCTCGGCGTGCGCTACGTGCGCATTATCGGAGCGATTAACACGGAGGATTATATGCGTGCGCTGGCGGCATCCCGGAGGCTTGGCCATCGGCCGGTGATGAGTCTGCCGCCGGAACCACGCATCGTGAACGACGCCTTGCGCACGGTTGGCCGGCTGGCGGCATTGGTGGAAGCGCCGAACATGGAGATTTTCCGCGCGGCCCTGCATGGCGGTGCGAAAGAAACCCAGCTTATGTTTGGACCCGTGACGCCGGACAAAATGGCTGACGCCGTGGCGGCTGGCGCGATCTGGGTGTCGGTGGCTCTTGACGGCCGGGGCAAAACGGGCCGTGAACTGGCGCGGCAAATCGAACAGCTGCGTGTGCAGCATCCGAGAATGGTATTCTGGTTCGATATCTCCAATCCTCCCTCCACGGCTGCGCAGGTGGCGCAGTTGTTCCTGTTAACTTATGGACTTGGCGTGATCGTCAACATCCTGCCGTCTGCTCCCGCCGACTCAGGCGCGCTGCTGGACGGCAATTGCGACCCGACGCCGGCATTTCGTGCGCTTCAGGCGGTCTCGACTGCGTTTGGCGATCCAATGCGGCGGACGATGGACATGCACGAGCAGGTTCACTGGCTGCGCTTCGATGTCCCTTCGCAGTTCGTGGAGGCGCTCTGGACTGACGGCAACCCGGTGCGGGTCTCGCTTGGCGCCCAGCGCACTGGTGCGACGGTGATTGACCTTGAAACCGGGTTGACGCGGCCATTGCCGGCAGACAACAAGGTCAATGTGGGCAATATGCCGGTCCTGGTGTGCAAACGCTGATCGGCTGGCGGCGAGACTGCGAGCTCGGGCAATTTTACGGAAAGGACAACAAGACAATGAGAAAGATGCTTCCAGTTCTTATGGCGGTGTTGTTGGCGGCGTGGATGACGCCTCAGCTTGCGGCAGACGAAAAAGCCGCACCGGGCAAAATCCGCGTGTTGCTGGTGACCGGCGGACATGCCTTTGAGAAGCCGCAGTTCTTCAAGGTGTTCGAGGACAACCCGGAGATCACATTCGAGGCGGTGGAGCATCCCAATCCCAAGGACAAGAACGCTCCGCCGGTCGACCCGATGGCGGCGAAATTCCGGCCCGACGTCGCAAAATCGTACGACGTCATCGTGCTCTACGACATGTGGCAGAAGATCACCGACGAAACGAAGGCGGATTTTGTCGCCCTGCTCAAGAGTGGCAAGGGGTTGGTGGTGCTGCATCACGCCATCGCCAACTATCAGGATTGGGAGGAGTACCCGAAGATGTTCGGTGCGCGCTATTACCTGAAGCCCACCATCGTCAACGGCGTCGAGAAAGCGCGTTGCCAGTGGAAGCATGGCGTGAAGATGAACGTTCACATAGTCGACCCGAAGCATCCGATCGCGCACGGGTTGAAGGATTTCGAAATTACCGACGAGACCTACAAGGGTTACGACATTCGCCCGGAGGTCAAACCGTTGCTGACCACCGATGAGCCGCTGAGTTCGCCCACCGTCGGCTGGACGCACACCTATGGCAAGGCTCGCGTCGCCTATCTCCAGCTTGGCCACGATCATCTTGCCTACGAGAACCCGAACTACTGCCGGCTCGTTGCCCAAGTCATCCGTTGGACGGCGGGAAAGACGCGGTAGGAGGGCAGAGAGCCCTTACGACCAGACGCCGGCAATCTTCGTCTGGCAGAAGCGGCATTTGCCGGCGTCAAGGTGGTAGCCGGTGATGGTGTAGATGTCGCGGGCGATGACAGCGCGTTTGCAGTTGGGGCAGAAGGTGGTTTCGGCGTCGGGCAGGCCGGGCACATTGCCAATGTAGGCGTAGCGCAGCCCGGCTGTGCGCGCGATGGACTGTGCCTGGAGGAGGATTTCCACCGGCGTGGGCGGCAGTGTCTGGAGTTTGTGCTGCGGGTGGAACCGGGAAAAATGGATGGGATGATCGGGGCCGATATTGGCGGCGAGCCAGTCACACATGCGGCGGATCATGTCTGGATTGTCGGTGTAGGTGGGGACGACGAGATTGATGATCTCAAACCAGACGCCCATGTCTTTGAGTGTCTTGAGCGTCTTGAGGACAGGCTGAAGGCGGCCGGTGTTGAGGGTCCGGTAAATGTTCTCGCTGAAGCCCTTCAGGTCCACGTGCGCGGCGTCGAGATACCGTCCGAGGTCGCGCATGGGTGGTTCCTCCATCGAGCCGCAAGTGACGAGGACGTTCTTGATTCCCCGTTCGCGCGCGAGCTTGCAGGTCTCGTAGGTGTATTCGTAATACGCCGTCGGCTCGGAATAAGTGTAGGAAATGGAGAGACTTTTCGTCCACGCGGCCAGCGCGACAACGTCCTCCGGGAACACGCTCAAACGGGCGACGTCCGAGGCGGTAATCGCCCCTGTGACTGGCGGGCGCAGCCGCAGTTCCGGGCCACGCGGGTCCTTCGTCTCCTCCGGTTTCTTCTGTGAGATTTCCCAGTTCTGGCAGTTCAGGCAGCGAAACACGCAGCCGGCAGTGGCGATGGAAAATGACAGGCTGCCGGGAAAGAAATGGAACAACGGCTTCTTTTCGACCGGGTCCACGTGAAAAGAGCAGGGGTTGGCGAAGGCCAGTGTATAGAGCGTGCCGTTGCGGTTGATTTTGTTGCGGCAATGGCTGCGGTCGCCCGGTTCCATCAGGCAGTTGTTCGGGCAGATCTTGCACTGCACGTTCCGGCCGAGCTTCAGGTAGTAATAGCCCTCATGAGTCCAGCCGCGTTGGTGCCACAATTCCCACACTGTATCATTGGGCGCGTCTCCTTTGAAAACGCCCTCGGCGGCCAACTCGCGCACGGCGTCGATGAGATACGCGGCCACCGCGCAACCACCAGCCGCGCACGCCACGCCGGCAGCGCCGTAACGAATCAGGTCACGGCGCGTGAGCCGCTTGGGTGGCGGAGGAGCGCCGGTGTCCTGCGGCAGGCGGGAGATGTCGTTCTCCGAATCCATTTGTATCGTCAGCTCGCCCCACGGGTTCTTCGGTTATCACCGTGGCAGACCCGAATTTATCATGGCCGTGACCGGGGGCAAACTGTTCAGTCGAGCCGTTCCGGCCGGTGCGTATCACACAACCGTTGTTACACTGTCAACGCCACCGCGACACTGGCACATCACTGGCCCAGGATCTTGAGGAACGAGTGGAACGGATTGCTGCTCTTGGCTCCTTCCAGGATCGTCTCCAATTCGTTGGCATCCAGCCACAATCCCTTGCACGCGGCGCAAACGTCCACCTCCACCTTCCCGTAGTGTTCCTGAATGAGCCGTTGACCGCACTTCGGGCAATGCAGCCAGTGCAGTTCTTTCAGCCGGCGTTTCTCGGCCTCGGCAGTCTTTTCCTGTTCCTTGGCCAGCTTTTCCAGCCGCGCTCTCAATTCCAGCTCGCGAAAATACTTCTCTTCGTTGTCGCTTGGTTTGATTGGCATGGGTCAAATCCTCTTCTTACAGGTCTT
Organism: uncultured Verrucomicrobiota bacterium; assembly: GCA_964524715.1. Classification (GTDB taxonomy): domain Bacteria; phylum Verrucomicrobiota; class Verrucomicrobiia; order CAIQCK01; family CAIQCK01; genus CAIQCK01. The sequence continues at coordinate 2,184 of CAZGGF010000021.1, read as the reverse complement.
GTTACTCGCAACAAGGTTTGGAAATAAAACAGTCCGCGCTGTCAACGTCAAGGCAGCGCTGAAGCCCGGGGCCGGCACATCCGGCCTGCGATCACATAGAGCACGGGCAGCACCACCATCGTCAGCAGAGTGTTGCTGAAAATACCGCCGATGACAACAGTGGCCAGCGGACGCTGGACTTCGCCGCCCACGCCCACGTTGACAGCCATGGGAATGAAACCGACCGCGGCCACCAGTGCGGTCATCAGGACGGGACGCAGACGGACGAGACAGCCTTCACGGACGGCGGTTTCCAACGGCACGCCGGCATCCATCTTTTGTTTGATGAACGTCACCAGCACGAGACCGTTGAGGATGGCGACACCGCTGAGCGCGATGAAGCCGACGGCTGCGCTGACAGTGAACGGCATGTCGCGCAGCCAGAGCGCGAGCACGCCGCCGACCGCGCCAAACGGAATGCCCGTGGCCACGATGAATACGTCGCGCAGCGATTTCAGGCTGAAGTAGAGCAGCACGAAGATCAGTCCCAGCGCCATCGGCACCACAAACGTGAGTTTGGCGTTCGCCCGCTGCATGTTTTCAAACTGTCCGCCCCATTCGATGCTGTAGCCTTCGGGGAGTTTGATCTGGTCGGCGATCTTCTTTTGCGCCTCCGCCACGAAGCTGCCCACGTCCCGGCCTCGGACGTTGCACTGGACGGTGATGCGGCGCCGGCCCCATTCGCGGTTGATGGTCGCCGGGCCTTCCGTCTCGACCACCTGTGCCACTTGGTTGAGCGGCAGGACGGAGCCGGTTGCCGTGGGGATGAGCGTCTGCGCGAGGGCGTCCGGGTCGGTGCGTTGGCGATCCGGCAGCCGCACCACCAGCGGAAAACGACGCTGTCCCTCGCGGATCTCACCGACCTTCTTGGTGCCCACGGCCTCCACGACGTTCATCACATTGCGTGTGGGTACGCCATGGCGAGCAATGGCCTTCGGGTCCATGCGCACCTGCAAGACGAGCTGGCCGGTGAGTTGTTCGCCGGTGACCTCGCCCACGCCCTTGATACCGCCCAACACCTTTTGCACCTCATCGGAAAGCTCGCGCAACTTCTCCAGATCGTCGCCATAGATCTTGATGCCGATGTCGGAGCGTATGCCGGCGATCAGTTCGTTCAAACGCATCTCGATCGGCTGGCTGAACGCGACCGTCATGCCCGGGAATTTGGCGAACAGTTCGCGCATCTTCTCCACCAGTTCCGCCTGTGTATGAGCCTTCTTCCATTCGCCACGCGGCTTGAGCGCCAGGAAGAAATCCGACAACTCGATGCCCATCGGGTCGGTGGCGATCTCGGCGCTGCCCAGGCGCGTCCAGATGTTGGTGATCTCGTTGGGAAACTCGGCGAGCAGAAGTTTTTCGATGCGATCGTTGTAGGCCACCGCCTGTTCGACGGACACGCCCGCCAAGCGGACGCTCGTGCCGACGATGGCTCCTTCCCCCAGTTTCGGCAGGAACTCACCCCCCATGCGCAATGCCAGGCATGTGACGCCCGCCAGCAGTGCGACGGCGCCCAGCAGGGTCATGGCGCGGAAACGCAACGCGAAGCCCAGCATCGGCTCATAGAGGCGATGCGTCACCCGCACCAGCCACGGCTCCTTTTCCTTGACCTGCTTCGGCAAAAACAGGCTGGCCAAAACCGGCGTCAGAGTCAGCGCCAGAATCAACGAACCAGCCAGCGCGAAAATCATCGTCAGGGCCATCGGCTTGAAGAGTTTCCCTTCGACGCCTTCAAGCGCGAGGATGGGCAGAAAGACGATGAGGATGATGCCGACACCGAATGCAACAGGCCGTGCGACCTCCAGGGGCGCGCTGATCAGGGTTTCGCGCCGTTCCTCTTCGGTGAGCGGACGTCCGAGTTTGTGTTGCAGTTCGGCCAGCCGGCGCATGGCGTTTTCGATCATCACGACCGAGCCATCCACGATGAGGCCGAAGTCAACCGCACCCAGACTCAACAAGCTGGCGGAGATGCCAGCCTGCAACATCAGGTCGCCGGCGAACAGCATGGATAGCGGGATGGCTGACGCGACGATCAGGCCGGCGCGCAAATTGCCCAGAAACGCGAACAGAATGGCGATAACCAGCAACGCGCCCGCCATCAGATTGTGCTTCACGGTGTCAATGACATCATCCACCAGTTCAGTGCGG
>CAZGGF010000020.1:0-3004 GCA_964524715.1 uncultured Verrucomicrobiota bacterium | reverse complement strand
CCTGTTTTCCATGACGGTTATGTGTATGTGACCTCCGGATACAAGGTTGGCTGCAAGTTGGTGAAGGTTGCTGCGGGCAACCAGGTCAGCGACGTTTACGCCAGCCCGCTCATGGAGAACCATCACGGCGGCGTGATATTGGTTGGCGATTGTATTTACGGCCACTCCAACAGCGAAGGTTGGGTTTGCCAGGATTTCAAGACCGGCAAGCAGATTTGGGCCGAGAAGCAAGCGTTCGGCAAGGGCTCTGTTGGTTGTTGCGCGGAAGGACTCTTGTACTGTCTGGAAGAAAGCAACGGCAAGAAGCCTGCCTCTGTCGTGCTGATCGAGGCGTCGCCGAAAGGCTGGAAGGAACACGGTCGCTTCACGCTTGAACCGCAGACGGAGCAGCGCAAGAAGAGCGGCAGAATCTGGACTCATCCCGTCGTTGCCAACGGCAAGCTCTACCTTCGTGATCAAGAGATGATCTTCTGCTTCGATGTGAAGGCGAAGTAAGAGCCTTCCGCCATTGTTGAAGAAGTCCCGCGATTTGCGAACGCGTGTCGCTTGCCTCGTTGTGTCATTGAGGAAGGAAGGACCATGAATCGCAGACAGTTCTTCATATCGAGTACTGGCGCGCTGGCGGTGTCGGCATTGCCTGGCGTCTCACGTTGTGCGGCTGCGGGGCCCGCGGGCGACAAGACCGCCAAACTGCCGCAGATTCCGAAACCGTCGCCGCGTTTTGGCGACGGGCGCGACTGGTGGTTCGAGAAACGTTTTGGAATGTTCGTCCACTGGGGCCTCTACGCCATCCACGGATTCCACGAGCAGGAGCAGTGGCGCGCACGCATCCCGCGCGCCGAATACGTCAAGCTCGCGAAACAGTGGAATCCGGTGAACTACAACCCGGACGCGTGGCTCGATCTCGCCGAGGCGGCTGGCATGAAATACATCTGCCTCACGACCAAGCACCACGATGGTTTCTGCCTCTGGGACACGAAGCAAACTTCCTACAACACGATGAACACGCCCTATGGCAAGGACGTGGTCAGAATGCTGGCGGATGCCTGTCATCGACGCCATTTCCCGCTGTGCCTCTACTATTCCATCGCCGACTGGCACCAGAAGAACTATCCAAACCAGGGCCGGCATCACGAGTTGCCACCGCAGCCCGGCGATGAACCGGACTTGATGAAGTACCTGGAGTTTCTCAAGGCACAGATTCGCGAACTCTGCACCCACTACGGCGAGATCCACGGCATCTGGTGGGACATGAATGTGGACAAACACGTGGACCGTTCCATTAACGATATGATCCGCCAGCTCCAGCCGAAGGCGGTCATCAACAATCGCGGATTTGACGAAGGCGACTTCGGGACTCCCGAGCGTGATTACGACAAAGGTGGCGAGGAGTTGATGAGCTTTGAAAAACGCACGGAGGCATGCCAGTCCGTGGGGTCGGAAAGTTGGGGTTATCGCAAGGACGAGGATTATTACACCGACCGCCATCTCTTGCGCAGCATTGTGAAGTACCTGGCCCGCGACGCGAACTATTTGCTCAACGTCGGTCCGAAAGGGGACGGTGCGATTCCCGGAGAGGCCGCCGCCATTCTGCGTCGTATCGGCAATTGGTATCGTGCCGTGAAGGAATCTCTGGAGGGCGTCGTGCCTGCATCGCGTTTGACGACGAATCGCAACGTGCTGCTGACACATCGTGACAACGCGGTTTATGTCATCATGCACAAGGACCCGATGACGGAGGCAGTGAAACTGAAACCGCTGACGGTCGCCCCGCGCCGCGCCACACTGTTGAACACGGGCCGGCCCATCGAGTGTGCGGTGGACATGGTGCCCAGCGACCACGTTGAGCAGAAGGCGTATCTGCGGTTGCGCGGACTGCCGGTGAACGAACTCGCGAACACGGTGTTGGTTGCGAAACTAGAGTTCGATCGCCTGCCGGAGTATGGGCAGCCGCAGAAGTCTTCGGACAAGGTGGACGAGCGGCAGAAGTAACGAGGTAGATTTCGCGACGGCTGGCCGTTCAGGATTTCTTGCGGCCCTTCAACATGCAGGCGGTCGCAGCCCAGTGGAGATGATCGTGCTGTTTCGGTTCGGCCCAGCGGCTGGCAGCCAGCGCGAGACGAGGGAGAAGCTTGTCAAAAGGAAAGGGGAGGGGCACGAGATTGTAGTAGGCGTGGTCTTCACGGACGCAGCCGACGTCAGCCATCATTCGCTCCAATGCGGCAACGGAGAATTGACGATGCACCAGCCCGTCGAGGTCAAACTTCTTGCCGCGCAGTTTCATGTAGATCGGCTTCAAACACCGCGTCGGTAAGGCCAGCGCCTGTCGCATGACAGAATCCAGCGAGCGCGGCTGGATCACGCTGATGATCATCACGCCGCCAGCCTTGAGCACTCGCGCCATCTCCTTCATCGCAGCAGCAAGTTCGACATCGTTAAGATACTCCAGTAATCCCATCGCGATGACGGCGTCGAAGTGGTTCTGTGGAAATTGCGCCTGCTCGATCTTGCCGGCATAAAAACTGGCGTGCGATTCGTTGGCAAAACGCTGCCGGGCGTGCTCGATCATTTTGGGTGCGATATCGAGGCCGTGGAATTCCCAGCCGCGCTGCAAAAAAGTCGGTGCCATCGGGCCGGTTCCACAACCGACATCAAGAAGGCGGCCGGGTTTTTCGTTGGCGAGTAATTCCTCAACGCGGAGCTTGCGTTGGATGAATTTCCAGTTGTCAAGCAGGGGCCCCTGCTCGTCGTAAAGCGCATCCCAGGCTTCGCCGGAAAAACGGTCGAATACTTCAACAACGGTCGTCTGTTGGGATGCCGCTCTTGCTGGAACTGGTTCTTGTCCGGTCGCCATGATGCGAGGTTATCACAGACAGAAACGACTGGGTAGCAGTTCGTCCAGAACGAACTTCTTCACTTTGCATCGCCCTTTTGCGTTCGCCACGAGAATCTCCAGTTGCGGTGCGAACTCTGCCATGACCTGGCGGCATGCTCCCCAGGGTGT
>CAZGGF010000019.1:0-3189 GCA_964524715.1 uncultured Verrucomicrobiota bacterium | reverse complement strand
GAAGCCGTCCGGCGAGGCAAGCACATGTATTGCGAAAAGCCGGTCGGCTGGAGCGTTCGCGCAGCGCAAGCCCTGCGGAAGGCAGTGAAGGAGAGCAAGGTGGTGTTTCAGTTCGGGACGCAGCAGCGATCCACCGGCAGCTTCCGGCGCGTATGCGAACTCGTTCGCAACGGGAGAATCGGCAAGTTGAAAACGATCCTCGTCGGCGTGCCGGGAAGCTGGACATGCCCCAAACAACCCACTGAGCCGGTGCCGAAGGAACTCGACTACGAACTGTGGCTCGGCCCGGCGCCGATGGCGCCTTATTGCTTCCAGCGCTGCCGCCCATGGACGAAGGGTCAGGGTTGGGGCGGCTACAGCATCTGGTATTGCATCTCCGATTATTGCATGGGGATGATCGGCAACTGGGGCGTGCACCATCTCGACGTCGCACAGTGGGGAAACAACACCGAGCTGAGCGGTCCGACGGAGATCGAAGGCACGGGCGAGTTCCCGAAAGACATGCTCACAAACTGCGCCACAAACTGGCAGGTTGAGAATCACTACGCCAATGGCGTGACCTTGATCCACATGGATGATGCGACTGCCAAAAAGCACCCGCTGCAGAAGGGCGGCCACGGCCATGGCGTGTTGTTCCTTGGCACCGAGGGCTGGATTCACGTGGACCGCTCGGGTATGGACGCCGAGCCGAAGTCGCTGATCAAGGCGCAAACCGCGCCGAACGAAATCCATCTCTTCAAGAGCACCAACCACCAGGCGAACTTCATTGATGCCGTCAAAGGTGAGACCAAACCGGCGGCTCCGATTGATGTCGCTGTTTGCTCGGACATTCTGTGCAACCTCGAGCAAATCGCCATCAAACTGAATCGTAAACTCCGCTGGGATCCGGCGCGTGAGGTGTTCGTCAACGACGACGAAGCGAACCAAATGCTGGACCGGCCCATGCGCGCTCCGTGGAAACTGTGACCGTGTGACAGCCCGACTTATGAAAACCGTTGCCACACTCGCTATCGCGGTTGCGCTTGTCCCCGGTCTCTGCGCTGCCGCCGAGACTCAGTCTGCGCCGCGCCCCGTTGCTGCCAAGGAATCGTGTGGCTGGCGCGTGGGACCGACGGCGTGGAGTTTCCGGTTGTTCACGTTCTTCGAGGCCGTCGATAAGACTGCCTCGCTCGGCATGAAATATCTGGAAGCCTTCCAGGGCCAGCGTATGAGCAAGGAGAGCGACCTCAAACTCGACGCCGGTCTGTCCGACGACGCGTTCGCCAAAATTCGCGCCAAGCTCGATGCGGCCGGCGTGAAGCTGACCAGCGTTTACGTCCACAACATTCCCGGCGACGAGGCTGGTTGTCGCCGGACGTTTGAGTTCGCCCGAAAACTGGGCGTGGAGTTCATCGTGTCCGAACCTCCGCCGGAGGCGTTGGACACCATTGAGAAGTGCTGCAACGAGTATCGGATCAATGTCGCCCTCCACAACCATCCCGAAGGCAAATCGCGCTATTGGCATCCGCGCGAGGTGCTCAAGGTCTGCGAAGGGCGCGGCCCGCGCATCGGCGCGTGCGGCGACACCGGACACTGGTTGAGGTCGGGTCTGAAGCCGTCCGAGGCCGTGCAAATGCTCGGCCGCCGGCTGCTCACGCTCCACGTCAAGGACCTCGATGGAGCCAATCACGACGTGCCGTGGGGCACGGGCAAGAGCGGCATCGCCGAACTGTTTCAGACGCTGCACCGGCTGCAACTCACGCCGGCGCTGTTCGGCATCGAATACGAAACGAAATGGGAGAACAACCTTCCCGAGATTGCGCAGTGCGGCAGCTTTTTCGCGCAACAGACTCAGAAACTCGCGACGCCAGCCGCCAGGTAACTTTGTGATCCACTGAAACCAAACTGAAAGGAAAACGAACATGGGCAAGATACACGTCGGACTGAACACGGAATTCTCACGCAGCTCGGACAAGCCGTTCGAATGGGCGGTCCAGAAGGCCGCCGAGATGGGTTACAAATACATCGAGCCGATGGTCCACTTCGGCCGGGAGTTGATGAGCGAGGCGGGCTATTTCCACACCGTCTCGATGTTCGACGATCCCTACCGCATCAAAGACGCTTGCGACAAGGCCGGCCTGACCATTTCCGGTCTGCAATCGCACGGCCCGCTTGGCCGGCCCGAGGTGCATGGCGAATACATCAAGCTCGCCATTCGTGTCGCCGCCGAGATTGGCGTGCCCGTCGTCAATACGGACGAAGGCATCAAGGCCAAGTGGACGACCGAGGAGGAAGACTTCGTCCTCATCAAGTACACGCTGCAAGAGGCGGCGTTCGTCGCCGAGCGACGCGGCGTGAAGATCGGCTTGGAGCCCCACGCCCAATACTCGCGCCATCCTGAAGGTCTCGACCGCATCTACAATCTGGTGAAGTCGCCCTCCATCGGCATCAACCTCGACACCGGTAACGCCTATCTCTGCGGCCACGATGTCTATGCATGGTTGGAGCGCGTCGCCTCGCGACTCGTCCATCTCCACGCAAAAGACATCTCGGTGAAACACTCCGAGAGCGAGCGCGGCAAGGTCTCCGGCACGCCGGTCGGCTGCGCGTGCGGCGAGGGCGTGCTCGATTGGGCTCGCATCATCAAAATCGTCCGCGAGAAATGCCCGCGCGACATCGTCTTCTCGGTGGAGTGCGGCACGCCCGATCAGGCAGCGAAGAGCCTGAAGCACCTGAATTCGCTGCTGGCGTAACGGCAACCCACAGGGTCACTGAAGTGAGGAAGCTTCTCTTGTTCGCGATAGCCGCGGCGGCGGTCAGTTCCGCCGCCGCGGCTGAACTCCGGATCGGCGCGGCAACGGTGGATATCACGCCGGACCAACCCGTGGCGCTCGCGGGCAATTTCAGCACACGCATCTCCAGGAAGCCGGAGACGCCGATCATGGCGGTGGCGCTCGCCCTGGAATCCAGCGACGCCGACAAGCCCGCGCAGCAGGCGCTCATCGTCTCGTGCGACCTCGTGGCCATTCGTGACGGCGTTCAGGACAAGTTTCGCGAGAAGCTCAAGCCGTTGCTGCCGGATCTGGACATACGCAGGGCGTTTCTCACTGCCACGCACACGCATACGGCGCCGCTGACGATGGAACTGCGCGAGAATCGCTACCTCTACGACATCCCGAAAGAGGGGGTGATGCAGCCGGCGGAGTATGT
>CAZGGF010000018.1:0-2187 GCA_964524715.1 uncultured Verrucomicrobiota bacterium | reverse complement strand
GCCCTGGCTACACCGTCCCGGCCGAGATCAAGCAACTCAACGTGCGGGGCGCCGTTGCGACCGCCCGCTTGGGCGACCAGGCGAACCCGAAGCGCGCCTCCAGCGGCAGCCAGTTCTTCATCAACGTGAAGGACAACGGTTTCCTCGACAAGGGTGGCTATACGGTTTTCGGGCGCGTTGTCAAAGGCATGGAGGTTGTCGACCAGATCGTCTCCGTGCCGCGCAACTCCCGCGACAACCCGGACGAGCCGGTCAAGATGGAAGTCAGGCTGGTGCCGCGCGCTGAAGCCGGACAGTAAGCAGCGGTGATCAACAAACAACCGACGGTTGCCAAGGGCTGACATCTGCCTTTTGGGGACCGGCGGCTTTTGCCCATGTCTTCCATCCGCAAATGGCCGTTGCTGAAGACGAAACGTCTTCACAACTACCGCATTTTCCACTCGGTCGTGGAAACGGCACGATCGCCCCGAACAGGCGCGACGCATGACTTTTACGTCCTCGAAGGTCCGGACTGGGTCAACGTCGTGGCGCTGACGCCCAAGCAGGAGGTTGTGCTCATCCGGCAATTCCGCCATGGCACACGGCGAATCGAACTGGAAATTCCCGGCGGGGTCATTGATGGCAACGAAACACCCATCCATGCAGCGCGGCGGGAATTGCGGGAGGAGACCGGCTACGATTCGCCTGACGCACGCGTCATCGGCAAGGTCTCGCCCAACCCTGCGTTTCAACGCAACACCTGTTACACCGTCCTCATCCGGAATGCCCGCAAGGTTTGTGAAACCAACTTCGACCATGCCGAAGACATCGGCCTGACGCTTGCGCCATTGAAGGCCATTCCCGGGTTGCTGCGGCGCGGTAGGATTCAACACTCTCTTGTTGTCGTCGCATTTCTGTGGCTCGACCTGTTCCGGTCGCGACGGAAACAACCCTGAACTTATCGCCATGTCCAATACCCAGGTTTTCGAACATCATCTGCGGGTTGCAGCCTGCGATTGCACTGTCGGCAACCATGTTTATTACTCGCGATATCTCGACTGGCTGGAAGCGGCACGCAACGAATTGCTTCGCGCGCTGGGCCATCCCCTCGCCAGCCTTATGGAAGGCGGGGTCATGCTGCCGGCTATCGATGCCCGGCTCCAGTATCGTGGGCCGGCGCGCTTCGACAACCGTGTCATTGTGCGGCTCTGGATATCGGAAATCAGCCGCATCAAAATCACTTTCGCCGCCGATATCGTAAACGCCGATACAGGCAAGACACTCGTCAGCGCCACTACCACCCATGTTTGCACAGATTGCGCTGACAAGCCTCAGCGCCTGCCTCCCGCCCTGTTGCAGGCCTTGGAGTCACTCGTCCGCACCGAACTCGCGTAGCCATGGATCGAAAGTCAGCCGTTCCATGGGCGCGCTGGCGCTTTTGGCAGCCGGAGCCGGTTTTTTTCGCAATTTCTTCAAACTGAATTGCACGCTGGCGGGAGGGCTGGTAGGATTTCAGACCGTTGGAAGCGGGTGTAGTTCAATGGTAGAACGGAAGCCTTCCAAGCTTCTCACGAGGGTTCGATTCCCTTCACCCGCTCCACTCCCCAACCTCCCTCAAGAAAAGAAACGCACCGTTGCTGAAGAAGTCGAAGGGCAGGTCCTATGACTTGTCCCGCATGTGAACCGGCAGCGTGAAACGGAACGTGCTCCCCCTGCCCCACTGGCTTTCAACCGCAATGATTCCTCCAAGCCGTTCAACCAGCCGCCTGCAGATGGCCAGGCCGAGACCCGTGCCCTCGTGCTGGCGAGTCAGGCCGGTGTCAAGCTGGCGGAACGGCTGAAACAACTTCTCCAAGTCGTCATCTTTGATGCCGATACCTGTATCAGTCACGGAAACACAGACTGCGGAATCCGGGAGGTAACGCATATCGGATATTATTTCCGCAGCCAGTGTCACCTCGCCACGCTCGGTAAACTTGATGGCGTTGCTCAGCAGGTTGAGGAGGATCTGCTCCACGCGCTTCCGATCACTGGTGATCATTCCCACTTGCGGCGAGATTTGCGGTTTAATTGGCAATTTCTTCTTGTCAGCCAGCGGGGCTACGGTTTCCAGCACCTTCTGAATGGACTCACGCAAATCAAACGGAGTGACGGCGATCGTGATCTGGCCCGCCTCGATTTTGGAGATGTCCAGGATGTCGTTGATGA
>CAZGGF010000017.1:0-1771 GCA_964524715.1 uncultured Verrucomicrobiota bacterium | reverse complement strand
AGAACTTCGCGGATCTTCTGGGTCAACCGCGCCGCCGAGAACGGCTTCTCCAAGAACGCCGCCCCCGATTGCAGGACCCCGCTGTTGTCGAGCGCGTCGCCCGTGTAGCCAGAGACGAAGAGAATGCGGGTGGCTGGCCGGATTTGCTTCAGCCGGTCCGCCAATTCCTTGCCGCCCATCTTTGGCATGATCACATCCGTCACCATGATATCGATCGAGCGGCTGGCCTGTTCCTGCAGCACGCGCAACGCATCAGTTCCGTTTCGCGCTTCCAGCACCATATAGCCCGCCTCGCGCAGCAGACTGACGGCGAACTCCCTCACGCGATCTTCGTCTTCGACCAGAAGGACGGTTTCCGTGCCCGCCTGAACAATGTCCGTCTTTGTGTCGGGCTTGCCTTCATCGGCCATGCCGGAAACCACCGGCAGGTACACCTTGAAGGCTGAGCCATGGCCTGGCTCAGTGTAAACGTGAATGTAGCCGCCGCTCTGCTTGATGATGCCATGGCAGGTGGCCAGGCCCAAGCCAGTGCCCTTGTCGTGGCCTTTCGTGGTGAAGAACGGCTCAAAAATGTGGCTGCGGACTTCCTCACTCATGCCTGTGCCGGTGTCCGTGACGATGAGCGCCGTATAGCGGCCCGCAGGAATGCCACCCTCGCTCAGTTGGCCCGGTCTGTCCTGTTCCATGGAAGCGGTCTCGATCGTCAGTTTGCCGCCTGACGGCATCGCATCCCGGGCGTTGATGGCGAGGTTCATGATCACCTGCTCCATCTGGCCGGGGTCCACTTTCACAAGACCGATCATCTCGTCCAACTGGATCCTCAACTCGACGTCTTCGCCAATCAAACGGCGCAGCATCTTCTCGATGCCGCTGACCACCTTGTTCAAGTGGATGATCTTGGGATCGAGCAATTGTTTGCGACTGAGTGCCAACAACTGGCGTGTCAGCGCGGCTGCGCGCTCGGCGTAGGATTGAATTTCCTCCACTTCACGCCGCAACACGGGATCTCCCTCAAGCTTTCTTGAGAGCATCGTTGCGTACCCGCTGATGACGGTCAGGATGTTGTTAAAATCGTGTGCAACGCCACCGGCCAGTCGCCCGACTGCCTCCATTTTCTGCGCTTTGTGAAGCAGATCTTCGCTTTGCCGCAGGGCCTCTTCCGTTCGCTTGCGCTCGCTGATGTCGAGAATCTGCGAAAGGAAATACAACGGCCCGCCATGCTGGTCGCGCAGCAACGAAACCGACCAGTAGGTCCAGACGGTGCCTCCACGCTTGTGCACAAACCGTCTCTCCATTTGAGCCGGGCGACCGCCGGCCACCAGCGTCTCCAACATCCGCTGACTGGCTTGGAGATCGTCCGGATGCACGATCGTCTGGAAGGACATTCCCAGAAGCTCAGCCACGCTGTATCCGAACATGTCACAGAGAGAACGATTGACGCGCAAGAACCGCCCGTCGGACGATGTCAGGGCCATGCCCGGTACGGCGCCATAAAACGCGCTGCGGAAGCGCATCTCGCTGACCTGCATCGATTCCTGCGCCCGGGCCCGTTCCAAGGCATAGCGAATGCACCGTTCCAGCGTGCGTGCATCAATGTGGTCCTTCGGCAGGTAATCCGACGCCCCGATCTTCATCGCCGCCATGTCGATCTCGTGATCGCCCTGCCCGGTCATCAAGACCATTGGCGCCTTGTTGCCACGGTTGATTGCTTCCCGCATCAACTCCAGGCCGTCGTGAGCACCCAGCCTGTAATCCACCAGCCAAATCGCGT
>CAZGGF010000016.1:0-4105 GCA_964524715.1 uncultured Verrucomicrobiota bacterium | reverse complement strand
GACAGATGCACATGTTGCGGTCGGGCACGGTCATCATGCAGTCGTAGCCGACGGTCTCGATCATGGTGACGTCGCGCTCTATCTCCTTGTGCTCGCCGCGCGAGCGCCCGAACACATCCAACTGCGCGTCCGGCACGCCGGGATGGTCCACGGGATGAATCCGCACAGCCAGCGCGTTGCGGCCCGGTCGCGCGTGCGCGGTGATGTCAAACCGGAATCGCTGGAACATGCCCGCCATCGTGTCCCTCTCGGCGATCCGAACACCGTTGAGCCATACGTCGGCACGGTAATTGATGCAGTTGAAGTTGAGCCACAAATGCCGTCCCGGCTCGACCGTCGGCAGCGTAAACTCTGTGCGATACCAATACGGGTCCCGCCAGGGATTCCGTTTGTCCGGCAGATAACTGAACTTCGCCAGATCATGCTTGCGGTTGAACTCGTCGGATGAATCCGGAATGCGAAACACGTCCAAACCAAAGCGTGGGTCGGGGTAGACACCGTTCTTAACCAACGCGTTGAGCACCGTGGATGGAACACTCGTCTTGAACCATCGCTGCGGCTTGTAGTCCGCGGTTGAAATACGCTCGCCGCCTTCAGGCACGAGCACGGAGGACTGCAACAGCCAGCCGTCACTGAGACACTGGCGCCGGCCGGGCCGGACCTCTTCCGCCGCGATAACCATGGCGGCACTGGCCAGGACAAGCGCGAAGACAAGCGGAAGTCTCAATGTTTTCATGGCTATGTTCTCTCTTTGGGTTGTTCTGGATTGGCGCGCCGCGCGCAGGTGCGCTCGCTCAATAAGATGCCGGGTAATAGACCGTGATCAGCCGCGCCTCCTCGCCGCCGAGCGCATAGCCCCGATGCGTTGTGCCCTTCGTCACATAAAATGCGTCGCCGGTCCGCAATGTGCGTCGTTCCTCCCCTTTCACGTCCAACGCGAGCTTGCCGGCCAGCACGCAGCCGGCGACATCGCATTTGAGTGTTTCAAATTCCGGCTTCTGCCTGGAGGGCCGGATCTGCTCGTCGAACATCTCCACCTGCACGCCCGGTCGCTTGCTCAACAGGATCGTGTAGGTCCGTTCCGGATCGCTGACGACGCGCATTTGCTCGCGCGCAAACACAGGCCCCTCGCCGCCCGCCTCCTTCTCAGCGAAGAACTCCGCCAGGCTCGACCCCAACGCCGTCAGCACCCTCTGGAGCGTACTGAGGCTGAGCGAGTTGATGCCTCTCTCCACATACGAAATCATCGAGGCGGACACCCCGGCCTTCGCCGCCAGTTCGCGAATGGAAAAGCCGCACCGCTTGCGCAGGCTTTGAATTCGAACGCCCACGTCCTTTGCAGAGTCAGGATTGAACATGTGTTCAGTATCCTGACTTGATGTTCAAGTGTCAACACCCAATCTAACAGGCGGACGCAATAGCGCTGCTTACTACGGCTCAGGCTGGCCCCAGAAGGCACCCTTGGGCAGATGGCGAACCAGACCACGCCACACAATGAGTTGGCGGTCGTCGAGCCGGTCACGCGCGACGTGGTCGCACGCAACCCGTCACTTTATCCACGTTCCCTTGCCTGTGCCGCCGCGCGGCGTTGTCTTTGGGTAATCTGGATTCAACGTTTGGCTGGAAACCCTCACCATCTGATCCTCCCCTTTCGCCAAGACTGCGGGCTTGCCAGCCACCAGCGCCCGGACGTTCGATAGACGCAGGTGGCGCACCGTCACGTCCTTGTCCGGCGAGAAAATATCAACCCAACTCTTCGGGTCACCGGGCTTGCGCTTGTAGGTTTCGGACATCGGTCCGACCTCGACAAGGGTAAACCGAGGCTTGCCTGACGGCGCAATGTCGAAGTTGCATTGAACATCATCAATAACGAGGCCGTCCACGTTGGCACCGATTTGGATCCTGCCCGGCCTGTTGAATACCAGCCGGCTGAAGAACAGGTTCCGCGCGTCGCCAATCGGGTCGGCAAAATCCTTGTCCCGGCCGAGTTCGAGGTTCGGCTGGTCGTAGAGCTTCACGGTGCGAATGTCGTGCAGGTCCTGGAATACGCAGTCACTGATGTCACAGGCCAGTTTTGCCCCGCCGGGCAACAGTTTGGTGCCTGGCAGCAGGCGAATCTCAGCGGTGCCGTCAGGGAACGCGCCGGAATTCACATGAACCGTCGGCTTGGCGCTGCCATGAATCTGTTCCACCAGCATGTGATGAATGGGCCCGAACGTGGGCGTGCAGTTACGCCAGTCCCAAGCATTGAGCGCGACGAAGTCGTCGTGGGTGACGCCGCGAATATTGCGGATCATGCCGTAGCTCGCCGGACCGTTGACGTGGACACCGTCACGGCCGTGATCCTCAAACGACACGCCGTCCACAACAAACTCGGCGCAATTGCTGAGGTGGATGCCAAACGCGCGCGACTGGCGGATGGTGACGTTCCGCACCTGAACTCGCCGCACGTTGTTGAGCAGGATTACGCCGTGACAGCCGGGCACATCGTTCTGTTTTGCAGAACGGGCGCGCGCATTTCCGTTCGATTGTCTGCGCGAGGTGGCCAGTGTGGTCCAGATGCCACCTTCAATGGCAATGTCCGAGTCGGGCGGCGCGATGGCAGCCACCAGCCCATCTTGCCCGCCGACGACGTTTTCGTTGCGGATCATGCAAGTGCTGGTGCCGGGCTTGAGCCGGATTTCTGCTTTCGGGTCGGCAATGAGACGGTAGCCAGAACGCAGCACCACCGGCCCATCAAGGTAATAGGGCTTGTCGCGCGCCGGCAGAAACACGGCGCGATGCTTGTCGAGCGCAGCTTGGATCGCCGCCGTCCAGATTTCCCCGGTAACGGCGTTGGTTTGCTCGCCGCCGTGTGCGCCGGGCCGGATTTCGGGCCATGTGCCAACGGTGATCAACGAATTAAACTCTTTTATGTCCGCCGGTCTTGCGAATCTCATTGTTCGCATGCCCCCCACACGCTGTTCGATCTCCTCGACAATCCTGCCTGCGCTGTGGTCTTTCCCTGGCTTCTTCTCCACAGACTCCGGCTCCGGCCAGCCCCAGAAGGTGCCCTTGGGCAGATGGCGGACCTGACCGCGCCAGACGATCAGGTGGTAGTTGTCGAAGCACCAACGCATGATGCGATCACTCTGCTCCGGCGTGGCGATGCCGGCGTAGACCGCGAACAACGATCCCCAGGCCGACGGTTGACGCCATTTTTCACTCGCAGCGACAAACACACCGGGCTTCTCATCCCAAAGAGTCGCGAGAGATTTCTTCACCCGCCCAGCCTCGCGTTGCCACGGCGCGGCACGGTCGCTCTGGCCGGCAGCGGTAAACATCTCCGCCAGTTTGCGGCACGCGTCCCAGAACAAGATGGAATCGAACTGTTGGTCTCCCACCAGCGGCACCGTATCGAGAAAGCTGTAAGGCCGAAACAGCGTCGCGTCGGTGATGGTCACGAGGCCGTTGGCCGGGTTGCGCGGAGTGAAGCGCATTGCCTTCTCCAGCGCGTCTGCAGTGCGGCGGAAAGGCTCAAGGTCACCATGCAGCTTCCAGTATTGATGGCAGAGAATCACCATGAACGGCGACTGGTCCACCGAGCCGTTCTTGCTGAACGGCTTCGCCTCGCCTCCGGGCGAATACACGCCTTTGCCATCCGCGCGCACGCGGTCGGGCATGCAGCCGTCCTCACGCTGAGCCGCCGCGAGGAACAGGCAGCCGTCGCGGATCTCCTCGCGCGTGAACGCTTCCGGGCATCCTTCGATCATGTAACTCCAGTCGCGCACCCAAAAGGCGCCATAGCCGCCGGTGGCGTCGGGCGTAAAAATGCGCACACCCTCCTTGCCGACCCGCGAACTGCCACGCAGACCGCGCTTCGCCTGGTCACGCAGCCATTTCTCGGCAGTGTCGAACTTCTTCGCCAGTTCCGGCGGCAACGGTTTGCCCGACGCTGCCAGCGCCGCGCGCAACTGTTTCGCCCCGGCCAGCGGCATGGCGACGCTGGCGCAGTAATCGCGCACGCCGCGTTTCT
The DNA here is from genome assembly GCA_964524715.1 of uncultured Verrucomicrobiota bacterium. Lineage (GTDB taxonomy): Bacteria > Verrucomicrobiota > Verrucomicrobiia > CAIQCK01 > CAIQCK01 > CAIQCK01. Next base: position 90 of record CAZGGF010000016.1, on the reverse strand, counting down.
TCGGCGCGTTGTCGTTGACCCATTCGTTGATGTCCTTGCGCGCCTGAAAATCCTCGACCGCGTCGCAAAACGCCGCCGCCGCGCGCGCTG
>CAZGGF010000015.1:0-1939 GCA_964524715.1 uncultured Verrucomicrobiota bacterium | reverse complement strand
ACGGGGCCGACGAAGAAAGCCAACGAACCGATGAGCTAACGACAGTCGACCAACTCGAAAACGCCTCGACGGCGACTGCCAACAGACGCGATTACTCAATCAAACAAAAATACTCACAGCCTCGGCGTGGCGGGCTACGATACGTTTCGACGACGGCATGCCCGACGGAACGCCGTTCTTGACCCACTGCTTGCTTTGCTAGACTTCGCCAGATATCCGAGGCCGCAGAGGTCGCCGCAACCGCAAAGAAAAAGAGTTCCCCAACAGAACAAAAGATGCTATTTAGAATCCCTCCCAATGAAACGCTACCTGTCTGCGATTGTCTTCTGTTTATTGAACTCCCTGCTCCTGTCCGCAGCCGCACCCGCACCCGTGTTTCGCGCCGGCGCCGCGACAAGCAACATCACACCGATGCTGGGTTCGCCGATCATCGGCGGTTTTCTGCCCTTTCCAGCCACTAGCGTCCACGACGAGTTACACGCGAGGTGCCTTGTGCTCGACGATGGGAAGACGAAACTCGCGCTGGTGGTCGTCGACCTGCTGGGCATCCATTACAACGTGAGCCACGAGGCGCGCAAGTTCATCGAGCAGGAGACGGGCATCCCGTCGACGAACGTGTTGATCTCGGCGGTCGCCGTCCCATCAGCAGCCAGCGCGCTCGGCGAGAAGCATTTCGAGTTCCCCCAGAAGATCGACAAGTACCAAGCCTTTGTCGCCCGGCGGATAGCCGACGGAGTCAGGTGCGCTTTTAACCGGTTGCGCCCGGCGCAGGTCGGGTTCACCACGGCGCAGGCGCCGGAGCACGTATTCAACCGACGCTGGTTCCTCAAGCCGGGCACCATTTCGCCCGGTCCCTTCGGCACCATCGATCAGGTGAAGATGAATCCACCAGCGGGCAGCCCGAACCTGGTGAAGCCGGCCGGGCCGACCGATCCCACGGTGTCGATACTCGCCGTGCGCGATTCCGATGGCCGGCCGATCGCCGTGTACTCCTGCTATTCGCTGCACTACGTGGGCGGCGTGAAGCATGGCGATATCTCGGCCGATTATTACGGCATGTACTGCAGGCGTCTGGAGCGCCTCATGCGCGGCAACGAACAGGATCCGCCGATGGTGGCGATGATGGCCAACGGCACCAGCGGCGACGTGAACAACATCAACTTCCTCCACCCCCGGCCGCCCATGAAACCGTACGAGCAGATGCGGTTCGTGGCCGACGACCTGGCCGCGAAGGTTCAGGCGGCCGTGGCCAATATCAAGTACTCTGACCGGCTGACGCTTGCCGCATGCTACCGGGAGCCGGTGATCGCCACACGCCGGCCTAGTGCCGAGCAGATGGAGTGGGCCAGGCAAACGTTGGCCAAGCCTGGCAAGCCCGACGTTCCCTACGTTTACGCCCAGCGATTCGAAGCCTTGGCCCGCGGTGCGGCCTCGGTCCCGACGCCACTGCAAGTCCTGCGTATCGGCGACGTATGTATCGGCAGCTTGCCCAACGAGATTTTCTGCGAGATCGGTCTCGAATTTCGCAAGCGGAGCCCAGTGCAGCCGGCCTTTCTGGTCTCCCTGGCCCACGGCTATTTCGACTACCTGCCTACGCCGAAGCAGCATGAGTTGGGCGGTTATGAGACATGGTTGGCAACCAACCGCTTGGAGCCGAAGGCCTCGGAGAAGATGCTCGGTGCGCTGCTGGAAATGGTGGCCGAAGTCCGCCCAGCCACCACAGAATAACGACTGTCGCGAGAGGCAAATAACACTATTTAAGATCCCACAATGAAACGCCACCTGCTTGTGATTGCTTTCTGTTTGTTGAACTCCATGCTCCTGTCCGCAGCCGCGCCCGCGCCCGTGTTTCGCGCCGGCGCCGCCACGAGCAACATCACCCCGCCGTTGGGTCGGCCGATCGTCGGCAACTTTGTCGCCCCGATCGCGACGAACATCC
>CAZGGF010000014.1:0-26224 GCA_964524715.1 uncultured Verrucomicrobiota bacterium | reverse complement strand
CCGTGCAGAACAAGACGCCGGAAGGCATTGCCATCTCGGCTGCGCTGGTGTTCATGGGATCGCGGGCCGAGTTCTGGCCGAAACATTACCTGCCAGGAATGAAGTCCTTCTTCGCCCAGATTGGGTTCAAGGCAACGCGCGAGTGGAAAGAGGAGGTTGTCTTCTGGGATCCTACCAAGGTCACCAACAACGTTCCGCAGATGGCGACCTTCCCGGATGGCACCCAGATTCAGCTGCCGCCGGATCGGGACCCGCGGGAGGTCTTTGCCGACTGGCTGATCAAGCCGGAGAACCCGTGGTTCACCCTCAACATTGTGAACCGCATGTGGTCCTGGTTGTTGGGGCGCGGTATCATTCATGAACCGGACGATATCCGTTCGAACAACCCGCCGAGCAATCCACAACTGTTGGCCTATTTGCGAAGCGAGTTCGTTGCAAATCGCTACGACATGAAGCACATCTTCCGGCTGATCCTGAATTCCAGGACATACCAAAGCTCCTCAGTGGTCAGATACAGCAACCCGCAGATTGAAGCCAATTTCGGCGTCTATCCATTGCGCCGTCTGGATGCAGAGGTGCTGATCGATGTCATCAACAAGATCACCGGCACATCGGACTTGTATACCAGTGCCATCCCGGAACCTTTCACGTTCATCCCGGATAACAAGCCCGCTGTGGCGTTGCCGGATGGCAGCATCAGCAGTTCATTCCTGGAACTGTTTGGGCGCTCACCGCGCGCGACCGGCATGGAAAACGAGCGGGTCTACAAACCCCTTCCTTCGCAACGGTTGCATATGCTGAATTCGAGCCATATTCAGCGGAAGATTGAGGAAGGGCCCAAAATGAAGGCGCTGTTCGAAGGGAAACGCAAGTCGCGTGAGATCGCGGACGATCTCTACCTGACGATCCTGTCACGTTTCCCCACCGGGGACGAGGCCAGGCTGGCAGAAGCACATGCCAACTCCAAGGTCGTCAAAGGGCAGGAGGGATGGATTGACGTTGCTTGGGCGTTGGTGAACAGCATCGAGTTCCTTTATCGACATTGACTTTGGCGGAATAGAGTTCGAAATTGTACAGAGAACCGGCCATGCCGGGTGAAAAGAAAGGAAGTAGCGTATGAGCACAGAGCGCAATTGGAAATCCAAGTCATGGGTGGACTTCATGGGAGAGCGTGGAAATCCGATCTCCAGGCGTGAAGCAATGCGCCGCACCATGATGGGCACGGCAGGGCTATGGTTGGCGGATCGTCTGGCTCCCGGTGTTCGGGCGGCGGTGACGCAACCCGCAGCCAAAACCGCGGCACCCGCCACCAAGGTCAAGGCCAAGTCGGTCATCCAGATCTTCCTTTGGGGCGGCATGTCGCACAACGACACGTGGGATCCAAAACCGGATTCCGGCTACGATTACACCGGCGTGTTGAAGACAGCGATTCCGACCAAGGTGGACGGGATACAGCTCGGCGAGCTGTTCCCCGAGCTGGCGAAGCAAACCGACAAGTTCTCGCTCATCCGCAGCATGACCCATCGTAACTTCGGCCACGAAACAGCGGCTTACCTGATGCAAACCGGACACATGCCCGGTGAGCGTCTGGCTTATCCGAGCGTTGGCGCTGTGTTCGCGCTCTCCAAGAACGACACCTACAAGGGATTGATTCCGCCCTTCGTGGTGCTGACCCAGCCGGCAGGCCGGTTCTCGGAAGCAGGCTTCCTGCCCGGCAAGTACAAGCCCTTTGCCACCGGCGGCGACCCGAATGCGGCCCGCTTCGAGGTGGAAGGTGTTGTCGCCAAGGGCATCACTGACGAACGGCAGAAAGCGCGGCGCGAGTTCCTCCAGAAGATGAACACGCTCGGCAACGCGATGTCGCACAATCCGCAGGTTGCGGCTTCAGCCGACGCAGAGAAGCAGGCCTATAACCTGATCCTGGGCGAAGGCAAAGATGTGTTCGATCTCAGCAAAGAGAAGCCGGAACTGAGGGAGAAATACGGCAAGAACACGTTCGGCCAGGAATGCGTGGTGGCGCGGCGGTTGGTGGAAGCCGGCGTTCCTTACATCGTCATCAACTACCCCGCAGGCTGGGATTCACATAAGGATCATTTCCAGACCATGCGCCGGCAGTGCCCGCAGTTGGACCAAGGCTTGGCGATGCTCTTCCAGGATTTGTCAGACCGCGGTTTGCTGGAAAGCACCATCGTTTGGTGCAGCGGCGAGTTCGGCCGGACGCCGAAGGTTGACTGGCAGCCACCTTGGAACGGTGGCCGCGGTCACTACGGCAACGTCTTCACCGTGCTGGCTGGCGGTGGCGGCTTCAAGGGCGGCCATGTGGTCGGATCCTCGGACGCAAAGGGCGAAGAGCCGAAAGACCGGCCCGTGTATCCGGTGGACTTCCTCGGCAGCATCTACGCGCTGGCGGGCATTGATCCCAACGGCTTGTTGCCGCACCCCTTGGGTATCGAAGCGAAGATATTGCCCCTTGGAGAAGAAGGCGTAAAATCCAACGGGATTTTGAAAGAGATCATGTAAGAAGGCAGATTGCAGCTGCCGACGCAAGGATCGCCGAGGCGAACGAGTCGCCTTTGCGTCCTTGCGTCGGTTGGCATTATTGTCGAAACGGAGTTCCTCATGAGCACATTCCGAAGGCAGGCAGTTCTGGGGTTGGTCGCATCGCTGGTATTGGTGTCGGGCGCGTGGGCACAGACCAAACCGTATATCGGCTTCGTCTATCCCGCCGGCGGCCAGCAGGGCCAGACATTCCGGGTGACACTTGGCGGCCAGTTTCTGGATGGCGTGGACAGTGCGTTCGTGTCCGGCGAGGGCGTGAAGGCCAAGGTCGTCGAATACAACAGGCGTTTGAGTCCTCAGGACATCATGCTGCTGAGGGAACAGCTGGACGAGTTGAAGAAGGGCGGAGCGAAGGATGCCGAGACGAAACAACTCATCGAGAAGCTGCAGAAGAGGATAGACAACTACGTTCTGAGGCCGCAGAGCGTCGCCATCTCCAATATCGTCATCGTTGATGTCACGATATCTCCAGACGCGAAACCCAATGAGCGGGAACTGAGACTGGGCACGCCGCGCGGGTATTCGAACCCGCTGGTCTTCCATGTGGGTCAATTGCCGGAAATCAGCGCGGAACCGATGTCTACCAGCCAGTTGCAGGTGCTCGGAAAGGAAGAGGAAAGTCTCCGCAAGAGAAGGCGTACCCTGGCGGTGCGTGCCAACACCGGCAGCGCCGACATGATGATGGGCGGATCGGAATCGCATAACAGCATATCTGAAACCGAAGTGCGCATCCAGGTGCCATGCACAGTGAACGGCCAGATCGGCTCCGGCGAAATCAACCGTTACCGATTCCAAGCGCGAAAAGGCCAGCGCCTTGTCATCTCGGCTTTGGGACGGCAACTGGTCCCATACATCGCCGACGCCGTGCCTGGCTGGTTCCAGCCGGTGTTGATAGTCTACGACGCAGCCGGGAAAGAAGTGGCGTACGGTGACGATTATCGCTTCAAACCCGATCCGGTCGTCTTCTTCGAAGTGCCGAAGGATGGTGAATATGCATTTGCCATTTATGACGGCATCTATCGCGGCCGCGAGGATTTCGTTTACCGCGCCACCATCGGCGAACTGCCGTTCGTGAAGAGCATTTTCCCGCTGGGTGGCCAGATCGACACCCCCCTGACCGTCGAGATGAAAGGCTGGAACCTTCCATCCACCCGGTTGACGCCGCCCACCAAGGGCGTCGAGCCGGGAATCTATCCGATCGGTGTGCGCAAGGAAGGTTTCTACTCCAATCGCGTGCTCGTGGCCCTGGACTCGTTGCCGGATTGTCTGGAACGTGAGCCGAACAACACACCGGCCACTGCGCAAAAGGTGACGATGCCGATTATCATCAACGGTCGTGTTGACGTGCCGGGAGACTGGGATGTGTTCCAGATCGAAGGCCGCGCCGGCCAGGTGATCGTCGCAGAAGTGTCTGCGCGCCGGCTGGATTCCCCGCTGGATTCCGTGCTCAAGATTACCGACGCCAACGGCAAACAATTGGCGTACAACGACGACAATAACACGGATACCATCTCGAACTTGAAGGACGTTGACTGGGGCGTCAATACACATCACGCAGATTCTTACATCCGCATGACTCTGCCCGCCAACGGGACCTACTATATTCACCTCGGCGCCGCCGACCGTGCTGGTGGTGAGGAGTATGCCTACCGTCTGCGCCTCAGCGATCCGCAACCTGACTTTGCGCTGCGTGTCGAACCGTCCTGCGCCGGTTTCCGCAGCAGCGGTGCCAGCGCTTCTGTCAGCGTGTTTGCCATCCGCAAGGACGGTTTCGAAGGTGATATTACGCTGGGTCTGAAAGACGCACCGAAAGGGTTCTCATCGTATGGCGCCACCATATCGAGCACCCAACGAGTGGCGAACCTGACGTTGTCCACCTCTCTGGATTCCACGGATGGACCCGTCACCCTGTCGATCGAAGGCCACGCCACCATCAACGGCAAGCAGGTGTCCCGTGAAGCCGAACCTTGCGAAGATCGAATGCAGGCATTCCTTTGGACACACTTGGTCCCCGCGAAGGAATTCGTAGCGTCAGTGGGTGGAGGTCAGGAAACCGCCGCCTCCACACCCCGAAGAGGAAAGAGGGCCAAGAAGTAATTCTTGGTAACCGGAACCGGTTACCCTGTTCTGACGACGTCAACGCCCCTGCCGGCTCAACACCGGCAGGGGTGGTTTTTTGTGGCTACTTCTTCTTGCCAGCGGGAGTAGTGGTCCCTTCCGGCTTCTCTTCGATGTTGGCCTCGCACTCGGCGACCTTCCGGTCATACATGTCTTTGGTCAGCAGCCCATCCTCGAGGAGTTTCTTGAGTCTCCTCAAGTGCTGATCGGCGCTCTTTCTGTCATACTTCTTCACTTCCTGGGTTGCGGTTCCAGTGGGAGCTGTCGCCATGAATTCTTCCCGGGTCAACTTGCCGTCCTTGTTCTTATCCTTCGCCTTGAACAGCGCCTCGGTTTTCGTCGAATCGTTTTTGCCCGCAGCCTTCCACTCGTCAAGGGTGATGCAACCGTCATGGTTGGCGTCACACTGCTTGAAGTCCTTCTTGGCGGGGTCTTCCGTGGTTGTCTTTTCAGTGGTCTTTTTCTTCCCCTTTTCCGCGGCACCGGCCACCGCGACACAAAGGATCATTACAGCGAAAATTCTAATAATGGATTTCATCTGGCTCCGTAGTTTTGGATTCGGCTTATCAACTGTTCCGCACCGCTCTTACCATAGCCGCATCCTACATTGCAGTCCAAGTCCGTCAAACCAAAAAGCACTCCGGCTGCCTGCTGGAGCCTCAATCACGACTGCCGCCCTAGGCGGAGGTGGAGATTTTTCTGGAAAGCGGCCGGGTGTTTGGCGCAAACTGCGCACCTGCTTCCAATCCATCGATCACAAACCAACATGAAAACACTTCGCATCGTCCTCCTGGTTCTGTTCACCGCCGTTGCGCCGCTGGTTGCTCAGCAAAACCCGCCTCCCGCGCCGGAGTTCAAGCCGACCCTTGCCGGAATGGAACTCAAGGACGGCGATACGCTCGTTTTCCTTGGTGACAGCATCACACACCAGTGCCTCTATACGCAGTATCTGGAGGATTACTTCTACACGCGCTATCCAGAGCGGAGGATTCATTTCCACAATGCCGGCATCGGTGGCGACCGTGCGGCCGACGCGCTGGCGCGTTTCGACGACGACGTGGCGTCATTCAAGCCGAAGTACGTCACCATCCTTCTCGGCATGAACGATGGCAGCTACACCAAGTTCGAACCGCAGATCTTCGAAACCTACGAAAAAGGCATGACCGAACTGCTCGACAAGATCGCAGCCATTGGCGCAATGGCAGTGCCGATGACGCCGACGATGCACGACTCGCGCGCCGCGCGAATGCGCAAGCCAGCCGAGCCTCGCGATACATATTACAACGCCGTGCTCTCGTTCTACGGCACATGGCTGCGCGAGATCGCAGGTCAGCGCGGACTGGGCTTTGTGAACATGTGGGCGCCGCTCAATGACCTGACGATGGCAGAGCGCAAGAAGGACCCGAAATTCACGATGATTCAGGACGCCGTCCACCCCGGCCCGGCGGGCCAGGTTGTCATGGCCGTGGCTGTCCTCAACGACATGGTCCCCCGAAGCAGCGTCTCCGGCATCATTGTTCGCCAACAGCCCAAGACAGGCAAATTTACTGTTGTGGGCATCAACGGCAAGGCGGCCGATCTCCAGGCTGGCGACGACAAGATCAGCTTCACCTTCAAAGCCAACGCGCTACCGTGGGTGCTGCCCGCAGAAGCGGCCGACGGTTACAAACTTACCTATGCGGGGCATCGCAATAGCAACGAGAAGATCACTGTCGGCAACCTCAAACCGGGCAAGTACGAGTTGCGCATCGATGGCGAACTGATCGGCGCTTTCACCGATGCCCAACTTGCGTTCGGTGTGGAACTGGAGTGCAATGACAAGACACCGCAGTATCAGCAGGCGCTGAAGGTGGCCATGCTCAACAAGGAGCGCACCGATAAGGCCGTGCATCCGCTGCGCGACCTGTGGCTCAAGCCGAAGATGATGCGCCGTCAAGCCTCCATGCTGGAACAGAAGGGCGACAAGGAAGGGGCCGCTGCCAAACGCGCCGAACTCGAGAAATTCATGTCGGAATTCAAACCTGCTGTTGCCGAGAAGATCGCACAGGCCAAACAGTTCGAGGACCAGATTTACCAAGCCAACCAGCCTGTCGCGCGGAAGTACGAGTTGACGCGCGTTCCCTGACGTCAGGGAAACCGCTGAGTTCATTAGACGCAGGGCGTGGATGCCGTCCAGACGGCAGTGGCCCGTCTTGGACTGTAGAAATCCATTTACTTCGCCCTGCCATTTCCCGTAAAGTAACGATTGGTTTTCGCCGGAAGTCGATTGTGGCGAAGCCCTTGCAGAATTAGACGATTATGGCCAAAGCAGATGCTGTTCAATTGGAAGGCACGGTGAAGGAGCTTCTCGCCGGCACGATGTATCGTGTCGAGCTGGAGAACGGTCACACCGTCCTCTGTCACATCTCCGGCAAGATGCGGCAGAACTTCATTCGCATCTCCCTTGGTGACAAGGTCACAGTCGAGGTTTCTCCCTACGATTTGACCAAAGGTCGCATTACGTTCCGCCACAAGTAGCGCTGGGGCTGGTGCTTCAGCAGGCAGGACGACGCGCCGTTTTCCGCAGACTCTCCGCCAGTCGTTCGATGGCACTCTTCGTGTCTTCGTTCGCCGCGATGTGAATCCATTCCACCCGTGCCTGATGACGGAACCATGTGAGCTGGCGTTTGGCGAACTGTCGTGTACGTGTTTTTACCAGCGCGACGGTATCTTCCAGCGTGGCCTCACCGCGGAGATGAATCATGACCTCTTTGTAGCCCAGTGCCTGGCGGGCGGTGGTGTTCTCAGCCAGACCGCGCGGCAGGAGTGAGCGCACTTCATCCACGAGCCCGGCCCGAAACATGGCATCGACACGCGCATCGCAACGGGCGTAAAGGTCTGGACGATCGCGATCCAAGCCGTGCATGAGCGGCAACCGGGCGGGGTCCCACTGGCGGCGCACGTCGGAGTTCTTGCGGCCGGTGAGACGGCAGATTTCCAGTGCCCGGACGAGGCGGCGGAAGTTGTGCGGGCCGATGCGATCGGCGGCTTCAGGGTCGATGCGGCGCAGTTCCGCCAGCACACTCTCGCGCCCCATCGCTTCGAGTTCTGCGCGCAACGCGGGGTCGGCGTCGGGCGCTTCACTGAGGCCTTCGGTGAGGGCGCGCAAGTACAAGCCGGTGCCTCCGGCGATGAGCGGCGTCTTGCGGCGGCGCTGGATGGCAGCGATGGCGGCATTGGCGAGCGTGACGTAGCGGGCCACATCGAACTTCTCGCTGACCTCGACCACGTCGATCAGGTGATGTGGCACGGCGGCACGCTCGGCAGGCGACGGCTTGGCCGTGCCGATGTCCATCCCGCGATAGACCTGCATGGAGTCGGCGGAAACAATCTCTGCGTCAAGAAGACGGGCGAGTTCGAGGGCAACGGTGGTTTTGCCGACGGCAGTCGGGCCAACGAGGAAACAAGGAGCGTGTGACATGCCGTCGCTCATGGCCGGCTGGCTACTTGGTTGGAGGCGCGCCGAATTTCCTGTGCGGCGGCAATTCGGGGAATGAGGTCTTCGACTTGAAAGGCCAGAGTGTAACCAGCAGGTAAACGGCAACGCCGACGCAAATAGCGCTGTCAGCGACGTTGAATGCCGGCCAGTAACCGAGGGTTTTGCCGAGATAGAAGAGGAGGAAGTCCACAACGCTGCCGTGGAAAACGCGATCGGCAAGGTTGCCGAAAATGCCGCCGACAATCAGGCCAAACGCGATGCGGTGCGGGAGGCTGACCGCAGCCAATGAACGGCGCAACATCCAGAGTCCAAACACCGTGAGAATGGAAAACGCGGCAAGCAATTCGTTGCTGTGGGAGAATCGCGCAAACATGCCCCAAGCTGCGCCGCGGTTGAAAACAAGCGTGAGGCTGAAAAAACTGCCGAGAACGGGGATTTCCTGATGCTCATGAAGGCGGCAGAGGATCAGCCATTTCGTCGCCTGATCCAAGACCAACACCAATGCGGCGGTCAGCGCCAGCACGTTCATAGCAATTGCGAAACGCGAATTGCGGTCCGCAATCCGCAGGTCAGCCTATTCTTCCTCTTCTTCTTCGCCGCCTTCTTCGTTCATCTCGGCGAACGTAGCGGTCTGGACCGCGACACGCTTGCGATTGCGCTCCGCTTCAGACTGGCAGCGAACGCACATCCGCGCGAACGGCACGGCCATCAGACGCTCCTTGGCGATCGGCTTCTCGCAGGATTCACACTGGCCGTAGGTGCCGAGGTCGATGCGCTTGAGGGCGCCCTCGATTTCATAGAGCGCTTCCTGTTCGCTGGAAACCAGGCTCAGGGCAAATTCGCGATCGAAATTGTCGGTGCCGGTATCCGCCATGTGGAAACTGTAACCGGAAAGATCGCCAGCCGTCTCGCGGGGGTTGTGACGGAGATTTTCGCCGGCGAGACCGCTGATCTGGTCAATGACGTGGTCGCGCAGATCCAACAACAACCGCTGGTACTTCGCCATTTCGCCGCGGACCTTCTTGATGCCACCCGTGGTGTCGAGAGACTTGATGACCGTCGGCGCCTTTTTGGCTGACTTGGTCGCAATCTTCGTCACAGGTTTGGTCGGATTCGCCTTCTTCGTCAGTTTCTTTTTCATGCAAGTCTTTCAGTTTAACTTCTCAAGCGTCTCTACTACGCTGACGCAACGAGCGCAAATCGTCGGGTGTCCGGCGTCTTGGCCTACGGACCTCTCCCACCGCCAGCATCGGGCACATTTCTGACCCAAAGCGGGCGCGACTTTTACGCTAAAGGGTGCCTCACGGTCAAGCTCGATTGCCACTTGCGACACAATCAGCAATGCCGGCAGCTGGGCTTCGAAGTACTTCAACATCGCCTGGGTTTCCGCATCGCCACCGCTCAGCGTCACGGCAGCCTCGAGCGACTTGCCAATGGTGCCGGCCGCGCGCGCCTTTTCCAGTTCGACCGCAACGGTTTGCCGCAGCGCCTGCAACCGTTCCCAACGTGCTTCGAGTTCGCCATCGAACAACCCGGCGTTGTACTCCGGCAACAACGCCAAATGCACGGAATCCAACGTTTCACGGCCTCCGCCGGGCCGCAAATACTGCCAGACTTCATCCGCCGTGAACGGCACCGCTGGCGCGAGCAGTTTGGCCAGCGCCGCCGCGATACTGTGCATCACCGTCTGGCTGCTGCGGCGCTCATGCGAGAACTTGCCGAGCGTGTAGAGCCGGTCCTTCAGGATGTCGAGATAGAAGGACGACAGGTCCACCGTACAGAACTGGTTGACACCGTGATAGGCGCGATGGAACTCGTAGCTTGCGTAAGCGTCACGGCAGGTCTTGATCAGACCCTGCAACCGGCTCAACGCCCAGCGGTCGAGTTCCTCCAACTTCGCGGCCGGCACGGCGTCCTTCGCGGGATCGAAGTCGCTCAGGTTGCCCAGCAGGAAACGGAACGTATTGCGAATCTTGCGATACGTGCCCGCAACGCGATCGATGATCTCTTCGCTCAGCGGCACATCGTTGCGGTAGTCCTCGCTGATCGTCCAGAGCCGCAGCACATCGGCGCCGAACCGATTCACGTAGTTGTCGCTGTCCTGGGGCTTGCCATAAGACTTCGAGACTTTCTTCTTCGTCTCCAAGTCCATCAGGAAACCGTGCGTCACCACAGTCTTGAACGGCGCGTGGCCTTCGGTGGCCAGCGCGGTCCAGAGCGCGCTCTGGAACCAGCCGCGATGCTGGTCGCTGCCTTCGAGATAGATGTCCGCCGGATACTTCAGTTCCGGCCGCGCGCGCAACACCGCGCGATGGCTGACGCCGCTCTCGAACCACACATCGAGAATGTCGGCAGCCTTGTTGAATTCCGTCGGCCGTTTGCAGTGCGGGCACTGCACGCCGTCGAGCAGGTCGTTGGCACTGCGCTTGAACCATGCATCCACGCCCTCGCGCGACACGAGAGCGACAAGCTGATCGGTGTACTGTTTTTCCTCGAACACGAAGCCGCACGCGTCGCACTTGATGACCGGGATCGGCACGCCCCAGTCGCGCTGGCGGCTGATGCACCAATCGGGCCTCTCCTCGATCATGCCCTGGATGCGGTTGAACCCCCAGCCCGGCACCCATTTGACCTTCTCGATTTCGTGCTGCGCTTTCTCGCGAAGGTTCTTGTGGTCCACGTTGATGAACCACTGTTCCGTCGCCCGGAAAATGATCGGGTTCTTGCAGCGCCAGCAATGCGGATAGCTGTGCGCGATTTCCTCCTCGGCCACGAGCGCGCCGATTTGTTTCAGATGCTCGACAATCGGCCGATTCGCCTTGAACACGTGTTGATTGGCAAAAATGCCGGCGTCCGCCGTCAACATGCCGGAATCGTCCACCGGCGACAACGTGGGCAGGCCGTAGCGCCGGCCGGTGTCGTGGTCTTCGAGACCGTGGCCCGGCGCGGTGTGGACGCAGCCGGTGCCGGTGTCGAGCGTGACGTAGGTCGCGAGCACGACGGGAGAATCGCGCTCGATGAACGGATGCCGCGCCACGATGCCATGGCCGTTGTTCGCTTCCAGATCGCGGCCTTTGTGCTTCGAAATCACTTCGTAGCTGGTGATGCCGGCCTTTTGCGCCACCACTGGCAGCAACGCCTCGGCCATGAGCCACGTCTCGCTGCCGACACGCGCCCAGACGTAGTCGAAATCGGGATGCACCGCGATGGCAAGGTTCGCCGGCAGTGTCCACGGCGTCGTCGTCCAGATCACCACAAAGTGGCCCGGCCTGCCCTTGAGAGGGAACTTCACGTAGACCGACGTGGATTTGTGGTCGCTGTACTCCGCCTCGGCAGTGGCCGCGGCAAGCGCGGTGCGGCACGTGACGCACCAGTAAACCGGCTTGGTATCGCGATAGATGAACCCCTGGTGCCACATGTCGAAGAACGTGGCAACGATGGCCGCCTCGTATTCCGGAGACATGGTCAGGTAGGGCCGGTCCCAATCACCGAACACCCCGAGCCGTTTGAACTGCTGGCGCTGCACGTCCACGAAATGGCCGGCATATTTGCGGCAACGCTCGCGCATCTGTGCCGACGTAAGCCGCTCGCGGTTCTTCTCGATCTCCTTCTGCACTTTCAACTCGATCGGCAGCCCGTGGCAGTCCCAGCCTGGCACGTAAGGCGCGCGGTGGCCGGTCATCGAAGCGGCTTTGACAACAACATCCTTGAGGATCTTGTTGAGCGCCGTGCCGATATGGACGTTGCCATTGGCATAGGGGGGACCGTCGTGGAGCACAAAAAGCGGGGCGTTGCGCCGCGCTTCTTGCAGCTTCTCGTAGAGCTTCATTGCCTCCCAACGCGCCAGCACCTGCGGCTCGCGCGTGACCAAGTCGGCCTTCATCGGGAAGTCCGTCTGAGGCAAATTCAGGGTTGTTTTATAATCAGTAGCCATTTCCGTTGGAAATCAAGCGGCGCACGGTATCACGCCGCGGGGGGCGAGTCAACGACCCGCAGAGACGGAAAAAGCAGCCTCTCCCTGCCGGAAAATGACAACAATCGGACAGGATTTGGCTTGTGTTCAGTTGCTGACAGGGTAGAAAAAAGCGTCCGCGATAACGATACGACTGGAATTGGATGGCACGCTGTCTCATTTGCAACAGCCCCACAGATCACCGCCGGTTTGGCGGTCGTTTTTTTTACTGCCCGGACTGCGATTTCCATTTTGCGGACCGCCAGGCCCTGCCCGCGCCCGGCGGCGACACGGGTTACGATGCCGATTACTACAAGCGAGGTTCCAGCGCACTCGACCGGGTGTTCAGGATATTCGCGATTCTGGATCAGCAATGCATCGAGTCTGCAATCAAGGGCAGCCGACGCGTGCTGGATATCGGCTGCGGGTCCGGTTGGATGGCCGGGCGATTGCAGCAACACGGCATGGAAGCCTACGGGGTGGACACTTCCCAAGCCGCAATAGCACTGGCAAGCGAGAAGGTGGACCCGTTACACCTGAAGTGCGGTACGCTGATATCGGCCGGGTTTGAAGCGGGCTTCTTCGATGCCACAGTCGCTGTGCATGTGCTGGAACATGTCGAAGATCCTGCAGCTTTTCTGGCGGAAGCGCGCCGTATCCTGAAGGAAGGCGGGACACTTCTCCTGCGCATCCCCAATATCGCATCGTGGGAGGCGAAACTCGCTGGCGACAAGTGGTATCATTTTGATTACCCGTTCCACATCGCCCACTACTCTCCGCGCGCGGTCACGCGGCTGCTGCAAACCTGCGGTTTTCGCGACGTGCATATTCATTTCGCAGTGACCGAGTATCGTCAGACCCTGCTTTATTCGATACTGAGTGCACTGGGACTTCCGCTGCCCTTCTGGTTGAAGCTGGCATTGCTGCCTTTACAGGTCGTTTTTGTGCCTCTGGCCTATTTGTTGTCGCTGCTGGGCAACAGTGCGTCGATTGAGGTCACTGCAAAAAAATAACGTCCTGCCAGAAGACGATTACGCAACACGCTGGCTGGCAATGCATTAGCATTGTTCGTGGATTTTAAAAAATCTTTACTCTTGCTTCAACAGCTGCTATATTCAGCCTGTCTAAGGAAGTGGTAGGAAAAGAGTTCTTTTTGATTCGGGCGTGTGCGTGTTCTTCATGCGGGGTTCCCCACCCCCACCTCCTTGGCATGCACCGCCCGAATCTATTTTTAGATGCAATGGGTGACGCCTTCTTGAACGCAACAATGGGAGGTCAGGGGTTGCCCAGAGTCTGCCGAAGTTCTGCCAACACTTCCGGATCACGCACGTCAGCCCACTGGCCCGCCAGCTCAAAACCGCGGATACGCAAACCAGCCCGGCACATGGCAATGAGCGCGTCGGTCAGCTCGTATTCACCACGGATCGACTTCTCCAAACGGGCGATGAATTCAAACACTCGCGGCGTGAAGATGTAGATTCCAGCATTGTACCAAGCCGGCGCACCGGGTTGGAGCTTGCCGGCGCGCATCAATTCCTCAAGCTGTTCTGGTTTCGGTTTTTCAATGAGATCGGTCATGAAGAAAGCCTGGTCAAAACAAGCCACCGCCCCTTTGGTGACATCCTCGCCACGCTTGACCGTCTGCAGCGCGTCCGGCTTCGTTTTGGTAAAGAGATCGCACATGAGTCGGTAGTTCTCCGGCGTCACCAGGATATCGCCATAGCTCAACACGAAACTGTCGCGCCCCACAAAACCCTTCGCCAACTCCGGCGCCTTGCCCGTGCCATTCTGAACCGCCTGTTCCACGTAGCTCAGCCGCATCCCCAGGCGCGATCCATCGCCAAAATGCGCGCGAATCGCATCTCCGCGGTATCCGATGATGACGCACGCCTCCACCACGCCGGCATCACGCAGGCCGGTCAGGATATGTTCCAACACCGGTCGTCCGGCGACTTCCAGCATCGGCTTGGGCATCTGCTGGGTCAATTCTCTCATCCGCGTGCCTTTGCCCGCGGCCAGAATCACTGCTTTCAATGACATGGAATAAAGCTCCTATTGATTGAGAAAAGGTGGAGGGCTGCGCCCGTCGTCCGCCGACTCGTCCACGATCCCTGACACGCCGTCATTTCAGCAACGGCACGATATCCTTCTCAAACACTTCTTTTGGATGGTAGCCGATGCGTGGCGTGCCCACTTTTTTTCCGGACTTATCGAGAACAAATGTCGTCGGAACAGCTCCGGTGTCGCACCACGCAGCGACTGTATCCTGGCCGACAACGAAGATCGGAAAGTTGATTCTCTGCTCTTTGTAGAAATCCTTGACCACGTCCGTGTCATCGTCCAGCGACAACCCCACCACCACAAGGCCTTTGCTGCCGTATTTCTTCTGCAACGCGACGAAGCCGGGGATCTCTTCACGGCACGGTGGGCACCAAGTCGCCCAGAAATCGACGATGACCACTTTGCCTTTCAGCGATTCCAAGTATTTGTCCACGCCTTCTTTATCGAGTCGCTTGACGGAATGCTTGGGAGCCTTCTTCTCTGCGGCCTGCGCGGGATTGATGCCGACAGCCCCATTGAGCAGCACGGCAACAACGGTAAACAGGGTGAACGAAAGAAAGCGAGTTCTCATAAGGTTTTGGTTATGGCAGACACTACCCGCAGTCATAAACCAAATCAAGCCACCCCTCCGTGGCTTCGAGACAAACCGCCACCCCCACATCAACGGCAGCGGGTGCTGTTGCAGCGTTTTGGATCAGACGGCGGCGTGAATCACTCTGCCAGCGCAGCTTGTTCTCTCACCTGAGGCCTGGTTCCAGTTCTCGCCGTGCCTTTGCGGAGCGCGGGCGAGCGCCTGGCCTTGTGTTCAGCCAGCGCCGCAGCAATCGCTCCTTTGACAGAAGTCAGCGAGCCCTGTTTGCAGTCAGCTTCGAGTTGAGCTTTGGCTTGCAGCCAATGGTCCAAGTCGCGACCGTGCGGACGTCCCTCCTTCTCCCATATGGCATAGGCGCAAACGGCGATTTCCTGGGCACTGGGAGAGTTGGTGTGTTGTCTCAATGTCGCATTCATACTCATTTGTCTCATCTCGGCGGTCGATCCTCACCCGCGTTGCTTCCGCAACAGCTTCAAGACACTCCTCATATCCGAACCATTGTATGTAACATAGCCCCACACCCGTAATTCGCTAGATCGGAAAAAACTGACGCTCGCATCAGGGAATCCCCCAATGCGAGCAGACCGGTCACTTCACGTTGCCAACCGCCTCAGGATGGTCGGTTCGGATCTTCTCCAGGCGCTGGCGCGCCTGCCCACTGCAAGGGAAGCCGGACCTCATGAGGCGCAAATATACCTTTGCCGCCTCGGTCCATCGCCCCTGGCCTTCCAGCAGCTCTCCCGCATCGAAGCCCGCGCGCGAGAACCACACCGGCTCCGCCAAAATCTTTCCCTGCGCGTCCGTCTCGTAGATGACGGCCAGATAGCTCTCCAGCGCCTTGGTCGTCTCACCCAGTTTCTCCTGGCACTTGCCGATCTTGTAGCGCGCCTGGCTCTTGAGCGCCGGGTTGGCACGCAAGCTGTTCAATACCAGTTGATAGACCACAATCGCCTGTTGATAGCGCTCCAGCTTCGGATTCGCTGGAACCTCCGTAGCCAGGCTGAAGTGACAATCGCCCTGCCGGCCCAAAGCCTCGTCCGCTTGCATCGTGTCGGGGAAGTCACGCGCCACGCTCTCAAACACCAGCAGCGCCTCGGCGAACTTGCCCTCCTCCGCCAACGACTCGCCCTCAATGAGACGCGCGTCCGCACGCCATGGGCTGGCGCGGTAGGCCGGATTCCGCAGCAACTCCTCCAGGATGTCACGCGCTTCCTTGTAGGCCTGCCGGTTCAATGCCGCATGCGCGGACCACAGTAACGCGGTGTCGGCCAACCGGTGCGCCGGCCAGCGTTGCGGCACAGTCGCGAAAAGCTTCTGTGCCTCGGTCCATTCCTTCCGGTTATAATGTTGTTCTGCCAGCCAGAACACCGCTTCGGCAGCCTGCGACGTCTTTGGAAAATCCCTCAGCACCCGCTCAAATCCCTGGCGAGCCCCAATCTCGTCACCGTTTCGCGCCAGGCAGTACGCGCGTCCAAATGCCGCCAGTGCCGCCATATCTTCCGCCGGCTTCAGTGCCAGGATCTCCTCGTAGCTCTGTGCCGCCTCCAACCAACGGCCCGCCGACTCGCGCGCCCTTGCCGCCGCCCGCCGCGCTTCCATCGCCAACTTGCTGGGTTCGCGGCCAACCCAGAGTTTCTCAAACGTCAGCCACGCCCGTTCATACCGGCATTGTGCAACGTAGGCCTGGCCGAGCTGCAGCCACGCTTCATCGGTGTGAGAATGCTGCGGATAGGTGGCGAGGAATTTCTCCAGCGCGGCCGCGCTACGGTCAGCCTGGCCCGCCCGGGCTGCCGACAATGCCAATTGCCAGAGCGCCTCGCTGGCGAGCTGCCCGCGAGGATCGGCGTGCAACGATTTCTCATAGCTGCCGGCGGCTTTCTCGAACTCGTTGGCAGCGAACGCCAGATCGCCCATCTTGAAATACGCCTGCGCCACCAGCGCCGGATCCTTCGCGGTCCGCGCCACCTGCGCGAATCCATCCGCTGACTCGGTCGAACGTCCCAATGTCAATTGCGACCATGCGACGCCATTCAGCGCGGCAGGCGCTTCCTCGCTCTGCGGAAACTGCGTGGCCAGCCGCTGGTAAATCGCCAGCGCCTCTTCATGCCGTTTCGCCGCCGAGAGCATCTGCGCCAGCCGCAACAGCACCGGAGTGGTCAACGCGTCCTGCGGATGCGCGTCCACAAAGGCGCGCAACAAACTGATGGCATCCTCGCTCCGCGTGATGTTGGGTGACAATGCGTTCAACTGTGTCACCGCCGACCGTTTTATGGCCTCGCTTGTGCTGCCCGCGAACGCCGCCCTAAAAGCTCCTGCGGCCTCGGTCCAACGACGTTGCGCCACCCGCACCTCGCCCAGTGAAAGCCAGGCCTGCGCCGTGAACGTTGACAGGGCCGGTGCGGTGCGGCTTCCTGCCAGTGCCCTGTCGAACGCGCCAGCCGCGTCGTCGAGTTTACCCTGCTCCCGCCGCAACTGGCCAAGCCAGTAATACGCCTGCCAGCCAACGGATGTATTGGGGAAACGCTCGATCGCCGATTGGAAGTGTGATTCGGCCGCGCCGTAGTTCTTCGCCGCCGTCGCGATCCGGCCCCGCATCACCGACGCATCGCCCAGCAGTTCAGCCGATGCGAGCTGCGGTGAAATTGCCCCGAACATGGTGTCGGCCTCGTTGAAACTGTCCTGCGCGAACAACGCATAGCCCAGTCCATACTGGGCCTCCGCCACATAGCGGCTCGTCGGGAATTTCTCCAGCAACACGCGGTAGCGCGCTTCCGCTGCTTTCCAGCGGCCGACATGCGCGAGCGCCTCCGCATGCCAGAACACAAACGCGTCGGCAAAGCGGCCCGACGTGTACTTCGCCGCCGCGGCTTCCAGCCATTGCAGCGCCGCTTCCTTCTGACCGGAGAGCACCATTGTCTCGCCCAGCAACAATGTCGCCTCCTCGGCGTTGGGGAACTTCGGGTACGCCGCCAGCAACTCGCGCAACTGCCGCTCCGCCACATCGTAAATGCCGTCGCGAAATGCACTGCTGCCTGTGCGCCACAGTTCCGCTGCCGAGCGCGTTTCCGCTGCAGACGCCGGCCACGCCGCGAAGAACGCAGCGCAGACGACAACCCACAGTTGGAACTTTAATCGCACGCGTGGATTGTTGCAGAAACAAGGCGGGCGTGTCGAGCCTGAGGGTGGTTTCTCTTCCGCAAAAAATCAGGAGCTTTTCGCTGTGAATGCGCTGCCGGCTGGCGTTCATCTTCCAGGCCATCCAACGCGCAACACAAGTGAGGTCAGGACAACAAGGGCGGAAGACTGCCTCGCTTACTTCACCGCTTCAACCTGCGCGGCTGGCTTGCTCCCGTTGCCGTTGATGATGCGCTTGAGGAACTGGCCGGTGAAACTCCTGGCGTTGGCGGCAACCTTTTCGGGCGGGCCTTCGGCAACGATCTTGCCGCCACCGTCGCCGCCTTCGGGACCCAGATCGATCAACCAATCCGAGCACTTGATGACATCGAGGTTATGCTCGATGACGAGCACCGTGTTGCCGGCGTCGCAGAGTTTATTCAGGACCTCCAGCAGCTTCTCGATGTCGGCAAAATGCAGACCCGTGGTCGGTTCGTCGAGGATGTAGAGAGTGCGACCCGTGGCGTGACGCGCCAGTTCGGCGGCCAGCTTCACGCGTTGCGCCTCGCCGCCGGAGAGTGTCGTGGCTTGCTGGCCCAGCTTGATGTAACCCAGGCCAACCTCGGCGAGGACGCGGAGCTTCTCTTCAATCTGCGGCACGGCCCGGAAAAACGTCAGCGCCTCGTCCACCGTCATCTCCAGCACGTCGGCGATGTTCTTCCCGTGGTAGGTGATCTCCAGCGTGTCGCGATTGTAGCGCTGTCCGCGGCAGGTCTCGCAGGTGACATAGACGTCCGGCAGGAAATGCATCTCAATACGAATGAGACCGTCCCCTTTGCAGACCTCGCAACGGCCGCCCTTGATGTTGAAGCTGAACCGGCCGGCGCCGTAACCACGCACGCGCGCCGTTGGCAGGTGTGCGAAAAGGTCGCGGATGTGATTGAACATGCCGGTATAGGTGGCCGGGTTGCTGCGCGGCGTGCGGCCGATGGGCGATTGGTCGATCACAACGACCTTGTCGAGTTCGTCCGAGCCGAGGATGGCATCGTGCTCGCCGGGTTTCTCTTTCGAACCGTAAAACTTCCGGAACAGCGCCTTGCGGAGGATATCGTCCACAAGCGTGGACTTGCCGCTGCCGCTGACGCCGGTCACGCAGGCAAAACAGCCGAGCGGGATCCTGACGTTGATGGACTTGAGATTGTTCTCGCGTGCACCCTGCACTTCGAGCCAGGTGCCATGCGGCATGCGCCGTTTGCGGGGGATCTCGATCTTCAGCTCTCCGCGCAGGAAGCGCGATGTCAGCGAGGTCGGCGAGGCGAGCACCTCCGCCGCCGGACCGTTGGCAACGATATAACCACCACGCACGCCCGCCCCGGGGCCAAGGTCCACGATCCAGTCGGCTTTGCGAATGGTGTCTTCGTCATGTTCGACGACGATGACGGTGTTGCCGAGGTTGCGCAGGCCTTCGAGCGAGTTGATGAGCCGGTCGTTGTCGCGTTGGTGCAGACCGATGCTCGGCTCGTCGAGGATATAGAGACAGCCGACCAGTCCCGCGCCGATCTGGGTTGCCAGCCGGATGCGTTGCGCCTCGCCGCCGCTGAGCGTGGCGCTCTCGCGGTCGAGTGTCAGGTAGTCGAGGCCGACGTCGCGCAGGAACTTCAGCCGGTTCTTGACCTCCTTGACAACCTCCTCGGCGATCTTGGCCTCCATCGATGTCAGCTCGATCTTCTCGAGGAACTGCGCCGCCTTCCCGATGCCAAGTTTGCAGACTTGAATGGTGGATTTCCCGCCGACCGTGACCGCACGCGACTCCGGCCGCAACCGCGCACCGCGGCAATTCGGGCAACGGATGCGTCCCATGTAGCCACTGAGCCGCTGCTTGGTGAACTCGCTCTCCGTTTCGGCGTAGAGCCGTTCCAGATTCGGGATGACGCCCTCGAACGGCCGCTTCACCGTCTTCCACGCACCGCCGCGGAAGAAACCGAACTCGATCTCCTCCTTGCTGCCATGGAGCAATGTCTTGCGAAACTCTTCGCTGAGGTCCTTCCACTTCGTCTCCAACGGCACGTTGTAGTGCTTTGCCACCGAGCGCAGCAGCATCTTGTAGTAGATGATCATCCGCCGGCCGCCGCGCCGCCATGGCGCCACCGCGCCGTTCTCCAGCGTCTTCTCCGGGTCGGTGACGATCAGTTCCGGATCGAATACCAGCTTGGTGCCGAGACCATGGCACTCCGGGCAGGCGCCATGCGGGCTGTTGAAGCTGAAATGCGCCGGCGTCAGGTCGCCGAAACTGATGCCGCACTCCACGCAGGCGTTCAGTGTCGAGTAGAGGGTTTCGTTCCACGTCTCCTGCGGCGCAGGGACTCCCGGCGCCGGTGTCACCACCGGCATTTGCCGCGGTGGCAGGGTCAGCACGCGTACGGCATTCTCTCCCCACTTCAAAGCCGTCTCGATCGAGTCCGTCAGCCGCACGCGAATCTTGTCCGCACCACCAAACTGCGCGCTCGGGATCACCAACCGGTCAATCACGGCCTCGATGACGTGCTTGCGGGCCTTGTCGAGCTTGATCGGGGCGGGCTGCTCCACGCCCTTGTGCGGATCCAGCGCCAACTCGATCAACTCGCCGTCAACCCGCGCCCGCGCGAAGCCCTGCCGCTTCATCTTGTCGAGCACGTCGCGGAACTCACCCTTCTCTCCATCCACCATGGTCGCCAACACCATCAATCGCGTGCCGCCCGGCGCAGACAGCACCGTGTCTACGATCTGCTGGACCGTCTGGCGCGACACCGGATTGCCGCACTTCGGGCAATGCAAATGGCCGACACTGGCATAGAGCAGGCGGAGATAATCGTAGATCTCGGTCGTCGTGGCGATGGTCGAGCGGGGGTTGCTGGAGGCGGTGCGCTGCTCGATGGCGATGGCCGGCGATAACCCGTCGATGAAATCCACGTCCGGCTTCTGCATCTGCTCCAGGAACTGCCGCGCGTAAGTCGAAAGGCTTTCGACGTATTTGCGCTGGCCCTCGGCATAGAGAGTGTCGAATGCCAAGGAACTCTTGCCGCTGCCTGAAAGGCCGGTCATCACCACGAGTTTGTTGCGTGGCACCTTCAGCGAGATGTTCTTGAGGTTATGTTGCCTCGCTCCGCCTATGACTATCCAGTCTGTCGCCATTTGTACGATATGTCGAATTTGGCAGACTAGTGCGATGCGTGCGACTTGGCTATACAAATCTTCGCCCTGTCTTCGTCGTAATTCCCGGTTGTCTCCCCCGGCGGGGGCGGTTATGGTGGCCACCCGACAATGTTCAAGACAGCCAAACGCCTCTTGGTTCTGGCCGGCCGTATCGCACGCGAGAGATGGGGTGTGTTGTCGTTACTATTTGGGGTGATGGCAGTTGGTTGCGCACTGATCCTGCCGCATGACCGGGCGTGGAGCGGGTTGGTCTCCGGCTGCGATGAGCCATGGCACAGGATCGCCACACAGTTCAGCCGTTGGGGCGATTATTGGACGGGGACGCTGATCATTACGGGGGTACTGTGGCTGGCCGGTAAAGCGTTGCGACGACCCTTCTTGCGCGTGGCGGCGCTGACGTGCCTGCTGGGCGCAAGCGTGGCAGGGCTCGAGGTGGACATTGTGCGCTTTGCGGTGGGCCGACCCCGACCGGGCGCGGGTCTGCCAGACGGCCTGTACGGGCCCCATTTCCATCGTGATTACTTCAGCTTCCCTTCAGCCCACACGACGACCGCGTTTGGAACGGCAAGCGCGCTGGCCGTGGCGCTGCCGCCTGTGGGCGTGCCGCTGCTTGCGGGTGCGGCCGGGGTCGGGTGGTCGCGGATTTGCCAGAAGAGCCATTACCCTTCCGATGTCTGGGTTGGCGCATGGGTGGGATCGCTGAACGGCGTCATCCTGGGCCTCGCTGCGCGCCGCTACCGCCGGGAAGAAGAGGCTAAAACCGATAATACACCCTCAACCAAGCCCAACTCCCGCGAGCTGAGTTGAAGCCTTGCACGTCCTGCCGCCGGCATCCGCTGGCATCCAGCACGGCTAATTGCTTGAGGAAGTCGCTCCTACCCGATGGTTTCACTGCCTTGCCACGCAACCGCTTGATGTAATCGCCCAGCCGCATTTCGCGTTCCTGGCAGATCACGACTCGCGGGCCAGGCTTGGCGAGAAACGCAGCGAGATTATTGACATCGGTGGCCATCTCCCACTTTCGGCCTGCATAGAAGATCAGGCTCGGCTCGCCGAAGTCGAGGCAACCGCACTTCGTATCGCGCGGCATTTGCTGAAAAAAGGCCTGAAGTTGAGTGGCAGGCGTGATCTGCCGCAATCCTGCGCTGATGATCGTCGTGCCGATGATGAGGCCGATCAGCGGCAACACCGAAGCCAGCCGGCGACCCGCGCGCCAGAACAGCCCTAGCAGCACCAGCGAAAGAACGACGCCTGTTGCGCCAAACAACACCCATCGCAACCCGGTAAACGGCACCTCGAACTTCTCGCCCAGCGCCACTCCCAACACTGCGCCACCCACTGCCAACAGCAACACATTGACGGTCCAGAACCACAGTCTCGTCCATCGCGTCTGAGTAACACCCGGCTCGAACGCCTGGCCAAGCATTAGCAACAGCGCCGGGAACGCTGGCAACACGTAGTGGGGCAGTTTCGTCAGGTAACAGGTGAATAGCACATAGGTGCCCACCGCCCAAGACAGCAGGAACGCGTTCCGCTCGTTCCAACCCCGTCGCACCGCCCGCACGCTGTCACCCGCAAACGCGATCCATGGAAACAGGCTGATCAGCCCGGAAACCAGGTAATAATGCAATGCCCACGAGCCATGGCCTTGGAACGACTCGTGTCCGCGAGCGACGATGTGTTCACCGATGCCGATGCGCCAGAACAAGCCGTGCGTCCGCACCAGCGCCGGAATGCCCCACGCGGCGATGATCGCCAGCACGAGCGGGATTCCCCACGCCAGTTGCAGCCGCCGCCATGGCTGCGGTTGCCGCCAGAAAACGAACCGATGGATGAGCAATGTCAGCACCGGCGTTATGACCGCCACCGGGCCTTTGGCGAGAAAACCGATGCCGAGCGCGCCGTAGAACAGCCAAAACCACCGCCGACGGCCGCCCGGCGATTCCTCGCGCAGCAGTTCGAACATCGCGTAGTGTGCGGCCAGCACGCACAACACCATGGGCATGTCCGCCACCGCCAGCCGTCCATGGATCAGCATTTGCAGGCACGTCAGCAACCCGAGCCCGGCCGTGAATCCCGCCGTCACCGAGAACCAGCGTGCGCCGATCAGGAACGTCAGCCACACCAACAACGCCGAACAGATCACAGACGGCAATCGCGCGCTGAACTCGTTGACGCCAAACAGGATATAGAAAGGCCGCATCAACCAGTAGATCAGGATCGGTTTGTCAAAACGGTAACCGACGGCCTCCGGACTCGCTCCCGCCAGAACGGCACGCCACCGTGCCTCGTTGTCCATCGCCGGGTCGGAATTGAAATAGGGAACGGCCCACTCCCCGCGGTCGATCATTTCCTGCGTGGCCCGCGCGAACCGTGGCTCGTCGCGGTCAATCAGCGGCAGCGTGTTGTTGCCCGGCAACAGCAACAGGAACGCCAGCGCGACCAACAGCGCGGGACCGAACCGTCGCAGAAGGTCCGATGTATCGTGCGTGTCGTGTTGTACCGTGTGCTCCATGCTCCGCGTTCCTTAGCACGATTCGCGGCGCTCAAGCCAGCACGGCTTTTGTCTTCCTGACATCCCTTTTCCAAAGGCGGGGCAAACGCAGCAAGTCTTCATGCAGGGGTATCAATGAGGAAGACATCCAGAGAATCACCCCACCAACGCGAGCCCCCCCCTCTGCCACCTGAAAAACACGGCCCCAAATGAAAAAAACGGGCAACTTTTTCCAGTGAAATGCAACTAACTCGTATATAGAGTCGATCGTTTTTTGAGGATCAACCGTTGAGTCGCTGAGGACGCGCCGAACAATCGCACTCGGAAGTGCTTGCAGGAGAAGAAGAAGCGTTGGTGAACAAACTTGAACTATCCGTCCCCGCAATGAGATGGGGTGGCTTGATGCGAAACCGCGAAGTCGAGGAGACTTCGTTGGTATCGCTCACCACCTGCGTCATTTGGTGCGGACTGCTCGCGACAGGCGTCATTGGTTTGCTGACGCCCTACTCCTATGTGCTTCCGCCAGACAAAGAGCCAGTGGTCCAAGCCGAGGTGTTGAATGTCGAACTGAGCGACGATTTGTTGCCTGAGCCCGAGATTGCTGCATCAGCGCCGTCCTTGCCCCGTATCGCACAGCCGCCGAAGCCGGTAGTTGTGAAGGCGCCGCCGCAGGCTCCTGCGCTGACTCCCGTCGCGCACCCCATGCCGCCGATCGAGTTTGCCCTGCCTGTCGAGGGTACCGTGCGGGTTGTGGAAGCAAAACAGGCATCATACAGCCCACCTCCCAGCAAAGTGGTGGCCAATACAACAGGTTCCAGCACCGGGTCGGGCGACAAGGGGATCCCGGCAGCCACAGGGTCCGGTGTCTCAAGGCAGATACTGACTTTCGGCCGTGGCGAAGGGAGACAACCCAAGCCCAATTATCCGCGCCGGGCCGTGCTCGAAGGACAACAAGGCGCCGTTGTCATTCGCTTCAGCGTCGGCGAGAACGGGCGAGTTGTGGCCGCTGAAGCCATCCGCCCCTCGCAGTGGCCGTTGTTGAACGAGGAAGCTCTTCGCACCGTGCGGGAACGGTGGCGTTTCCGGCCGGGTGCCGTGCGTTCTTATGAAGTCGCCATTCGCTTTGTATTGGAGGACTGAGCCATGCAACCCATCTTTGCCAACATCGTCGTGAGTTATTTTGAGAAGGGCGGACCGGTCATGTGGCCGATCCTGTTCGCCTTCATTGCCGCGCTGGTCGTCATCCTGGAACGGGTGATCTGGTGGTGGAGACTCCAGCGGCGCACCCAGTCAAACACGCTGAATGAGTGCTATGACGCAATCATCACCGGCAATTTTGAACGGGCACTGGAACTCACTTCTGACAACACCGACCCGTTCCTGCACACGATCCACGCAGGTTTGACACACGCGCACACGTCCTTCCTGGGCGCCATGCAAATGTGTGCGGCGGAAGAATTGGGCAAAGGCGAACGGCGGCAATGGATCCTGAGCACACTGGTGACGCTGGCTCCGCTGCTGGGATTGCTCGGGACCGTGATCGGCATCATGCGGTCATTCAGTTTCGTGGGTGAGGACCAACTGGTGGCGGCGAAAGTCGGCGGTGGCATCGCGGAAGCCCTTATTGCCACTGCGTGCGGCTTGGGGATCGCCATTCTCTGCCTGTTGCCTCACAACTATTTCAACCGAAGTCTTGCCAAGTTTCGCGCGCGGTTGGAACACACCATCAATCATGTCGAGTTGCTCGTGGAGTCTGCCAAGCATCGCGGGCACGATCTGGAGGCGTTCTCCCGCCAGCGCGCCATCAAGGACGTCGAAAGCCAGCATCGCATTTCCCCCCGCTGACACATTCCGAGGTCATCATGCCCGTCAAACTCGGCCCCAAACTGAACGCGGAAAGCGAAGCCCGGATTGAGATCATCCCGCTCATCGACATCATGTTCTTTTTGCTCGCCAGTTTCATGCTGGTGAGCCTGAGCATGGTGAACTCGAAAAGTGTGAAGGTGAACCTGCCCACGGCAACCACCGCGGCCCCCGATACGAGGAAGGATTTTGTTTCAATCTCGGTGAACAAAACGGGCGGAGTGTATCTTAACAAGAAACCGGTCGGCCCCAACGAACTCGTCACGTCACTGGCTCAAATGCGCCGGGAGCATCCCAATACCCGTGTCTTCATCAGCGGCGACCAGGACGCGCGCCACGGGGATGTGATCCACGTCCTGGATCTCGTGCGCGCGGTGGGCATCGAGAAGGTCGCTTTTGAAGTGCGCGCGGAGTCTGTCACGACCCGGCCATGAACCGCGCGCTCGTCATTCTAAATGCTTTCGGCGTCCTTGTGCTGGGCGCGCTCTGCATCGTCCAGTGGCGGACCGAAAAACGGCTGCATCTCGACGTCGGGGCGCTGAAGAAGACCCACTGGGAACAATCGGCAAAGCTCGCGGAGTCGGCCGCGTCCCTCAAGGGCGCTGCCGCCGATCTGGAATCATTCCGCGAACAAATCGTCCGCCTGAACAAAAACCTGAATGACGAGAAGGCGCAACTGGCCGGGCTTGAGAATCAACTGAGGCGGGTTTCCGCCGAGCGCGACCTGCTCAAGTCCAAGCTCGACGAGTGGCAGCGCGCAGTCGCCGAACGCGACAGCCGCATGAAGGAAACCAACACACC
>CAZGGF010000013.1:0-2888 GCA_964524715.1 uncultured Verrucomicrobiota bacterium | reverse complement strand
GACGAAGAAAGCCAACGAACCGATGAGCTAACGACAGTCGACCAACTCGAAAACGCCTCGACGGCGACTGCCAACAGACGCGATTACTCAATCAAACAAAAATACTCACAGCCTCGGAGCGGCGGGCTACGATCTGTTTTGATGGCTGTCCGGCATGTTGGGCCCGTCAGCGGACCCATGCTCTGAATCCGGCAGCTTGATGCCCATTTTTTGGATGCGCGAATACAAGGTGGTGGGCTTGATTCCCAAAAGTTCCGCGGCGCCGCCAGCCCCCCTGATTTTCCACCCGGCCTTTTGGAGAGTCGCCAACAGGTTGTCGCGTTCAAGACTTCGAAGTTCAGCCTCGGTCAGCAGTTTGGGCGCGGAGTCGGATCCATCCGGGGCGTTCATCCGGGGCGCGGGGCGCAGTGCGGGAGCCGGTGTCCCGGTGACGGGAAGATCGAAGCTCAACGTCCCGCCACGCGCCAGGATGACGGCCCGTTCGATCACGTTCCTCAACTCGCGAACGTTTCCGGGCCAATCGTAGCTCAGGAGCCTGGCGACCGCGGCGCGCGTCAGGCGGGGCTTGGCGCATTTCAGTTCCCGGACTGACACATCGATGAAGTGTTTCGCCAGCAGTGGAATGTCCTCTTTGCGTTCCCGGAGAGGCGCAACCTGTATCGGGAAGACATGCAGGCGGTAATAGAGATCTTCGCGAAAGCGGCCGGCAGCGATGGCCTTCTTCAAGTCCCGGTTGGTGGCGCCGATAATGCGAACATCCGCCTGTCGTGTGCGATCCTCGCCGATTCGCTCGTACTTTTTTTCCTGGAGGAAGCGCAGGAGTTTGCCCTGCATTTCAAGTGGGAGTTCCCCTATTTCATCCAGGAACAAGGTGCCTCCTTCGGCCGTTTCAAAACGACCGGCCCGGTCCTTGATGGCCCCGGTAAAAGAACCGCGCACATGGCCGAAGAATTCGCTCTCGAACAACTCCCGGGGAATTGAAGCGCAGTTCACACGGACCAAAGGGCCTTGTCTGCGATTACTGCGGCGGTGAATCTCGTGGGCAACCAATTCCTTGCCCGTCCCGGTTTCCCCAAGGATGAGGACGGAAGCGTCGGTAGGCGCCACCAGGTCAATCTGGGAAACGATCTGGCGCAGGGTGCCGCTTCGGCCCACCAGGTCGCCAAAAGCCTTGGCCTCCAAAACCTCTTCCTGCAAGTAAGTGTTCTGGAGTTCCAACTGCGCTTTGAGGCGCTGGATTTCCTCGAAGGCACGCGCGTTGGAGATCACCGCGGCAATGTGTTCAGCCAGGAGCCGGCTCCATGGCAACGCCTCATCCCCGATGTCTCTCCGGGCGAAGCCGGCAAGAGCCCCAAGAATCACACCTTTGAAAACGATGGGGGTGATGCAGAGGGCGGCAATCTTCTCCTGAGTGACCCAGTCCACGCCGACCGTCTCGCCGTCGTATGTGGTCATGTCGTGCACGGCGACCTGTTCCACATTGGTGACAACCTTGCCCAGCAATCCAACCGTCAACGGAACTCGCGCGTTGCAATCTCCGAAATATGAGGCGGCCTCATTCGTCCCAACCACGGACACGCCTTGACCGGCAGCCAGATGCAGGCAACGGCTTCGGTCCGCGCACCGCTCCCGAAGTGGGCAGTGCGAACAGCGGTCCCCCTCTCCGATGCACCAAACTTGGAGACATGCGATGTTCGGACGTTGCACGCACTTGGCAACGACCTTCTGCAAAGCGACCTCCAAGGACGAATCGCTGGCTAGGTCCAGGAAAAGCTGCACAGCTATGTTCGGGTCAAACCGATGGTCACTGGATGTATCCATAACTTGATCATCCTGTCAGATGTGGGGCGACTTTTTCAATTCTCATTTGTCGATATTTCGTACGCACGAAAAATAGACAATATGCCACGTTTCAAAATATCGACGTTAACTGCTATTTTGCAAATCCTTATGAGATTAGTACTCAACGTGGCATCACAAGTGCCATTCATAATCTCAACTGTGATGTGCGTAGAGAAATGAACATTTTTTTGAACAAAGAGTATGTGTTTGCTGTTGGCACGGCTAATTTCGAGGCGGAAGTCCTCAGATCGAAACAGCCCGTCTTGGCTGCGTTCTGGGCGACATGGAGTCAACCCTGTCAGGTGCTCGGATCGGTTCTGAACGACATCATGAATGCATGTACCCGCAGCATGAAATTCGTCCAGATCAACGTGGACCACCATCCAGACCTGAGTCTGTGGTACGGAATCGAGTCCATCCCGACGCTGCTCTATTTCGTCGACGGAGTCGTTCGAGGCAGGATTGTTGGAACCGCCAGCAAGGCAACCATTATCGCCGAACTGCATCTGGACACCCAAAACAGCGACACCACATCCCCCATTGCCAAGCCCTGCCAGAAAGAACGGACGCAACAGAAGGTGAATTAACAGATTTGATATGAACGCCATGGACCGAAACGATTTGATGACGACGGAGTTGCCGTCACTGGCCGGCGATGATCGCAAACAACCTAAGGCTGATCCACAGGAGAGGACGCGAGCGGATGGCGACGGGAACGGGAACTCCACGGCCGCTTCAGGCAGGCCCAAGACCCGGGCGCGCGTTGCTATGGCGGTCGTGACCTTGATTCTTGGCGCTGCGAGCGTCGCCTATTATCACCAGTGCATTGCGCCGTACGAATCCACCGAGACTGCTTTCATTGAAAGCCACGCCACGCCGATCGCCCCCCAGGTGTCGGGGCGCGTCGCGCGCCTGTGCGGCCAGGACAACCAACTGGTGAAACGGGGCGACTTGCTGCTGGAAATCGACCCGCGCGATTACGATGCGAGGCTCGCCCAAGCCCGGGCCGGCCTGGCCGCGAGCAAGAGCAGGCTCGATCAGGCCAA
>CAZGGF010000012.1:0-5256 GCA_964524715.1 uncultured Verrucomicrobiota bacterium | reverse complement strand
AGATAGTGTTCCAAAGCCTCTGGCGGCGCCTGCGTGCGGGCAAACCAAGCCACCATGGCCAATCCCACCAGCATGAACGTGTGCGTGACGGTGAGGATCAGCGCCAGCCAGAACGCGTGACTTGCGGGCCGCCGCACATCCAGGAAGTACCCGGCAATCAACGCGCGACTATGGCCGAAGAGACTGTCCAGCAGCCCCAGCATGAATGCGGTGACAAGATTGACCGGTGCGCTCTCCATGACGATTATTTGAGGCGCGCACTCTCGCCGAAAGGACAGGGGATGTCAACGGCCACGCCAGCAAAATTCGACAGTTCCCATTTGCGTCAGCCGCGGTTTCGCGTATTTTCTCAGGTTCAGCCAAGCGAACGGGAATCGACATGCCAGCGGAAGCAAAAACGACGGAGGCCTTGCGCGGACCGAGAGTACGCCATTTCTCGGTGTTACTTCCGGACCAGGGGGGGGCGCTTTTCGAACTCGTGAAATCGCTCGCAGCAGCCAACGTTCACATCTGCGGCCTCGACGTGATCAACGCGTCGGATTCCGCCGTGCTGCGCATGGTGGTGGACGATCCCGAGCGCTGCAGAACCGTCCTCGCGCAGAAAAAAGTCGCCGCCACGGAGAGCGACGCGGTTGCGGTGGAACTGCCGCAGGGACCGGAGAAACTCGCCGCCGTCCTGAGTGTCCTGCTCACCGCCGAGATCAACATTGATTTTACCTATTCCCTCATGGTTCGGCCGCGCGGCAAGGCTGTCCTCTTGCTGCACGTCGAGGACGCGGAATTTGCCTGTCACGTTTTGGCGAAAGCCAATGTCGCTGTCCTCGGACAGGCCGACATCTCGCGGTGAACGGCGGGTTCGTTTGGTGATCCACCCTTCAGCGGTTGCGCAGGTTATTCCTCATCGGGACGTTGTGATATCGCGGTGAGTTCTATCCGCCGGCCTTGACTTGGGGGTGAGGTTTGGCAAGCTGACGGAACGGATGAAACGCTTTCTGCGAATAACGCTGCTATGGCTGCTGGCCACGGGCTTTGTGCCGCTGGGATGGCTGGCGGCACAGGACGCGGCCAAACCAGCAGAGGCGAAAGCCCCGGCGGAGAGCGCCTGGCTGGAACACGAAGTGGAGGAGGGAAGGGGACTGAAATTTCAGCGGGCGGTGACATACCGCTCGATGAAAAGCGCCGAGTTCAAAGGTTTCCTGGCGAAAAAAATCCGCGGCGAATACACGCCGGAGGAGGTTCGCGATTACGCCCGAGGGCTGGGAATGATCGGACTGGTGCCGGAGGGGGTGGACTTTGAGGCGAAGGTGATGGAGGTCATGGACGAGCAGGTGGCGGCTTTCTTTGATCAGGATGCCGGCCTGCTTTACACGTTCGAGGATTCGCCGCTGCGGGGGAACCTGAGCCGGATGATTCTGGCGCATGAGTTGACGCACGCGTTGCAGGACCAGAATTTCCACCTCAACAAATGGCCTCTCAAGCGCAAGGACAATGATGACCTGGTGTCCGCTCATATGGCGGTGCTGGAGGGAGACGCCACGATCGTGATGGAGAAGGTTTACAAGCGGATATCGAAATTGAAGACGACGTTGAGCGATTTGGCCGCGGCGACAGCCCAGGACTCGGGGAAGCTGCATCGCGCACCGCGTTACTTCCGGGACATGATGCTTTTCCCATACCTGGAGGGCCGGATGTTCATCGAGGAGCTGGACCGGATGGGCGGGACGGAACTGGTGAACAATGCCTTCCGTTCCCCGCCCGTGACGACGGCGCAGGTGCTGCATCCGAAGAAGTTCCACCCGACGCGGGAAGATCCGGTGGCGTGCACGCCCGACGGGACGGCGGAGGCCGGCTGGCGGCGGCTTTCGGTGAACACGGTGGGGGAGTTCGGTGTGATCGTGCTGCTGCGCCAGTTTGACCACGAGTCGGATGCGGCGGCGGTGGCCGAGGGTTGGCGCGGAGACGGTTATGTGGCATTTGAAACAGGCGGTGGCAACGGTTTGTTGCGCTGGAGCAGCGAGTGGGCGTCCGCCGGCGCTGCGAAGCGGTTTGCGAACGCCTACAAGGATGTGGTAACGAAAAGAAACGCGCAGCGGCAGCCAGCATTGGTGCTGGAACTGAAAGAGAGTAACGCGCGCGTGGATGTGACGCTCCGGGTGCCGGCGGCTGCCGCCAATCCGCAGGGCGGCATCAACACGAAATAAATGAGAATCATCATTGTCGGCAGTGAAATGACACCGTTCGTCAAGACCGGTGGCCTGGCTGACGTCATCGGCGCGCTATCGCGCGAGCTGGCGGAGTTGGGTCATGAGGTCGTGACGTTCCTGCCGCTTTACCGCGCGCTGAAGGACAAGGCCGCCGCCGCGCAATGCGTATCGAACAATATCCGCGTGCCGTTGGGTGGGCGGAACATAGTCGGCTCGATTTACGAACTGCAGCTGGGTGAGCGGCAGCGCGTGGTGTTCGTGCGACAGAACGAGTTGTTCGATCGGGCGGGGCTTTATGGCGAGTCCGACCGTGATTACGAAGACAATGCGGCGCGCTATCTTTTTTTCTCGAAAGCGGTCGTTGCGAGCATTCCAGCGTTGCGGTTCGTGCCGGACGTGCTGCACGCACACGACTGGCAGGCGGCGTTTGTGCCGCTGTGGTGGTCACGGACGCTCTCGCCTGCGTGGCGGTTGCGGACGGTGTTCACGATTCACAATCTCGCCTACCAGGGAGTATTTCCGCGGCAGCAGTTTGACCTGACCAATCTGCCCGCGGATTATTTCGGGCTGAAAGGGCTGGAGTTTCATGGACAGGTCAACCTCCTCAAGGCAGGCCTCCTCTACAGTGACGTGCTGACGACCGTGAGCCAGCATTATGCCCAGGAAATCCAGACCAAGGAATACGGCTGCGGGCTCGAAGGACTGTTGAAGTCCTATCGCAGCAAGCTGCATGGCGTGCTCAATGGCGCGGATTACACCGCGTGGAACCCGCGGACAGACCGGCACATTGCGGCAAACTACGACAGCCACAGCCTCGCCAACAAGGTCGCGTGCAAACGCGCTTTGCTGGAGACCTTGAAGCTGCCGGTCGAGCGCGCATGGGCGCCAGTGATCGGCATGGTGTCGCGCATCGTCGAGCAGAAGGGCTACGATTTCATCGCAGAGACGATTCCGCAGATCATCACAATGGGCGCCAGCCTCGCCATCCTGGGCGAAGGGGACCCGGTTCTGGAGAAACGGCTGCACGCGCTCGCCGAACGACATCCCACCCGCTTGAGTCTGCGGCTTTGTTTCGATGAGGCGCTGGCCCATCAGATCGAAGCGGGCGCGGACATGTTCCTGATGCCGTCGCGGTTCGAGCCTTGCGGGCTGAACCAGATGTATTCGCTCCGCTATGGCACGGTGCCGATCGTGCGCGCCACGGGCGGTCTTGCCGACACGGTGGAGCCGTACAATCCCGGCACACAAACCGGCAACGGGTTTTCGTTTGACGCCTGCACGTCGGCGGCGATGCTCGCGGCGGTGGCGCGGGCGTTGGAGACCTACCGCCAGCGGCCGCATTGGGACCGAGTCGTCCAGAACGCGATGGCCTGCGACTTCTCGTGGCGCAAGAGCGCGCTGCAATATCTGAGCTTGTATCAAATGCCCTGAAGGGGAACAATTACACCATGTCTGAATTACGGCAGGATCTCGTCACGGAACGCTGGGTGATCATCGCGCCTGAACGAGCACATCGCCCGGCAGAGAACAGTTGCCCGCCAGCGAAGGACGACGCAGCAAATTGCCCTTTTTGCGCCGGCGCGGAAAAAATGACTCCAGCCGAGATTTGGGTCGCGCGCAAGAGCGGCGGTCCGAACCAGCCCGGTTGGAAAACACGCGTCGTTGCGAACAAGTTCCCCGCCTTGAGGGTCGAAGGCATGCTGGACCGGGAAGGCGACGGTATTTATGACCGTATGAATGGCATTGGTGCGCACGAGGTCATCATCGAGACGCCGGACCACAAGACGGAGTTGCAGGACCAGACGCTCGAAGGCATCGGGACGGTTCTTACGGCATGCAAGGAGCGCATGCTCGACCTGATGCGTGACGAGCGTTTGCGCTACATTCTCATGTTCAAGAACGTCGGTCCCCAGGCCGGCGCGTCGCTCAGCCACCCACACAGCCAGATCATTGCCACGCCGATCACGCCCTCGCGCGTGAAGCGCAAGCTCGAAGGGTCCCGCGAGTATTACCGGCGCAAGGAGCGTTGCGTATTTCACGACATCCTGCGGCAGGAACAGCGCGACGGCCGGCGCGTGGTCTATGAGAACGGCGGGTTTCTCTGCTTCTGTCCTTTTGCGTCCCGGTTCCCGTTCGAACTCTGCATCCTCCCCAAGCGGCAGGCAGCCGACTATCACAGCATCACCACGGAGGAGATTGCGCAACTGGCGGACACCTTGAAGGTGACGCTGAAGAAGCTGACGATGGCGTTGAACCGTCCGCAGTATAACCTCATCCTGCACACCGCGCCCGTGAGGCGCGCACGCCGGCGTGACTACTGGGACACGCTCGACCAGGATTTTCGCTGGCACCTTGAGATTCTGCCTCGTTTGGCGGAACCGGCGGGTTTTGAGTGGGGCACAGGCTTCCACATCAACCCCACGCCGCCGGAGGACAGCGCGCAGTACTTGCGTGAACTGACCCTCTGAGATATCGTTGCCGGCGTTGCAACCGTAGGAATGAAAGCTCTGCGCTCTATTGCGGGACTGACGATGATCCTGGCGTTGCTGGGGCTGATCGCCCACCAGCACGACTGCGAGGAGTCGCATGACGAGTGTCCGGCAGTGGCGTGGCACAGTGGGGCAGTGCAGTGCGCCGCTCTCGATGTGGTGGTGCCGGGTGTGCCGGAGCAGGTCGTTGAGTTTGTTGTTCCCGTTTTCCCCCCGGTTGTAACGCAAGCGCCGGCATTCTTCCGGCCACGCGGTCCTCCTTCCTCTCACTCCTAAAACTCTGTTGCGCCACACGACCGCCTGCCGCTTTGGGCGGTGCGGGTGACGCTGTTTTTTGCAGACGTCTTGTTTGCTCGTGCCGCTTTGCGCGGATGCGGGCGTAAGGAAGGAGTGATCTGTGAGATACCATTATCCAATTGTCATTTGTTTTGCGTTGGTCACGGCGGTGTCGCTGAACGCAGCCGAGGCCACCTATGATTCGCAACAAATTCTGAAGCAGCTTCAGGAACTGAAAGAGAATCAACAACGCCTTCAGCAGACCCTTGTCGAACAACAGCGGACCA
>CAZGGF010000011.1:0-3246 GCA_964524715.1 uncultured Verrucomicrobiota bacterium | reverse complement strand
GCGAACAACTGGAAGAAGGCTTTTGGGTGGGCATGCTGAAGTCCAATTGCTGCATCGAGGCGCAATGGATTCTGGCCATGCACTTTCTGGGTATCAAAGACGATCCCAAGCACGCGGGAGTGATCCGGGCCATTTTGAAGGAGCAACGGCCGGATGGTTCCTGGGAAGTGTACCATGACGCCCCGGCAGGCGACATCAACACCACGGTGGAGTGTTACACGGCCCTGCGTTGTTCGGGGTTCAAGGTTGATGACGAGCCGGTGCGCAAGGCGCGGGAGTGGATATTCTCCCACGGCGGCCTGAAAAAAGTCCGCAACTTCACCCGCTTCTGGCTGGCTTTCATTGGCGAGTGGCCATGGGAACGCACGCCCGTCGTCCCCCCGGAGATATTCCGTGTCCCGACTTGGGCGCCGTTCAACATCTATTGGTTTGGCTGCTGGGCGCGAGCCACCCTCGTCCCTCTGGCGATCCTTTCGGCCCGCATGCCGGTTCGTCCACTCCCGCCTGAGCGCCGCCTGGACGAACTGTTCCCCGAAGGACGGGAGAACTTCGACTACTCGATGCCGAAGCGTCACAGCGGCTTCTGGCCCACCCTGTTCCGTCTGACCGAGAAGCTGCTGCGTCTATACATGAGCAGTCCATGGAAGCCCGGTCGCGAAACCGCGATCAAGCTCTGCATGGAATGGATCATCAGCCACCAGGATGCCGACGGCGCCTGGGGCGGCATTCAACCGCCATGGATTTACAGCCTGCTGGCGCTCCACGTCGAAGGGTATGCGCTGGATCACCCTGTGATACGGAGTGGATTGGATGCATGGAATCACCATTGGTCCTACAAGCGTGACGATGCGATTTATCTTCAGGCCAGCGAATCACCCATCTGGGACACGGTCCTGACCCTGCAAGCGTTGCTCGACTGCGGAGAGAACTTTCAGACGTTCCCCGGCATGGGGCGCGCCCTGGACTGGGTTCTGCAAAAACAGATTCTGGTCAAAGGCGACTGGGCAGTGGTTGTCAAAGACGTGGAATGCGGCGGATGGGCCTTCGAGCGGGCCAACACCTGGTATCCCGACCTCGACGATACCGCCGTGGCCATGATCGTGCTTGCCCGCATCCGCAAGATTGCGCCGCCTGAATTCGTCCCGCGAATCGAGACTGCCCTGCGCCGCGCAGAAGTCTGGGTGCGCGCCATGCAATCTTCAAACGGCGGCTGGGGCGCTTTCGACAAGGACAATGACCGCTGGATTCTCGCGCAGCTGCCGTTCTGCGATTTCGGCGAAGTGTTGGACCCTCCCAGCGCCGATTTGACCGGGCACAAACTCGAAGCCCTGGGGTTGATGGGCTGCACCATGAGCGACCCCACGGTCAAACGCGCCGTTGACTACGCGATGCGCGAACAGGAACCGGAGGGCAGTTGGTTTGGCCGCTGGGGCGTCAACTACCTTTACGGAACCGCGCTCGTGTTGCCGGGGCTGCGTTCCATTGGGTTTGACATGAAGGATCCCCGCATTCAAAAGACCGCAGAATGGCTGGCCTCCCGGCAGAATGCCGACGGCGGCTGGGGCGAATCCTGCGCGTCCTATATGGATGATGCCTTGCGCGGAGTAGGCCCCAGCACTCCCGCCCAAACGGCTTGGGCTCTGATCGGTCTGCTGGCCATCGATAATCCCAAGTTCGATCCGGCGATTCAGCGCGGGGTGGACTGGCTGCTTTCACAACAACGCGATGGCACTTGGGCGCAGTCCTACTATGTGGGCACCGGCTTCCCCGGCTACGGGATCGGCGAACGCATCCGGCTCAGGAAAAACACCGTGGCACTGGCTCAAGGACGCGAATTGGCCCGCGGCTTTATGATCGATTACAACATGTATCGTCATTACTTCCCGCTCCAGGCCCTGGGTCGCGTCCGCGATCGCCTTTCGTCGTGAACTTCCGGCGACAACTGGATGATTGAGCGACACAAGAAGCACAAGACACAGCGCCATGCATCACATCGGTTTCGACGCAGCAGCCCATCTGCTCACCATCAACTGGACCGGGCATGTTGACCTGGCGGAAGTCCAGCGGTGTCATCAGGAACTGCAACAACATCTGGCGAAAATACAGCCCGGGCTTCGGATACTGACAGACCTGAGCGGTCTGGAGTCCATGGATTTCGAGTGTTCCGCACAGATTGACCGGATCATGGATTTGTTCAACACGGCTGGAGTGGAGACCATCGTGAGGGTCATTCCAAATCCCCGCAAGGACATCGGGTTCAACATCATGTCATGGTTTCACTATCGTCACGGCATTCACATCATGACATGCGAAACCATGGAAGAGGCGCAGAGAATCCTCCAGCCATGAGGACGTCGCTATCTTTGGTACGCCGGCAGGTAGTGATACTGCACGCACAGCGCCAGCAGAGCCATTGAGGTCGCGTAAACCTGGCCACCCTCCCCCTCGCCACCAGTCGTCGGCCAACTGCCATCACCGTTCTGGTGCTCGAGCAACATTTTTTCCAGTTGGGCCTGCCACCAAGCCCAGTCTTCGCCGCCCGATTGATACATCGCCTGCGTCACGTAGTAGATCGCGTAGTAGAAATGTTCCCGGCCCCATTTCATCTCGTGCGAGCGGAGCCATTGCGCGCCGCGCTTGACCTCCGGCGCATCGTATTGGCCGCACATCTGGAGCGACACCATACCGCAACCGGTCCGCGCGTGGCCGGGGCCGCCGCCGGGCTGGTAGGAAAAGCCGCCGTCGCGCGCCGCGCAACGTTTCACAAATCCCACCGCCTTCTCGATCGCCTCGCCCGGGATTTTCACCCCGCAATCCTTCGCCGCCCGCAACGCCAGCAATTGCCAGCCCGTCACTGAGACATCCGAATCGCGCGAGTGCGGCTCGTAGCGCCAGCCGCCGGTGTGCTGCGGTGATTTCGGTTCCGCCTGCGCCCTCAGGATCAACTCGCAAGCCTTCCGCAGCGCAGCCATCACGCGGTCGTTCTTGCTCATGCCCGCCGCCTCCGCCAGCAACAAGGAGCAGATGCCGTGGCCATACATCCGCCCGCCGCGGCCGAGGATCGCGCCATCCCCTGCTTGCTCGCCACTGCTGTTCGTCAGCCCGCGCTCCCCGCGGTCGCCATCCGCCCCCGCCCCCGGCACCTAGCCGCGCGCCAAAAACGCCATGGCCGACCGCCCGGTGACCGCGGCGTTGTGATGCAACCACCCATCAGCCCTCTGCCTCTTCCCCAACACCCCAACTCCC
>CAZGGF010000010.1:0-2493 GCA_964524715.1 uncultured Verrucomicrobiota bacterium | reverse complement strand
ACCTTCCGCTGGCAAGCGGTATCGGACCAAGCCGCGCGCCATGGGGCTGCGGAGGGGATATAACCTCGACAATATTCAAGAGCTGCTCTCTCATCTTGAAGGGGATGACGCGCGATGATGCTGGTGGATGCAAATCTGCTGCTCTATGCAGAAGATGCGCGAAGTCCTGTGAATAGGGCGGCTGGTGCGTGGTGGGATGCTCAACTCTCTGGAACTCGACCGATCTGTCTGGCATGGCCCGTAGTGAAAGCGTTCCTTCGGATTGGGACCAACCCGCGGGTTTTTGAACGGCCGCTGACGCTGGCTGAGGCCATGGGGCGGGTGGAGAGCTGGCTGGCCCAGCCATGTGTGAGACTTGTTCATCCCACCAATCGTCACTGGCAGGTTTTCAAGGAAATGCTGACAGAAGGTCAGGCGACGGCCAACTTGGTTTCTGACGCTCATCTGGCGGCACTTGCCTTGGAGCATGGATGTGAGCTGTTTTCCACGGATTCTGATTTTGCTCGTTTCCCAAAACTGAAGTGGCGAA
This sequence comes from uncultured Verrucomicrobiota bacterium, assembly GCA_964524715.1. Classification (GTDB taxonomy): domain Bacteria; phylum Verrucomicrobiota; class Verrucomicrobiia; order CAIQCK01; family CAIQCK01; genus CAIQCK01. Next base: position 1,964 of record CAZGGF010000010.1, on the reverse strand, counting down.
ATCCACTGAAATAGATGCAGAGTATCCGCTGCATTTTTTCGATGACCGATAACCAGCACTCCCACGATCCGGTCGAGGAATTTGAGCGCGAGCCCGTGCCGCAGCGGGCATTGCTCGGGCTGAAAAGCTACGTCGGCCAGTTCGCGGGAGAACACGTCGCTGGCACGGAGTTGATGATTGGTCCGCTGTTCCTCGCGGCGGGCGTCAGCGCATTCGACCTCATCGTAGGTCTCATCGTCGGCAATCTGCTCGCCGTGCTGAGTTGGACGCTCTTCACCGCGCCCATCGCCACGCGCGTGCGGCTGACGCTCTACTTCCAGCTCGAAAAAATCTGCGGCCGCAAGCTCGTCACGCTCTACAATGTCGCTAATGGCGTCATGTTTACGTTTCTCGCCGGGGCGATGATCACAGTCTCGGCCACCGCGCTCGGCGTCTGGTTCAAGTTCCCCATGCCCGGCTTCGGCGACCTGATGCCCAACAGCCTCGGTTGGGTCGTTGCAGTGCTTGCAGCGGGCACGTTGTTCGCGTTCGTGGCGGCCTACGGCTACAAGTTCGTCGCCGAGTTTGCGAACATGGCCGTGCCGTGGATGATCGCCGTCTTCATTGCTTTCGCCGTCATTGGCGTGCGACAACTCGGTCTGACCTCCATCGGGGACTTCTGGCACGTCGCGCAGACGGTGATCTGGAAGGGTGGGGCGCCGATGCCGGGCCAGGTGAAGTTCACGTTCTGGCATGTCATGTTCTTTGCGTGGTTCTGCAACATGGCGTGGCACATCGGCATGGCCGACCTCTCGCTGTTCCGCTACGCGAAAAAGTCGTGGTATGGCATCGCGTCCGCCGCCGGCATGTTCATCGGCCACTTCATGGCGTGGATCGCCGCTTCGATCCTTTACGCGCTGCAACTGAATCAGGACCCGTCCAATACGGCCGTGCTGCCCGGCCCGCTGGCGTATCGCGCATGCGGCATCGCTGGTTTGCTTTGCGTCATCGCCGCCGGCTGGACCACCGCCAACCCGACGCTCTACCGCGCCGGCCTCGCTTTCCAATCGCTTGTGCCTTCGTCGTCGCGGTTCCGGGTGACGCTGCTGACTGGTCTTGTGGCGAGCGTCACAGCGATCTTCCCGTTGGTGACGATGAAGCTGCTCGATTTCGTCGCGCTCTGGGGCATGATCCTGATGCCGATGGGCGCGGTGATCTTCGTGGACTTCTGGCTGCTGGAGCGGTTCGGCCTGCGCCGCAATTACGCGGAGGCCACTGGCACGACGTTCAACTGGGCCGCTGGCCTTGCGTGGTTCCTGACGATGGCCGTTTGCACCGTGCTCGTGCAATTCGCCGGCGTGCAAATCTACTTCGTCAGCCTCCCTGGCTGGTTTGTGGCGGCAGTGCTTTACATTGCTTTGAGTTGGCTTCATCAGAAGCGGGTGACACCATGAAACGCGTGGCTGAAATCCTCTCGTGGGTCGCGCTGGCTGTGACGCTGGCGCCGGCGTGCCTGTTCTTTGCGGACAAGCTCGACCTCGCACAGGCGCAGGGCTGGATGCTTGCCGGCACGGCGCTGTGGTTTGTCGCCACGCCGTTCTGGATGGAACACAAGGCGTCGTGAAGGGTGCTGGTCTCTTCGCCTCGTTGTATGAGACAGCTTAACAAGCCTTTCTTGCAGTGTGCGCTAGCTGTGCTGGTTTGCGTTAGCGCGTTGGTGCTTGTTTGGAGTACGCAATCGAGGAGAACTCCCATGAACCCATTGAAAGAAGGAGAATCCGGATCGTATGCGGCATTGGCTGGCCGCCCGAACCCTGACCACCTCACGCTTTTGTATATCCCCAGTCTCGCGGCGCTGTTGGTGAATGCGGAGGGCAAACTGGGGCGCGAGCTGACGCGCAAGGAGGTTGAGGTTTTGCGCGATCAAGCCACCGTGATGGTCTCAGAGCCGGAAAAGGTGCGCGCGCTGGAGGAAAAACGCCGCG
>CAZGGF010000009.1:0-2135 GCA_964524715.1 uncultured Verrucomicrobiota bacterium | reverse complement strand
AACCGGGAGACGCCTTCGTGGCATGGTTTCATAGTGTTACGATTGAATGCTCTGTGTAACACAACGCGAGAGGCAGTCAAGCACGGCGCATTCGATGCGCCTTCCGGCGACCGCCGCGCAGCGTCAGGCTACTTCCAGCTTTTCGAAACCTTCCTCGATGAAGGTGGTGTTTTGGATGCGGGCGAGGCGGGTATAGAGGCCGTCCTGAGCCATGAGTTCGTCATGGGTGCCGCGCTCGACGATCCGGCCGTGGCAGAGGACGAGAATCTCGTCTGCCCGGCGGATGGTGCTGAGGCGATGGGCGATGACAAAGCTGGTGCGGTGAGCCATGAGGCGTTCGAGGGCTTCCTGAATGAGTCTCTCCGTGGCGGTGTCCACACTGGCAGTGGCCTCGTCGAGAATGAGCAGTGGCGTGTTCTTCAAGAGCGCGCGGGCGATGCTGATGCGTTGTTTCTCGCCGACGCTCAATTTCACACCACGCTCGCCGACACGGGAATCGTAACCCTCGGGCAGACGCGAGATGAACTCATGACAGTTGGCGGCGCGCGCCGCGTTCTGCAATTCCGCATCGGTCGCGTCGAGTTTTCCATAGAGGATGTTCTCGCGCACAGTGCCGTTGAAGAGGAATGGCTCCTGGCTGACGATGCTGATCTGGGCGCGGAGCGATTCGAGGCTCGCAGCGGCGATGTCCTGGCCGTCAAGGGTGATGCGGCCCGCGGAGGTTTCGTAGAAGGCCGGCAGGAGGTTGACCAGTGTGGACTTGCCTGAGCCCGTGGGGCCGACGAGCGCGATGACTTCACCGGGGTTCGCGTGGAGAGAAATGTCATGCAGCACCGGCAGGCCCGCCTGGTAACGAAACTGGACATTCTCAAAAACCACCTCGCCCCGCACGGGTGTTTTTATCGCCACTGTGCGGCGCGGGTCACAGCCTTCCGGCGCGGTGTCAAGAATGTCAAAGACACGTTCGCCGGCGGCGCGGGCGGATTGCAGCATCTGGTTTAAACCATGCAGGCGGCCGATGGGTTCGTAGAAGAGGGCGAGATAAAGGATGAAGCCCATCAACTCGCCAATCGTCATGTGGCCGGCAATGACCTGGCGTCCGCCCACCCAGAGCACGAGGCCGGTGCCGAGCGCGGCAACGAAGCTCATCGCGGGCGAGTAGGTCGCCCACGCGCGCATGATGCGGAGCATGCTGCGGCGCAGGTCGTCGGCGCGCGCGGCGAAACGGTTGTTTTCGTGGCCCTCACGGCCAAATGCCTTGATCTGCCGGATGCCCTGGAGATTGTCCATAAGCAGGGCGTTGATCGCGCTGGCGGCTTCGCGTTGTGCGCGATAGCGATGGTGAGCGGTAAACGTATACCAGAGCGCACCGCCCGCCAGCAGGGGTAGGGGAATCATCGCCACTGCCGCGAGCGCCGGGTTCATGGCGAACAGAATCACCAGCACGCCGAACACGCTCAGGATGGAGACGGTGCCTTGCTCGGTGCCGTCAATCAGCAGGCGCTCGACGTTGTTCACATCCTCGACGACGCGGGTCATCAAATCGCCTGAGGCGCGCTGGTCGAAATAGTTCACCGGCAATTGCTGGAGCCGGTTGTAGAGCTGGTTGCGCATGTCGAAGATGACGTTTTGCTCCAGCGTGTTGTTGATGCGGATGCGCAGGCTGTTGAAGACGTCACGCAACAGGAACGCCGCCAACAGCGCGAGCATGACCGGCGCGAGTATTTCCTGCCGCTTGTTCGCGATGATTTCGTCGATCACGAATTGCGTCAGTTTGGGGAAAGCGAAGGCAAAGGCCAGTGAGAGGACCGCACATGCCACCGTGCCCACCGCCATCCATTTGTAGGGACGCAAATAAACGGCAACGCGACGGACGATTTCCCACGACGAACGGCTCTTCGCCGTCATCGTCGGATCACCGCTCGCGGAACGAGGCATGCCTGATTTTCTCACAAGGCAAGTTAAACAAGCGGGCTCGGAAAATCACTTTCTTTTCGGGCGGGGAGGGGGGCGGCTGGGATCTTCGCCGCAGGCGTCAGCGAAGGTCGGCATCCAGTGTGCGCGCTTGTCCCGGCTTCAGGTTCAGGTCAACCACTGTTTCTCCACATCGCACCCTGCATGCCGTGCCGTTGGTG
>CAZGGF010000008.1:0-2436 GCA_964524715.1 uncultured Verrucomicrobiota bacterium | reverse complement strand
GAACTACGTCGGCGCGATGCTGCAGCATTTGGTGGGGGCAAAGATCGACCTCGTGCTCGGCGAAAGCAAGGTGGAACACCACGGGTTTTCAGTTGCCGATCAATCCACGGCGCGGAAAGCGGATTTTCAAATCGAGGCATTGGCCATCCACGTGACCACTCATCCTGGCGAGGCTTTGATTCGAAAATGTGGCGAGAATCTTAGAGCTGGTCTCAAGCCAGTGATCGTGACAATAGGTGATGGAGTATCCGGAGCTGCCTTTCTGCTAAAGAGCACAGCCCTCGCCGACCGTGTGGATGTTCTCGATGCCTCGCAATTCCTCATTGCGAACGTCTATGAGCGCAGCCTGTTCCGAACCGCTGGCTGCAAGGTGACGCTGACCAAACTTTTGGAGCAATACAATAAGATTGTCTCGGTCTGTGAAACCGATCCATCACTTCGGGTCATCCTTGGCACAGGCGAGACTACCTGAGCCGCAAACATTTCGTTCACAGCGGGCGGGAATGAGGTAAAAAACGGGGGGGGGCATGGCGGTCAAACGTGATTATCCCCGAAATCACAAAGCGCTCGCGCAGGGGATACATCAATGGAGGGAGTTCCATGGTCTGAGCGTGGAGGATTGCGCGAATCTGCCGGAGTTCACCGAACGGAATGTGCAGTTGCTGGAGAGCGACAAGCGCCTGTCTTCGGCGAATCTGCTGATCCAGATGGCGGAGGCGGTTTCGTTCACTTCGCCGGCTTCAGCAGAGACTCCTTGGTGTGCGAAAGCACCGGCGGAATCCCTTGAAGCTGGATGTGGAAATCCTCAACGACACCGATGGTGGGCTTGTCGAGGCGCAGACTCCAAATCTCACCGGCGGAATCGCTCTTGGGCCGCGCCAGAAACTGGTGAGCCTCGGCAATGCTGTCTTTCTCCTCGATGGTGCGACCGTCCGGATCGCGCAACGCCGCCTTGATGCGCTCGCCGCTGTTGTCGCCCGACACCTTCACTGCAAACTCTTTCGTGCCCGCCGGCACCCAGAAGAAATACTCGCCGGTGGTGCCAAGGAAATGAATGGAGCCGCTCGTTGAGTAGATACAGACGCGGTGAGTGGCGGAGTTCACGGTCGTGGTCCAGTTGTGCGGCTCGCAAACGAGCTTGTGCGCGCCGGTCTCGGCAGCCTGGAAACTATAGGCGGTCTCGCCATCCCCCGGCGCGTCCTTCAGCTTCGTGAGCTTTCCGGAGGGCGCGATAAGGGTCACGGGCGCGGGCCGAGGCACTCCTTTGCCGACGGGGCGGATGAGGACGGTGAACGACACCTGCTGGCCAGCCTCGGCCCAGAGCAGCCACTCCGACAGTTCGCGCTGGCGCGCGGTGCAACGCCGGCTGGCGTCGGGTTTCGCTGCGGGCAACGCCGGCTCGAAGCGGATGCCCTGAGTGGCGAACTTGGTGATCTGTTTGAAACTGCGGTGAGGCATCCACTCGGCAATCAGCTTCGGCGTGAGCGCGTGCTTCACTCTCTTGCCGTCTCGCTTGACGATGAGCGTGCCGGTGAGATCACGAAGGCCCGCGCCGCCTGACATATCGTGATAGGACATGGGCAGGCGGTCGCATGGGTCGGTGATGGTGCAGTTGGCAAACCGGATGTTGCCGAACTCTTCCACTGCTTGCGAACTGCTGGACAGTGTGATCGGCGCCGTTGCCGGCTGATTGGTGGCAGCATTGATCACCTGGCAGTTCACGAAGCTGACACGCGTGCCGTTGGCCGGTTTGTCGCCGACCGCGATACCAGCCCCCTGCCCCGCCTCGAACTTGCAGTTGACGAAGTCCATCGTGCCCTTGACGCCGGCGGTATCGCTGTCGTTGGCGGTAACAAAGCAGGCCGAACGCCGGCAACCGACCGAGCGGCAGTTCTCGATGCGGACGGAGATCGGCTTGGACTCGCCACGCAACGGCCGCAAGTAGAACGTATAGGCATCGCCGCGGTTGTTCTCGGAGACGCAGTTCCGCATGACGCAGTTGGAGAGTTCCTCCGACACGTGGTTCGGCTCGAAATCAATGCCGGCCTCCGGCGCGGTGCCCCAGGTGTCCTTGAGCACGCAGTTCTCGATGAGCAGATTGCGCGCGCTGATGACGCTGATGCCCTGGCGGTAGTTGTTGACGCAGGCCACGTCCCGAATGACCACGTCGGAGCATGGCACGCCCTTGCGCGCCACGCCGAGGTAGATGCCGTCGCCACCGCTGTCAGCCAGCGTCAAGCCCGCCACGCGCACGCGCTCGCAACTGTGAAGGTTGAGCACGTGCCGCCATTCGGCGTGTTTGTATTGGGTTTTGTCGTCGTAGTCCTGCTTCCACATCTTCAACGTTGCGCCATAGCCCGTCAGCGTGATGTTTGTCTTCGACGACGCACTGAAAAGCGAATCAGCCGTTCCCTTGAACGCACCGCGCTTGGCCTG
>CAZGGF010000007.1:0-3090 GCA_964524715.1 uncultured Verrucomicrobiota bacterium | reverse complement strand
ACCGTCAACTACGGAGCAGCCCAATGACACCGGTCCACAGCCGCAGAATTCTCTCCACCCTCGCAGCCATCGCCACAGCCGTGTCCACCGCGAGTGCAGCCGGGAACGCAACACATTCCCCGACTGCAACATCAACGCGCGTGTATCCCGAGCGATGGGTCTATGCAGCGCGCAACCTGTCCCGCGATTCAGACGTGGAGGAAATCCGCCACATCGTGGAGACCGCCGCCAAACACGGGTTGAACGGCATGGTGCTCACGGGTGGGTTTGATACGATTGACTTGCAGAAGCCGGCCTATTTCCGCCGTCTCGAAGAAGTGAAGAAGATCTGTGCAGAACGACACATCGAGATCATACCGTCCATCTTCTCGGCAGGCTACGGCAGCGCGGTGTTGCATCGCGATCCAAATCTTGCCGAAGGCCTGCCGGTGGAAAACGCGCCGTTCGTCGCGCACAACGGCGAGGCCCGGCTGGTGGTCGACCCGGCGGCCGGCATCGTCAACGGCGGCTTCGAGGAATTCGAGCGCAACCGTTTCAAGGGCTACCGCTTCGCCGACGAGCCAGGTCGCATCACGTTCCAGGACACGACGGTATTCAAGGAAGGCCGGTCGTCGCTCCGTATTGAAGACGCCGGCAAGTTCAGTCCTCAACACGGCCATGGCCGTATCATGCAGGAGGTGGCCGTCACACCACGCCGATGCTACCGGCTGAGCGCATGGGTGAAGACCGAAGGATTGAAACCGGCAGGCGCGTTCAAGCTGCAAGTGCTCGCTGACAAACGATCCCTGGCGCCATTCGAACCGAACGTGGTCGATAGCGGCGACTGGCGGAAGCTGACGCTCCTGTTCAACAGCCTCCAGTTCGATCGCGTGCGGATCTACGCCGGCCTCTGGGGCGGCAAGGAAGGCAAGGTCTGGCTCGACGATCTGCGCCTTGAAGAAGTCGGCCCCGTCAATGTCCTGCGCCGACCCGGCACGCCCGTGACCGTGCGCAGTGAGGACGGCAAAACGATCTATGAAGAAGGCAGGGATTACGCGCCACTGAGCGACCCGCGACTGCGCCCATCCCGGCCGGACCATGACGCGCCGCCACTGCGGCTGTTAACGGGTGGCCGCATCCGCGATGGCGAGCGGCTGCGCGTGAGCTGGTATCACGCCGTTGTCATCAACGCCGGGCAGGTGACGATCTGCATGTCGGAACCCAAGGTTTACGAAATCTGGCGCACAGTGGCAAAGGCGCTGGCGCAGCACACCGGCGCGAAGAAGTTCCTGCTCAGCATGGATGAGGTGCGTGCCGGCGGCTCATGCGCGGCATGCAAGGCGCGTCACATGACGATGGGCGAGATTCTTGGCGATTGCATCACGAAGCAGGCAGCCATCCTGCGCGAGGCCAGTCCCGGCGCGGACGTTTGGTGCTGGTCAGACATGCTTGACCCCAATCACAACGCGCACGGCGACTACTACGCGGTGGAGGGCGACTACACCGGCTCGTGGCAACACGTGCCGAAGGATCTCGGCATCGTCTGTTGGTATTACAAACAACGCGAGCCGAGCCTGAAGTTCTTCTCCGGCCTTGGCTTCCGGACGCTGGCTGGCGCGTATTATGACGGCGACACGCTGGAAAACCCGCGCGGCTGGCTGGAGGCGATCGACCGCACGTCCAACGCGCGGGGCATCATGTATACGACGTGGCGAAACAAATATGATTTGCTTGCCTCCTTCGGCGACCTGATTACGAAAAGAGGCGCGTCCGCAAAAGAATAGGCCCCGGCGCAAGCCATGGGTGGAACGCGACCGCTGGGCGCGCTCTGCTGTCCTTCGTTGCGCTTAGTGATACACGCGCACTTCCCAAAGCGAGTAACCGAACCGTGTGCCGCGCTGTGTGCCGTGGATGCGAACCCATCGCGCCTGCACCGGCGCGAAGCTGATGACCTCGGCCTTCCCTGCCCCCTTGTTGGCGGCGTGGACGGTCTTCCAGTTCTCACCATCAGGTGAGACTCGAATCGCGTAGGTCTTCCCAAACGCCCCCGCCCACTGCAACTCGGCGCGCGAAATCTTTTGCACGGCACCGAGATCCACCGCAAGCCATTGCGGGTCGCTAAATTCGCTCGACCAGCGAGTGTCAGTCTTGCCGTCCACTGCAAACCCGGCCCGATACGTCTGCCCGTCTTTCGTCAACACCGACGACGCTTTCACGGGCCGGCCCTCGGCAAGGTTGCGGCGGGCTTCGCGTTCTTCCGGCGTCAACACGGCGAAGTCGCGCAGGCTGCGAACATCAGGCGCGCCCTTCTTCACCAACGCGGCTTCGAGTGTGTAACGGCCCGGTTCGGTGGGGGTGACAAAACTGAACGTCAGCCGCCTGTCGCCCAGCGCGGCGACTTCGCACGGTTGCATCTGTTCGGCAAGAGTCCTAGTGCCGCGCAACAAACGGAAGCGGACGCTGCCATTCCATGGCCCGTACAGGTCGTTGATGACCACGGTCGAAACACTGCGTTTCTCGCCAGCCGGCAGGTCTTCAGCCCAAAAGTCGAGCATGATGCCGGTCGGCGCGAAAGCATCGCTCACATAGCGACGAAAACCGGGTTCGTAGACCAGGTTCTTCACATCGATGAAATGATCGCTGGTTTGGCCGTCGTGGCGCGAATAGCCCAGTCCGCAGAAGTGCAGCACGCCCGCGCACAATCGTCGACTGCGCCAAAACTCGGTCTTGGCCGCCAGTGTGCGCGCGTAGTAATGGAAACGTTCGGCCACCGTGGCCTTCTCGCCCAGCAATCGCTTGTAAACATCCACCGTCAACGTCGGCAACGTGCCGTCGCGGTTGATCCAGAGCCAGCCGTATTCATTGATGAGATACGGCGGCCGGGCCGCGTCTTTCTTCTTCGGGCCGTTGTCGGGGATGCCCGTCTCATTCGCGAGGTTTGCGAAGAACCCTTTCCGGCCTGCCCGATATGGATGGGCCTCGGAAATATCGCCGGGCTTCTGCGGCGTGCCCCAGCCGTTGTCCCACGGGCGGTTCGACAGGTCGAGACCGCGCACCGACATCAACGTGGCGGCCACGACCGCGTCGTCGGTGGTTTCGTTCTGCGCGTCC
>CAZGGF010000006.1:0-3341 GCA_964524715.1 uncultured Verrucomicrobiota bacterium | reverse complement strand
ACGTGTTGCCGCTCGTGGAGACCCTGCTTCGCTCCAACCTTTTCTTCTCGGCGATGGCGTATCGCCAGCGCATGAAAAGCCCCGTTGAGTTTGCCTTGGGCGTCGTAAAAGGCCTGGAGGAGGCGGTTCCCACGCCGCCGCTGGCCGAGGCACTCGCGCGTCTCGGACAGAACCTGCTGCACCCGCCGACGGCCAAAGGTTGGAGTGGCGGCCAGCGCTGGATCAACCACGCGACACTGGCGGGCCGGCACAATCTGGCTGCGGTCTTGTTAAAGAGCGATGGACCTTTCGGCGGCAAACTCAATCCGTCAGCGGTGGCTGGCAGGCACGGCTCCAGCGCGCGGTTCTTCCTCGATCTATTTCTGCAGGGTGACGCCGAACTCCATGATGGGGCCGATGCCAATACAGATGCGCGCCGCGTTGCCTATGCCATCCTCACACTGCCAGAGTTTCAATTGGGATGATCAACATGAATCATACCCGGCGCAGTTTCATCAAGACGGCGTTCAAGGCTGGTGTTCTCGTCTCGTTCACCGGACACGCGCCGGGACTATTGGCGCGCGCCGCAGCCCGGCAGGAGCGTGACACGGTATTGGTGGTGCTTCAGCTTTCTGGTGGCAACGACGGGTTGAATACGGTGATTCCCTTCGGCGATGACGCGTATCATCGGGGCCGGCCGACGTTGAGCCAGGTGGCGCAACGTGCTCACAAGCTGGACTCGCATCTCGCATTCCATCCGCGCATGGAAGGCTTTTACCGGCTGTATCGGGATGGCCTTCTCACTATCGTCCAAGGCGTCGGCTACGCGAATGCAGATCGCAACCATCCGGGCGCGATGCACAACTGGCACACGGCTGACCCTCGCTTACCCAAATTGCAGACCGGCTGGCTGGGCCGTGCGGCGGATCTCCTGTGGAAACCCGACGCAGCAAACGTGCCGGCGATGTTCGTCGGAGTGATCCCGCAACCGTTCGCGTCAAACGCAGAGCAGGTCGTCGTCCCCTCCGTCCAGTCGCCGCGCGAGTTGGTCAGTCAATATCCCGTGTCGGCGGGACAAGACGTACCCGCCGGGCCCAATTCACCATGGCTCGATTCGCTTCGACGCTGCACGGCACAGGTCCAGGTTAACAACCGGCGAATCGAATCGGCGATGAGCGCCTCCACCCGCGCCGATTACCCGCAGTTCTTGCTCGCGGAGGAGTTGCGCACGGTCGCCCAACTCATCCGGGCCGACCTTGGCGTTCGCATTTTCTTTGTCGAACTTGGCGGCGGAAACATCGGCGGTTTCGACAATCACGCCGGCCAGCTTGGCAATCATTGTTCACTGTTACACCAGTTGTCGGAATCTGTGACGGCGTTCGTTCGCGACCTCCAACGCGACAAGCTTCATGATCGTCTCTTGTTGATGACCTTTTCCGAATTTGGCCGCACCGTGCGTGAGAATGGCAGACGCGGCACCGATCATGGCGTGGCTGCACCGGTGTTTCTGGCAGGCGGCAGGCTCAAAGGCGGCCTGTGCGGCGCACATCCCAGCCTTACCGATCTTGACAAGGACGGCCTGAAGTTTCACACAGACTTCCGGCGCATCTATGCCACAGCGCTCGACCGCTGGCTGGGTCTTGACAGCCGCCGCGTGCTCGGCGAGTCATTCGCTCCGCTTGATCTCTTCAACGCTTAGGCCGGGCGACATCATCGTTGCGAGCGGACGGAATCGCAGGCAGGATGCGCATGATGAAATATTTTCTTCTGGCAGCGACAATGCTCCTCGCGGGCGGGCTGGTGGCGGCGGAGAACGATTCCAATTGGCCGCGATGGCGCGGGCCGCGTGATAACGGCAGCACCGATATCGGCCAATATCCGGTGAAGTGGGACGCGAATACGCATCTGCTGTGGAAAGTATCATTGCCCGGCAAGGGGTGCTCGACCCCGGTTGTCTGGAACCAGCGCATCTTCGTCACTGCGCCGGTAGATGGACAGGACGCATTGCTGGCATTCGACTGGTCAGGGAAACCGCTCTGGCAGACGGCGTTCGGCCCCGAATTCAAAGGCAGGCACAAAAACGGTTCCGGCTGCAATCCATCGCCGGCCACCGACGGACAGGGCCTCTTCGTTTATTTCAAGAGCGGCAATCTCGCGGCGGTGGACATGGACGGCAAGCTCCGCTGGAAGACCAACTTGATCGAGAGCTACGGAAAATTATCGCTCTATTGGGACTACGGTTCTTCGCCGACGCTGACGGAGAAGGATGTGGTGATGGCCGTGATGCACCACGGCGAGTCCTACCTCGCAGCGTTCGACAAGGTCACCGGCAAACTTCACTGGAAGGTGGCGCGCAACTACGAAACGCCGGTCGAGGGCGATCACAGTTACACGACACCCATCGTCATCCGCCATCAAGGCCGCGAGGCATTGCTGGTGTTGGGCGGTGAACGTTTGACGGCGCACGACGCCGCCGATGGCCGAACGCTTTGGACGTGTGGCGATTTCAATCCCGACGCGAAGAAGAACTGGGTGCCCGTGGCCTCGCCGGTGGTGGTGGGTGACATGGCGGTGGTGCCCTACGGCCGCGGTGACCGGTTGCATGGCGTCAAGTTAGGCGGCAGTGGCGATGTGACGGCAACGCACCGTCTCTGGAGGCGCGACGACAGTGGCGCGTTTGTGCCGACGCCGGCCGAATACAAGGGCCGTATTTATGTGCTGCGTGACAAGGGCGAGGTGGATTGTGTTGATCCAATCACCGGCAAGAGTTTTTGGAGCGATGCCCTGCCCAGGACCAAGGACAAATACTACGCCTCACCGACGGTGGCTGATGGGAAACTCTATGCCGTGCGCGAAGACGGCGTGGTGTTCGTCGCACGCGTCGAGGGGAAGTTTGAGGTGCTCTCGGAAAACAACATGGGCGAGCAAATGATCGGCTCGCCGGTGCCGGTGTCCAACCGTCTGCTGCTCCGCGGCGTCGATCATCTCTTTTGCATAGCCGCGCCCTGAGTCCAGATCGCGTTTTCCAGGACAGCGGAGTGAAGCGCAGTTCCTTCCACGGCGCTGACACCCCGGGCCGTTCCTTTATCGGGTGTTGAGCAATTAGACGGTTTGAGTTATATAGTGAACAGAAACCACAGCGGTTCCATGTGGACACACATATGAACCCAATGCAAACAAGCCTCCAGACAAGTCAGCCAGTTCCTTCAGAAGAAAGGGCGTCCGCCGAGACAATCCAACGCCAGGCCGCCATACTGGCCCAACAGCCGTTGATCGCCGAGTTGCTCAACTCGGTGTTGAACTACGTTTTGATCCTCAACCAGCAACGACAAATCGTTTTCGCCAGCAAGAACCTCCAGAAG
>CAZGGF010000005.1:0-1813 GCA_964524715.1 uncultured Verrucomicrobiota bacterium | reverse complement strand
CGCTGGCCAGCCGTACCGCCACCACCTGGTCCACAGCGCTGGCGAATATCTCGCGGACAAAGCGCGCACCGCGCAGCATGTAGCTCACGCGCGCCACGCCGGTCACGAGATCCAATTCGCGGCGGTAATCCACGATTCCCTTGTGCGGCAGCAGCGCGGTTTCATCTGCGCCGCGGCCGAAGAGGTAAAGGTTCAAGTCGCCGAGCGGTTGATAGGGCGACTGGTGACGCGGCGTCGCCTGCATGCCGTGCTCGGCGAGGAACTCCGCCTGCGCAACCTTGCCATCGAGCAGCAATCGCCGCACCTCCGGCAGCGTCTTGAGCGCGTCGGGATTGATGCGGTCGCGTGACCCGCCATGCCACATCGAGTCCTCGTTGAGCAGGATGCGCTCCTGGTCAATCTTCCCAAAGATCATCGCGCCGAGGCGGCCATTGCCGATCGGCAAAGCTTCCGGCCATTTGATGGCCGGTCTGTCATACCAAAGTTTCATCCGATCTTTCGTTGGAAATGATGTCCGCCGGGAGCGCTAACGACGCGCAAGGGTGGACGGTGCGGAGCCTAGTCGCGGAAGTTTTGGAACTGCAATGCCACGGGAAAATCATGCCCGCGTACGGCAGCGATCACGGCCTGCAGTTCGTCCCGGCTCTTGCCGGTCACGCGAATCTGCTGGTCCTGGATTTGCGTGGTGACCTTGTGTTTCGCGTCGCGGATGAAGGTCGTGATCTGTTTGGCAATGTCCGTCTCGATGCCCTGCTTGATCTTGATCGTCTGCCGCGCATGGCCGAGGGGCGAGATATCCGGCTCGCCTTGGTCCAGACTTTTGAGACTTATGTTGCGCTTGGCGAGCTTGCCAAGGACGATTTCGGCAAGACCTTTGATCTTGAACTCGTCTTCGGCGGAAAGCTTGATCTCATTCTTTTCGAGAATGATCTCCGCCTTGCTGCCCTTGAAGTCGAAGCGGTTGGCCAATTCCTTCTTGGCGATGTTGACGGCGTTCTCGATCTCCATCGAGCTGACCTGGCTGACAATATCAAATGAAGGCATGCCTGCATGTTAATTCGACGCCGGGAAAAGGGAAGAATTTTGAGAGGCAATGCGTAAATCGGTGTTGCGCCCCGGGCTGCGTTCGGGTTCTATCGGCGGTCCTTTGACCATGAACAAAGATACGCTCATCAAGAAGATCGTCGCGGACCTCGAGGGGAAGCTGGCGTTATACGCCAAGGCAGCCCGCTCTGCCCGTGACGAGGCCACGGATGACGAGAGCAAGGCCGAGGACAAATACGACACGCGCGGGCTGGAAGCGTCTTATCTTGCACGCGGCCAGTCCATGCACGCCGCGGAAACCGAGCAGGCCCTCGAACAGTACCAGCGGCTCGCGGCTCGCGCCTTCAAGCCGAAGGATCCGATTGATGTCGGCGCGCTGGTCGAACTGGAGAGCAAAGACGGGCGGACGTTTTACTTCATCGGCCCTTGCGCTGGCGGGACCGAAATCGTTCATGAGAAAAAGGAGGTGCTGGTCATTACGCCGCAGTCACCGCCGGGCCAGCAACTCGCCGGCAAGAAGCAAGGCGACCGCCTGAAAATCAAGATCGGCCGGTTGCCGGACGACTATCGCGTCGTCTCGGTGTCGTAACGCGCGCCAGCAAACGGCTCCAACGCCATCGGCTTGTCATGGGCGAGGAACTCCTCGCATACACGGAAGACATCAACCTTCGTCGTCACCCGGCAGATGTCGTGCATAAACCTGCCGCTCGGTTCCACGCCGACAGCCAGAAGACCCAGGTATTTCTTCATGGCATGCACTTGCGTCGCT
>CAZGGF010000004.1:0-3692 GCA_964524715.1 uncultured Verrucomicrobiota bacterium | reverse complement strand
GGAATCCGCCGGGCATCGGCAGCCACTGGAGGCGATCCGCGACGTGAGAGGGCAACGAGACCGCTCCACTGGTTGCGTTCGTTGCGGTCGGGCCGTCCGCCGCGGATGGCTGCGAGGGGTTATACTCGGTCGGGTAGATGATCTCCTGAACGCCCTGGACCTTCGCTTGCGAGCTGTTGGCAGTGACCACCTTGCTTGTCGCCAGCAGACGGCCCCGCCCGGTGGCCCATGCTTGCTTGAGTTGATCCTCACTCGGAGACGCAGTCCCGATCTTCCGCGCCATGCTTTCCACTTCCTTGATGGGGAAGGCAATGAAGGCGAAGTTTATTTCCACATTCGTCGGGAGAATGCTCAAGCTCGCCAAGATCACCCTGACCTTCGGGTCCGCCGGATGGGTTCTGAGATGCTGGTAGATCTGCTGCCTGACGTCATCGAGAACGTCCGGCCGGCTGTAATCCATCTGCATCACGATTTGGGCGAGGGATTCGTCCAGCCGCCGCAACCCCTCCACAACAGACGAATCCACCTTGGCCGGCGGTAGCGGTGGCGGGTTGTCCTTTGGGGCTTCGTTCGTCGCTGCCGGGGCGCTCGCGGGACTCGTGGGCGCGGCAACGGCGTTGGTTTGTCCCGAGGCGGTCGCGGCCAGGAGCACGAATGTCAAAACAACGAGGTTGTGGACGATGATTGTGTTCATGACACCCTTCGGATTCCCAATGACGGCAGTTCGTGCATGCTCCAAGTCATGCCGCAGCAATGGTATCAGAATTCCCAATCCTGTCCCGCTAATTTTGCCGTCTCGCGGTCTGCCGATCCGCGACAACCAAATGATTTGCAGACAATGCCTGGTGACTCATGGAATCTTTGTTGGACGCATGACCCAGGGTCGCGCGTTCCGCGCCACCCTGGGCTGAGTGATGGCGCGTTTCCGAGGTGGAACGCGACCTCCGGGCGCGTTTTTGCGGTTGAAAGGAAATCGCGTGATCGAAGGAAACCGATGAAGATGCCGACGCGCTGACAAATGCGAACGAAAGGAAATCGCGCCCGGAGGTCACGATCCACCTAATTCACGTTTCACACATTCATCACTTGCAAATCACAGATCACGGATCACAGATTACGAATCCCGAGTCCCCATTCGCTCTTTGCGTTCCGGTGTTTCATCTCCCGCGATTGGATGAACACTAAAGTGGGACAGGCATCCTGCCTGTCCAGCGATGAACAATTGGACAGGCGGGACGCCTATCCCACTTTAATAGCGGCGGTCAGAGACCGCCGCTACAGTCCGGACACTTCGCATGCGCCGCTTGCCGCCCCGCTGCAACTCCACTGGACGCGCCGCTTGAATCATTCAATGACCGGGCCGGGGGACAATGAAGGGATTGTTGTAACTATCTGGTTACATCATTGAATAGACCTGAAGGAGCTCCGTCTACAAGACAGGCGCGTATGAACAAGGTGAATTATCCTGTTCAGCAGATCGAAAGGGGGCTGAGGATTGCGCTGATGGGGGCCTTGATTACGCTGATGGCGTTCGCGACGGGGTGTGCGAGTTCCTGCAGCACATTGTGCGATGACTTGTTTGGCAGCAAATACTACAACAACCCTTTCGGGATCTTCGGCCTCAAGGACTATGAGGGAGGCTACGTGAATCATGATCGGGGGCTTAATTGGTTCGGAGATAAAAGGAAGGATGCATATGCCTATTTGGCGAACGAGGCATACTCCGATGGAAACTCCAATGTGCATGATTACAGCCGCCGCGGACACCATGACCGTGATTCGGCACATCACAGACATGGGGCAGGGCGCCGTGGCGTCGGGGACAAGGATGGAAAACGGTAAACCACACAATCCATTCTTCAATGAATCTGCCTGGTCTCCTTGCGACGCAGCCCGCTTGCTGGTTGCGGCCAATGGTTGCCGCCGCTGCCGTCCTGGCGCTTGACGCAGGGCGATTACGGGCGGGGTTGTTGGGCCTTGGCGTCCATCTCCCGCAGCTTGAAGCGAACGGTGACGACCGAGTTCTTCTCCGGGCCGGGGCGATACTTAATGTAAGTGGTCGCCACCAGTGTGTCGTCGGGCAGGACCTCAAGTCCCGGATAACCGCAGTCGGAGCCCTTGTAACTGTGCAGAAGCTTTACGCGGTACTGGCCTTCGCGGCCTTGCACGATGTCGTCATATTTGCCCACCCAGGCCACGAAGTGCCCCTTTGTGGGGCTCTTGGCTGCCATGTCGCGCATCACGACCACCAGGCGTCCGTCGTGTGTGTAGCGTGGTGTGTGGCGATCTCCGGTCAACGCGGCTGGCAGTTCCTTCGGATCGGACCATGTCCTGCCTTCGTCGTCGCTGGTGCAATACAACGAGTTGAGCCGGCGGCGGTTTTCGCGCAGGAGCAGCAGCAGTTGCTTGCCGTCGGGCGAACGAACGCAGGCCGGTTCGCACGGGTCGCCGCCGTCAATGGTCTTGTCGAAATTGCTCTTGCGTCTTGTGTAAGCCGACGGATCCTTGCCGGGCAGGATGCAGACGGTTTTGACTTCGCCCCAGGTCAGCCCGCCATCATGCGACGCCGCCTGCAACGTATTCAATGGCGAGCAGTCCTTGCCGCCCGGCCCGATGTGGCACCACGTCAGCAGTGTCTTGCCACCTTCGATCGGCTCGACCGAGGTGGGCGGGACGCCGCAGGGATTTCCGGCAAACGCCATGGGTGACCACGTCTTCCCGTCATCCTTGGAAAATGATCTCCACATGCCGCCTTTGCCACAGGCAAACACCACGAGCCGGGTCTTGCCTTGCGGGTCGGTCAGGCGATGGATCGTCGGGCAGTTGTGAACGGTCTTCCAGTTGTCGGGCACCGGGAGCAATTCACTCCACGTCAATCCTCCGTCGCAGCTCTTCTTCATCGGCCCGCAGGTGCCGCCGTGATTGTAGGTCCAGACGGCGAAGATCGTCTTGCCGTCGGGCATGAGCAGGGTGTGGACGTGGCCTTGATACACGCTCTCTGTGCCCTGGGCCACGACCACCTGCCGCGCCGTTTCACCCGAGATGTCCACCGTGGGAATCGTGTAACCCTGTGGACGCTCGGGAGCCAGCGTGTCGATGGCCATCGCCGCGGCCGGGAGCAATGCCAGGCCGATGCCGAGCCGGAAAGAGTGCCGCCGGGTTGCCGGACCCGATGCCGGCGCGGAGCATTGAACTGCGCTGTGTTTCATAACGTGAATATGGGTAAGGAACCGTTCTTCTGACAACGACCACCCCCGCGCGGTTGACGCGGGGCGCCACAGAGTAGGACAGGCATCCTGCCTGTCCATTGATGGATCGTTGGACAGGCAAGATGCCTGTCCTACTTTGATCACTTGGTTTCGCGGACTTCGGCCACCATTTCCATCAGCGTGTCGAGCAGCTTCTCGGAGGCGTGCGGCTCGAACGCGCAGGAGCCCAGCCACGTCTCGTAGCCGCCCCACTCGAAATGCTTGGCGGTCGGGATGTAGCCGAAACCGCCGTGGGCCCACTCAACGAGGACCGCCGGCTTCATCCCGCTCCGTTGGCGGAATTCCAGCCCAATCTCGCAGAACGGCTCGCCGGGCATTGTACCGATGCACGCCGGGCCGATGCGCAGCACCTGCAGGGGCACGTTCGCCTTCGCCTCGCGCTTGGCCATGCTCATGACGCGCCGCGCGTAACTATATGGCAGG
>CAZGGF010000003.1:0-3055 GCA_964524715.1 uncultured Verrucomicrobiota bacterium | reverse complement strand
GATGTCGCTGAGTTGCGGATAAACGATCAACGACGCCAGCGCCACCAGCAGCCACGGCCACGGCCGCAGCACGTAGTGGGCGATGTTGAAGAACAACACCGCGCCGAGCGCGTCGCGCTCGGACTTCGATGCAAGCATCCGCTGCGCGATGTAGCTGCCGCCGCCAGGTTCCGAGCCGGGATACCAGACTGCCCACCACTCGATCGCGATGGGCATGATGAACACCGCCAACGCGATGACCCAGCGGTTGGGTAAATCCGGGAACATGTTGAGGTAGTTGATGCCGCCGGGGCCGGTCATCGCGGAGACCTTTTCAACCAACCCTCCCAGCCCGCCGACCTGTGGCAGTTGCACCGCGAAATACGCCGCAGCGATCACCGCCGTCATCTTCAGGAAGAACTGGATCATGTCGATGACCGGCACGCCCCACAGCCCGGAGTGGGCTGCGAAGACGACATTGAGCAAACCGACCATCGCCAGCGTCTGCCAGAGCGACAGGCCGAAGAGGATGTTGGCGATCTTGCACGCGGCGACGTTCACCGACGCCATGATCAGGCAGTTGAAGAACAGGCCGAGGTAGATCGCCCGAAACCCGCGCACGGCGCTCGCAGCCTTGCCGGAGTAGCGCAGCTCGTAAAACTCCAGGTCCGTCATCACGCCCGAGCGCCGCCAGAGCCGTGCGTAGAAGAAGATGGTCGCCACGCCCGTGAGCACGAACGCCCACCAGCACCAGTTGCCGGCCACGCCCTGGCGGCGAACGATGTCGGTTACCAGGTTCGGCGTGGAGCTGGAGAAGGTCGTGGCCACCATGGAGAGTCCCGCCAGCCACCACGGCACCGAACGGCCCGACAGGAAATACTCCATCATGCTCTTGCCCGCGCGTTTGCCGAAGAAGAACGCCGGCGCGAAGCAAAGCCCGAGCGACACCGCCACAATCAGCCAGTCAATCCAGGTCAGGCTCATGGGTCATGGACGTCACATCGCTTCACCACCGACTTTTGCGATCCATTCCCGGGCGAACTCGACGCTTGGCAGACCCATGTCGCAGAGCGTGCTCGACAGGAAGATCAACTCCTGGACGCGGCCCTCGCGGAGCCATTTCAAACCGCGTTCGCACTGAAGCTTCATGAGTTCAATCGGCATCGGCCGCTTGTTGAAATAGTCCCACATATAAAGACCGAGGGACTTGCGCGCCTTGGGCGCGAGTGACTCCAGGTTTGCGAGGCTCGCATCGAGGTCGCGCAGTTCTTCGCCGTTCCACGTCCAGAGCGTTAGCATGTCGAACAGGTCCAGGAAGCCTTCCAACGGGGGCTGGCAGCCTCTATAGCGCGGGTGTTTGGGTTGGAGTTCGTGCGTGTAGAGCGTCACCCATATCTCCATCGGGCGGCCAACGGACTTCAACCGCTCGCGCGCGGACTTGAGTTCCTCCGGCGTCACGGCGGGCTGGCCCACGACGCGGTCATCGGGCTGCTTCTTGGTGCGAACAACGTAGTCGTCCAGGAAGATGCCGCCGATGTTGGGATACTTCTTGGCCAGACCGATGACGTGGTGAAGCTCTTCCATGCCGCCCTTGCCGCCGCTGCCGACGACCGACCAGATGACATTTTTCAGCGGGCGAAACGCGATGGCGTATTGCTCGTATTCGGTCTTCGCGCGCCATTGCTGGCTGTTGGGCAGCGAGGGCAGGTCGCGGTTTCGAACGAGGATGAGATTCGGCACGTTGAGGAAGAACGCGCCCTCCGCAGGCGTCATGCGCGAGCCGCCGCGGTAGCCGCCAACCTCCATGTAATTGTTGCTCGATCCCGCCGGCGTCGTGAAAAGCCGGAGATGATCGCGGACGGTGGTCTTCGCGGCCGCAGCAGAGGGCTGCGCCGCCTGCGCGTTGTCGCGAGATGACATTGTGATGAGTCCTGCCGCTGCGCCGAGCAGGGCACGCCGCGAGATGGCTGTCTTTGATTGGTTCGTGTGCATGAGAGTTCCTCCTTTGATGTTGATCACACTGCTTTTCTTGCTTCCTCCAGGCTTCTGCGCGCCGCCGACATCAGGTAGCCGCTGTCGCCGCCGAGCGCGAAGAGACGGACGCCGCGTTGCTTCCACTCGCGCAGCGCCACCGGATCGTCGCCGGTGAACGCGCCCAGCACCACGTGATGACGCGCGGCTTTTTCGGCGATCTCGTCGAGCAGCCGCTGCACCTCCGGGGCGCCGCCTTGTCCCAGCAGACCCACGCTGCCCGAAAGGTCGCTGGGACCGATCATCCAACAGTCCACACCGGCCACCGCTGCGATCTCGTCGAGGTTTCGCACACACTCAACATGCTCGATCTGGAGAATTTTCCAGAACGATTTGCCGGCGTCACGCATGTACGTGGAAAAATCATCCATGCCGTAACGCACGGCGCGGCGCGGACCGCAACCGCGGATGCCGTGCGGCGGGTATTCGCAGGCGCTGACAGCGAGCCGCGCGTCGGCGGCGGTGCGGATCATCGGGAAAATCACACCATCCGGCCCCATGTCGAGGATCGGCTTCACCATCACCGGGTCGTTCCACGGCACGCGCACGAAACTTGCGGTCCCGCCGCTGGAGGCCGCCATCAACTGCTCCTGCACATGCGCCTTGGTGAGCGCCGTGTGTTCCATGTCTATCCACAAGAAGTCAAAGCCGGCAAAGCCGAGCATTTCGCTGACGCTGGCGTCGAGCATCGAGACGGCCGCCCCGAACACCGGTTTCCTGCGCTTCAGGTTCTCTCGAATCCTGTCCAATGGCCGCGTGGCTTGTGTCTTGTTCATTGTGCCTCGCAATCCCAAACCGCGACTTCAAACGGCTGCAATTGAAACTCGTGCGGCTTGGCCCTCGACACCGTGACCGGAGGCTTGGCTGCATCGGATTTCCCCGGGCTTCTCAACACATATCGACGTGGCGCGCCGGCGGGCAGCCCAAACGCCTGGGTCACATAGAGCCTGAACTTCGCCGGCAGATTCATCGGGTTTCCCAACGCCCATGTCCGCTTCCGCAGACACCCGCCCCGCCCACCCACAAACTCCGCCAACCCACGGTT
>CAZGGF010000002.1:0-97760 GCA_964524715.1 uncultured Verrucomicrobiota bacterium | reverse complement strand
CGCCCTTAGAGCAGTCCAACCTTCTGCAGCGTGGCTTTCAACACCGCTTTGTTCTTCTCGCCCATCCGGCACAGCGGCAGGCGGAATTCTTCCTCGACCTGGCCGAGCATCGCCATCGCGGTTTTGACCGGAATCGGATTTGTCTCGATAAACAGGTCCTTGAACAGCGCGACGTATTTGGCATGCAACGCGGATGCCGCGCGGATGTTACCGTCGAGAAACGCGTGCACCATTTTCACCACGTCGTCTGGAATTACGTTCGAGGCAACGCTGATGACGCCTTCCGCTCCGACCGACATGAACGGTAATGTCAGCGAATCGTCGCCGCTCAGCACCGTGAGCCGGTTTCCACAAAGCGCCTTGAGTTGCGCGACGCGGTCACACGAGCCGCTGGCTTCCTTCATGCCGACGATGTTCTTGTTGGCTTCGACCAGCCGCGCGACAGTTTCGGCGGTGCAATCCACTCCACAGCGGCCGGGGATGTTGTAGAGGATCACCGGCAGCTGCGTTGCTTTTGCGACGGCGCTGAAATGCTGGAACAAACCTTCCTGAGTCGGCTTGTTGTAGTAGGGGTTGACCTGAAGCACAGCGTTCGCGCCGGCTTTCTCGGCCTTGTTCGTAAGCGAGATCGCCTCGTCGGTGCAATTCGAGCCGGTGCCGGCAATGATCTTGCAGCGGCCCTTGGCCGCACTGACGACCACTTCGATGACGCGGGCGTGCTCGTCATGGTCGAGCGTCGGCGATTCACCCGTGGTGCCAACAGGCACAAGGCCGTCGATGCCGGCTTGGATCTGCCGTTCGACGAGGCATGCCAGTTTCTTCTCATCCACCTTGCCGTTGTGGAAGGGGGTGACGATAGCGGTAAATGCGCCGGTAAACATAAAACGTAGGGGATTAGTAGCCGCGAATGGGATGAATGTCGCTAATTATTTCTGCGTGCGCATTCATGGGCGTCACCCGCATCTCAAAGTTCAATCGTGCCTTCAAAGACGAAGTCCGCCGGGCCTTTCAGCGTCACGTCGCGGATTTCATTGCCTTGGGCCTTGAAACCCACCTCCAGTGTGTCGCCGCCCTGCACGCGGACCTTGACGGGCGCGTGCGTGAAGTGGACGAGGTGCGTGATGATTGCGCTGGCGCAGACGCCAGTGCCGCAGGCGAGCGTCTCGCCTTCGACGCCGCGCTCGTACGTGCGGACGCGAATCGAATGCGCGTCGAGCGGCTGGACGAAGTTGACGTTCGTGCCTCTGGGTTTGAAATGATCGTGGTGGCGCAGTTCGCGGCCAAGCGGCTCGACCATTGCCTGTTCGGCGTTCTCAACGAACACGATGGCATGCGGCACGCCGGTGTTGATGCTGGAAACGGCCAGCTCACCGTGCGAGGTCTTGACCTTGTCGTGCAGCCGCAGCCCGTGCGGCGCGCTCATGCCGAGCTTGACCAACGCGCCGTCATATTCGGCGTGAATCACGCCCGCCAGCGTCTCGAAGGACACGGTGGGTTTCTGCCAGCCAAGCTTTTGGACGAACCGGGCGAAACAGCGCGCGCCATTGCCACACATCTCGGCCTCACTGCCATCGGCGTTAAAATAGTGCATCTGGAAGTTGGCCTTGCCGTTTGCGCACGGCTCGGCCAGCAACAGTCCGTCAGCGCCAACGCCGCGGTGACGGTCGCACAACTTCGCGATCTGTGCGGTGGTCAGGTGCAGCTTCAAATCCCGATTGTCGAGCATGACAAAGTCATTGCCCGCGCCGTTCATCTTGATGAATCGTAAGCTCATTACCCCCTATTCTAGCCACAACTGGTGGGGAAAGCACAAGTTTTCCGCTCAGGCCGCCATGGTGGGCCATGGGCGCCCGGCTGTGGATGGGGTTGCGGTAGGCGGGTTGTTCGGTTAGAGTGCGTTGGTTCTTTGAGACGCGAAGTCCGCACTCGGACTTGCGCCTGTTCTGAAACTGCGCGGATTGCGATTTGGGTTTGCGTTCCGCGATCCCTCTTTGTGGGGGCGATTGGTTTCGACTCAGGTGGAGAGCCGGGGGTGGCGTGCCGAGGACGTCAGTTGGCCTCGATAAAAAACTGACAAAAAAATAAGAGCTAACGAAGAGTTGGCCCTCGCGGCTTAAGCTCCGCGACGTTGCGCCTGTGACGCCTGCTAACGGGACGTAACGCCATCAGCAGGCGTAGGTCAGAGCTGGGTCGCCGGGCCGAGACCGAAACCATCACGTGGCGGCTGGTCTGCGGAGTTGCCTGCTTGCCGACGGCTCCGCGGATGAGACTTAAGCGCAAGCTACGCACGTAGTCATGCCCGGCAATCTGGCTGAGGACGTGGGTTCAATTCCCACCGCCTCCACCATTTTTCCTAGGAAAAACAGTAGAAAAGTTTTTCCGTGACAAATCCGTGACAAATCCGGTAGCCTGCCGGTTGTCATGGGCAAGTCATTTGCTGTTCGGGTTGGTTCCGTCACGGTGCCCGTCTATAGCCTCTCGGGCGGCCGGTGGTGTGTAAGTTACTACCATGAAGGGCATCGCCGCCGGGAAACAAAAGCCAACCGAGAGGAGGCGATCAAGCGGGCAAACGAGGTCGCCACTGCAATCCACAACCAAGAGGCGTCTGGGATCACCCTCACTGGTATTGATCGTGATGTCTACACCCGCTCAGTTGAACTACTCAAGCCCCTCGGCGTGACTCTTCGTGAGGCGGTGGAATCGCATGTAAACGCCCACAAAAAGCTTCGTGGTGCACCGCTGAATGACGCAATCGAATTCTATTTGCGGCATAATCCCGCTGATCTGCCCAAGAAGACCGTGGCGGAAGTTGCAGATGAATTGCTCGCTGCAAAAAAACAGGATGGAGTCAGCGAAGCATATTTCCACGACCTAAAGGCCCGACTGCCTCGTATTTCTGCTGCGTTCAACACTTCGATAGGGCTCGTTACCCGTGCACAACTCGAAGACTGGTTGCGATCCCAACCGGGGTCTTTGCGAAGCCGAAACAACTATCGCAACCTGATCGTTCTGCTTTGGAATTTTGCACGTCAACGTGGCTACCTGTTGCGTGACCGAACCACGGAAGCTGACATGCTACCCCGTGCAAAGGACATCGGTGCCGAGATTGGAATCTTCCGGCCCGAAGAATTGGCGAAACTGCTCGCAAAGGCAGACTCAAATTTGGTGCCCTTCCTTGCCATTGGTGCCTTTACCGGCCTTCGTCATGCTGAGATTCTTCGGTTGGATTGGGAGGACATTCGATTTGCTCAGGGATTTGTCGAGGTGAAAGCGAAGAAAGCCAAAACCGCTCAGCGTCGCTTGGCTCCAATTCAACCGAATCTAGCCGCATGGCT
This sequence comes from uncultured Verrucomicrobiota bacterium, assembly GCA_964524715.1. Taxonomy (GTDB): domain Bacteria; phylum Verrucomicrobiota; class Verrucomicrobiia; order CAIQCK01; family CAIQCK01; genus CAIQCK01. Next base: position 94,425 of record CAZGGF010000002.1, on the reverse strand, counting down.
TGCTCCATACCACGAGCGAACAGGAAAGGTCTGCCCGTGGGTTCGCATCGGTCGAACAGCCTCCCTGTTGGCAAAGACACTTGGCATTGATTGGCCAAATAACGTGTTGCGGCATTCATACGCCAGTTACAGGCTTGCCCAGTGCCAAGATGCCGCCAAGGTCGCCCTAGAGATGGGCAACACCCCAGCCATGATCTTTCGTCACTACAGAGAACTGGTTACGCCCCAAGATGCCGCTGCCTGGTTTTCAATCGCACCAAGCCAAGCAGCCAACGTCGTGCAGATGAGCAAACACAAAGCCGCCTTGGGCTGATTTTTGCTCGTCTGATTAGGTGACACCGGCCGGTGTCAATCGGTGGAAGTTGAGACAACGGGTTAAGTTGCCAACCACATCTTCCGACTAAAAGACAAAGCGTGGATCGAAACTATCGAGCTGTCCTTTGGCCATCGAACCACTCTGTCCGCTCCACGCGAGACAAACGTAAGACGACGATGGAGGTTTGTAAATTCATCGCTGTCAAACATCCGGGCTATTCCATGGAACGTTCATCGGGAGTTGTGATTCTTGCAGGGGATGGACTAGGTTCAGCCATGGGATTTCAGATTACCAAATTGATGCCAACCAAAGGCAATGCAGACGCTGCCCGTGCTCCGCTGCACCCAAAGGATACGGTCAAGCAAACGATTGGCTGCCGCCACACACAACCTGAAGTTTGTGGCAAGAACAGTATGCCGAAAGTCTGTGCATTTGTTCGTCAGGACGGCATGTGTTTGTCACCGCCCAAATCCTGGCCCATGCAATTCAAGAAGCTGAAGCAAAAAAGAGCAAAGAGGTGAACGGGTGGTCAGTCACGGTTCTGGTGGCGGAACCACTCGCCTCCTTGCCCTTCACAATCAGAAGGTCTATCGTTCCCCATGAAACGCACTTTAATCCTGGGAAGCCTCGCAGTTCTGACATTGATCATGCCCACAACGATCCACGCCGCTGACGATACCGGAAAGGCAAACAGACCGTGGAGCAATTCGTTTTCACCAGACAAGGCAGACCTCACCACCATCGGCAAAAACACCTACTTCATTCTGCTGCCGACCTATCGGCTGTATCTTGAACATGGGACGCATTCACTAGTCATCAGCGTTCTGATTGAAACCAAGATGGTTGACGGAGTCGAAACCCGGGTGGTGGAGAGGCGGGAAACGAAGAATGGGAAGCTGGTCGAGGTCTCCAGAAATTATTACGCCATCAGCAAGACAACCAGGGACGTGTATTACTTCGGCAAGGATGTGGACACCTACAAGGACGGCAATGTCACGAGCCACGAAGGATCGTGGTTGGCAGGAGTGAACGGTGCCAAGATTGGTTTGAGGATGCCCGGCAAACCCAGGGTGGGACAGAAGTATTACCATGAAATTGCCCCGGGAGTTGCGATGGACCGTGCGGAGATCACCGGTCGCGACGTGACCTTCAAGACGCACGTGGGAACATTCGAGAAATGCCTTTGCACCCGGGAGACGAGCGATCTGAACAGCGGCAGCGAGGAAAAACTGTATGCGATGGATACGGGGTTGATCAAGGACGGGGAACTGGTTCTGGTTAACATGCTTTGCCCACCCGAGGGAACGATTGTTCCATAAACATAATCCATTGAAGTTGCTGCCATTGCTGAGACCTGTCCGGTCAGCCAGATTGTCAATTCACCGGCGACCGATGTGCCGGATTGTCTGATCGTCACCTTGCAATCGGTGCAGTTGAAGCCGTGACATCAACTCGGCGATCATACGGCTCTGACGCGGAACATGGCGATTCTTCAGCGGTGGGTCCTTGGGCGAACTCAGTGGGTTGGCGTTCGTGGCCACCTCCAAATCTGATGGATCATGCAGTGGCCAGGGTTTTCAACTCCGTCTTCTCCGTCTTGACCTTTGCCCATCGAGCTTTTTGAGTGGCGGCAATTCTTTTTTTGCCAGCCTCACCGATCATGCGGTCTTTCCCGATGACGACCTTGCCGCCTGAGTATTCCGCTATAAATGCTCTCATAATGTGGATATGCTCGCAACATCAAGAGGCGGTTACATGGCGGTTCGGTGAAAATCCTGTGACGTCACTTCCGGGCTGTTTCGATATTCTCGGACGTGGGCTTCAAAAGATGAATTGTCGTTTCCATGGGTAAGATGCCAAGTCGTTTCGGCCTCAGGACGGAGCCGGAGGTGGTGCTTTGTGGTCATGCTTTTCTCTTTTTGGCCTGTAGCTGGTGAACGGCTGCCAATTCACTGGGCCTATTGACGCGTCACTTGCAATTCTGTTTGGAGGGACGAGATTCTCCTGTGGAGACAAAGAGCAACCGAACAGCGTTGGACAGGGCGATGCGGTCCCACAGATCTAAGGTTCGGCTGATGCTGGAAAACGGTGCTGATATTTGACATACAGCTTTTGTGGGAGGTGATTCCTCAGGCGATTGGCCTACTCGGAGGTTCGGTCGTCCCTCCTGATAACAGGGGGCCTCCCACAATTCTCTTTTAACTGCCATCGTTGTGAAGCCCTCGCGGGAAGGTGAACGAATACGCCTGGACCAGCACCGTGAATTTAGCATGGTCGAGTTCACGGACGACGGCTTCAGTGCATCCGCCTCTGGGGCTGAAATAGACGGACCAGGAATTGTTCGTCAGCGGCCCGTTGGCCCCAAAGAGCTGTCGAGCGTTGAATCCCGTGTAGAACGCCAGAACCGTGACCGTGAGCAGCAGCAGCCGTTTCATCGGAATGAATTCACCTGAAGATTTCGATGGCCTTTGCTCGCCCGACCATTCAGCGGACATGGTCAGTGTGTCGCAGGCCAATCGAGTGTTTCCAACTCTGCCGGCGTCAGTTTCCCATGTTTGGCGAAAGCGATCTCCAACCGTTGGTTCAGCCAAGCAAACGCTTCTTTGGTCAATTGCACCGAAGCTTGCTGGCGAAATGCCTGCCGAGGATCTGTATTACCGTCACCTCTGCGGGCGTGTTCCTGCGTTGAAATGAAGGAGTCCGACTTCAACTCATCCATCAATGCCGAGAGGCGGATGCCGTTTCTCAATGTTCCTGCCACGAACTCCGCGTGGTGAACACGCACGTAAATTGGCCAGTCTTTCTTCCATGATCGACAATTGACTTCCTCGGCGGACGCTTCATCTCGCCCTTCTATGTGCTTTAACCCGATAGCTCGACCAAAGATGACGATGTCGTTCGGATTTCCCACCAAATGCCCCATGAACATCACCGCGCCATCTTCAACCTGCCGTGGACGCTTGTTCCTCGGATACGTGCAGGCCCAATGACACCCTGAACTCTTCACCTCCTCCAGCACCGCCACATCCAAAGACACGCGATCATGGCCTTGTCCGAAGAACTTCACGAATGACTGCGGAGCCTCTTCTGCCCGCTGTGCAACAATCACTTCTGGCAGCATCACCCCCGCATCCGTTCCTTCGTCGGGCAAACCTGAGGCAGTGGACGGACGCGACCCGGCCACGTGCACGTCCTTGATGCGCTTCTCCCAGCTCTCGAGCCGCGCCAAGTCGAGGTTGTCTCCGGCACGGCCCCACAAGGTGTTGAAGTATTCACGGCAGCGTTGGATTATGTCTGTCTCGCTGCTGACAAAGCCAAACTCGTGATTCTTGAGCAGTGCCTTTTCAGTCAGGTTGGCCGACGTAACAATTGCCCGCTGGTTGCCAAAGAGGTAAAGCTTGGCGTGCAGGTTGCGCACGCCGCGGATCTTTGCTCCATTCTCCAGCAAAAGACGCAATGCTCCTGTATCGCTGATTCCGTCGCACATCTCCCCAAGATGAAAACGAGTGATGACCTGAATCAACTCAGGACACTTGATGGCCAGCAGCCGTTTCGCCGCTCGGATCTTGATGAAAGGACATACCACGCGCAGTTCCGAACGATCCGCTGATGCGGCTTCCTGAATGACTTCATCCCAGCCGCTATCGACAAGTTGAAAGCTCGGTTTCATTCGATTGACGCCCTCACGGCCAAGTTTGCATTTCCCTTTCAGTTGCTAGCACTTCAACAACGCGATCCACGTCTCCTCTCCGTCTTCTTCACGACCGCCACCGCTGCTTCAAACTCACTGACCGCCTCCTTTAAAAGAGCGATCACCTCAGCCGCCAACACATCATGTGGCGGCAGTTTCTTGCGATCACTATAGGAATCATCGCTGAGCCAAAGGAGGTCGAGACTGGCTTTATCACTGACGAGAATGTCGGCATGAGAATAACGCTTGAACCGCTTCGACTCTTTGCGTTTCCGCCGGTCGTCGGGACTATAGCATTCAATGAAATCCTTCAAACTCTCGGACAAGATGGGATTATGTCGAAGGGTGAAATTCTTGTTGGTTCGCAGATCGTAAACCCACAGTTCTTTCTTGGCGGATGGTTTCTTGTCGAAGAAGATGACATTCGCCTTCACTCCCGGTGAATACCAGATGCCAGTGGGCAACCGCAGCAGGGTGTGCACATCCCCGCGCGTGAACAATTCACGGCGAATCTTCTCTCCGGCGCCGGATTCAAAAAGTACATTGTCCGGCACCACCATTGCCGCCCGCCCGCCGTCTTTGAGCATTGAATACACATGCTGAACGAAATTTAGCTGTTTATTGCTCGTCGTGGCCCAGAAGTCACTGCGAGCATACGCAATGTCACCCTTGTCAAACTTCCTGCCGCCCGAAAATACCGTGATGCTGCTTTTCTTTCCAAAGGGTGGATTCGTCAGCACCATGTCCACCTTCTCTTCTGGCTCATGTTTGAGACTATCAGCAATTGTAATCGGCGGATAATCAGGATCATTCCCTATGCCGTGTAGATACAGATTCATTGCACACAACCGCGCAACATTCGTGACAATGTCCGTTCCCCGGAGGGCTTGCGTCCGGAGGAACTTCTCCTCGGCATGGCTCTTCACCAGATTCCTGAGCCGCTCATAAGCGGCAAGCAAGAAGCCGCCGCTGCCACTAGCTGGGTCGGATATGACCATGCCAGGAAGCGGTCGCATCACATCCACGACGGCTCGAATGAGTGGGCGCGCCGTGAAATATTGCCCAGCACCGCCTCGAACGTCCTCCGAATTACGTGCCAGCAAACTCTCGTAAATCTCTCCCTTCACATCCATGTCGAGGGAGGCCCAGTCCTCCTCATCAATCATATTGATCAGATGCCGCAGCTTTGCGGGATCTTCGATCTTGCTCTGCGGCTTGGCGAAAATCAGCGCCAACAATCCTCGCTTCTTACTGAGGTTTTGCAGCGCTTGCTCGTATCGCGTTTTTAATGCCTTATTGTCAGGAATCGAGCGAAGCACCTTCCAATTGTAGCGTGACGGGATCTCACAGGATTTGTCGGACCCGCGCTGTTCCCACGCCAATTTCAGAAAGAGCAGATAGGTGATTTGCTCCGTATATTCCATGAAACCTAGCCCATCATCCCGCAGGACATGGGCGTAGTTCCAGACTTTGTGAACGATGGCTGAGGCCGTCTGACTCATTGATTGGTATCTTTCATCACAGGCCGGTGGCAAAATGCTCCAACAGGCCTTTTTCGCGAAGGACTTGGAGACAGGCCGAGGAGAATTCGGCAAAAGGACTGATGTAGGTAACGATTTCGTCGATCTGTTTGTTGTAAGCGGCTTCGTCTCGAGGCTGTGCGGCTGCGAGTTGTTCCAACTGATCGCAGAGAACCCTCACTTCAGCCATGAGGTCCGCGCGCTTCACGTTCCAGCTTGCCTCGTCCAAATGAAAGTAATCGATGGATTGCTCGGCTCGTTCATGAAACCACTCGTTCTGTTCCTTCGAGTATGTTGGACGCGGAGCGCCCGATTCTCCTGAAAAACAAATCAGCCGAGTGTCAGTCGGGATGACCGGGTCAAGGAGCACCGGTTCTTCATTGGCTTCGTCAGCGCGACTCTTAGCACGGCGAGCTTCGTCGCGTAGTGGAAAATATGAGCCTTTGCCAGCTCTCTTTCCAGTGAGGTAATCTGTCTTCCGACGGTTCACTGTGGGGTGAGCCAACCGAAGATTCTCCCAGTCAAACGCTCTCCACCAATATCCATCGTGTCCCGCACCATGCAACCGTTTCTTTGGGCGATAGTGTTCCACGTGCCCTTCGCATTCTTGGAGCGATGCTTCTGAATACCAACACTTGGTGTGGCCTACTGCCCATAAGGCGTTCCGAAGAGCGCTGCACTCTGGTTCGTGGGCCTTAATGAAGGCGTTGCGTGTGTTGTTGGCCACGCTTGCTATCGCCGCATGAGAAGCACGTAGTTGTGCCAAGTCGGCGAACCGTGGCAAGTGTTTGTGATCAATCGGCCTCATCTTCATTTCTTCATTTTCAGCAGGCGTTCTGCAATGTCTTTGGCGATCTTCTGACGCGTTCGCCACATCTCTACTTTAGGTGCTGGCTTCTTCAATTCCGGATTCCCTTCTGCAGCGGCAGTGATAGCGCGGATAAACTCTTCGTAGAGCGGATCGCGAACCGCGTGTGAAAAATCTAGTTTGCCAAGCTCGTTGTTGAGCGCTTCGAGCTTCTTGCGGTCTTCGTCGGTCTTCTCCGGCTTAAGAGCAAGCTCACGCTTGGTGTCGATCTTCTTGAGCGTATCTTTGTCAAGCGTGGAACGTAGGCCAAAGAAGTCGCTGGTCAGAATTGCGGCGAATCCCATGCCTTTCGGCGCACTGGTCGGATGCTCGCCAAAGATTCGTCCTTCCGCATTCCGCTCCATCACGACGACCTCATTCTCGTCCATACCCGCGAACGTGAGCGGGCTGTGCGTGGTCATGATGATCTGGCTGTTTGACGGCTCCGCACCGTAGTTTCGTAGGTTGTCGAGATAATCCAAACACCATGCCGGATTCAGGTGCGTGTCGGGTTCATCCAGCAGGAACAATGCTTCTTTCTCTGCCGTGAAGCGCAACAGGCCCAGAACAGTCAGCAACTGGCGTTCGCCTTCAGCGAGGTCTTGGTAAGTCGCCGGCTCTTTGCAGCCCTTAAGACGAATCCAAATCCGAACATCCGCGCCGCTCCCTTCTACCAAATCGCTGAAGACCAAGCTTTCCAACCGCGCGAAGAATTCTTTATGGCTCAACCCCTTTGCAAGCGATTGAAGCGATTGTTGGTCGGGCAGGAAGCAATAACGGCGTTCCTTCATCTTCTCCTGACCGATGGAAATGCGGATTCGTTCCTCACCTGCCATCGGTGCGAGGGAATGCTCAAACAGTGAATCGAGAAACGGCGAAACCTTTCCACCCGCGAACCAAAACCGTGGGTCACCCTTGTTGGTTCGACCTTTCGGTGGATTATGTTTTCGCCAGTATGGCTCGCGGAGCGAGAACAGTGCGGAGTCGAATCCTTCTATTCGAAACTCGTCGGCGAGGAACTTCTGCGCCTGCTCATCGTGAGTGGCATAAAACGCGAGCAAAGCGAATTGGCTGTGGTGTGGCTTGGCTTGAAACAGCGGACGAAGCGGTGCTTCAACACCGGTGATTTGCTCTTTGAAATACTGCTCCTCGTGCTTCTCGAAAATCTTGGCAAAACGCGAGACAGCCCCCGAGTAATACCCGAACACGTAAAGCGGCAGAAGGCGATCTGGGTTTGGTTGGTCTCTGACCGGACTATTGCGCCGAAAGAACTCCCTTTCCGATATCTCTTCGTAGGGCTTTGGAATGCCCGGTGGCAGTGCTGCGCAAGCAGCCTCTGATGCTATCCAATACTGCCGCTTGAACCTCTTCGGGAGATTTGGCTTGGTCTTATACTCCTTCGCGTTGGTCTGGACGCATGCAATCTTGATGCAGTGCTGATTGCACGAATACTCGATCTCGTAGGCGAACCCGGATTGCTCCTGCAAATCAAGGTCGCGGAAAATCCAGGTCAGAGCTTCAAGTAGATTGGATTTTCCAACACCGTTGCGGCCAACGATGACTTGACGGACGCTCGTCTGATCGAAGTCAACCTCGAAGTCGACGAGATTTCTGAAATCAGCAAGATAAAGGCGGTCAATGCGCATAGCCTAATCCTCCTTGAGTTTCAACAACACATGCACACGATGTGGCCACTCTTTGGCTTCTGTAGCGCTGGGTTTCTTCTGATGGATAATTTTGCGTAGCGAAACCAGTTCACGATAGAACATGTCCGCGTCCACAGGTTCAAATCCGGCCTCGCGAAACAGTTGTTCCGGCGTCATGGGCTTCTTGTGTTCGCGCAACACATCGAGCAATGGGCGGCGGGCGAGTTTCGATTTGGATTTGTGCATACGCTTAGCTTTCGGTTTATTTGCCTCGGCTTCGCGGGCGGCTTGGATGCGGTCGAGCAGGACGGATATGGGCTCGTCTTTGGGGTCTTGGGGCACTAGTTTTCCGGCGAAGGCTTCGCTCAGGAGTGATTGGCGAGTGGCACGCGCGCCTTCGAGTTGGCGATTCAGCTTGGTAGCCAGCCGGTCGGCTGCCACGAGGAGGCGCTCAACTTCATGGGCAATTTGTCCTTGTTCAGCCTGTGACGGCAATGGAAGTGGGATGGCTTTGATTTCGCTCAAATTGAGACGTGGCCGGCCAAGGCCGTGGATCTTCTTCTCGGTTCGGTGCTGTGTCGGTGGCGAGTTTAATGCGAACAGGACGTAGCCTGACTCAATGGAATCATCCGCAACTTTGACGCGTATGCAATCAGCCTTGACGATCGCCAGACCAATGTTGTTGGGAATTCTGCAAGCTCTTGGAGCGGGAGTGCCAAGAGCGCGGATTGCCAGATCGCCGGGGTAAATGGCGTGCTCTTTAAGAAACTCGTAGTGCTTGCGGCTGATGTGCGCCTTCTCGTCAATGAATTCCCCATCGCCAATGTTCTGAAGCCGGACGACACGCGGGCCAGAGTCGGTGTAATGACTGCTTTTGAGGTGCGAGCCAAACGGACCATCCGTGATTGATCGAGGTTCATGCGCCGCGAGCTGATCCATAGATGCCCAGACCCACCCGTTCGGCAACTTGGGCAAATCGGTCGTGTCCGGCACCACCGGCTCGGAATACCGTTTCTTCCAATTGTCGTCTTTGGGTGATCTGCCAGCGGCGTGAAGGTGTTTGAGTTCGGCTTCTTCCCAGTGAGTGCGGCGTTCTTGAAGCAGGCGCTTGAGAAGTTTCGCGCCAGTTTCGCCGATCTTGTGGGTTTTTCGCCAATCACGGGTGAGTTCACCGGTAACGGCGTCGTGGAGGACGGCGGCACGATAACGCTGAAGTCGGTCCAGGGCGCGGCGCGCAGCCACTTCCCCCGCCGCCACCCGCGACAGCGATGCGTCTAGTTTCGCCACAATCCGCTCCTGTTCCCGCGTGGGTGGGAGCGGGAAAGCATGTGTGGAAAGAAAATGTGATGGGACACGCTTTTGGCCGACTGCCCCGCTCATGCGAAGTTCCGCTTCATGGCGAAAGGACGGCTGGAGCAAGAAGTGAAGAACAAACCGTGGCAACACCCCTTCGTAGGGGCGGAAAACAAAAAACTCCGTTGAACCATAGGCGAGGCCATTCTTCAAACCCGCCGCCTGTGCAATCTTCCCGTTCTCCATGCACGGCGTAATCTTGGCGAAAATGATGTCGTTTTCTTTGAACGGTGTGTAGCCTTTGCATACCGTGGCCAGCATCCGAATCTGCGACGCATCCAGTCGGCCAGTCTCCTTCTCGACAGCAGCCATCGGCACGAAACTGACTTCCGTTTCTTCAGGCGGAAGTTCGTCGAAAGCCCGTCGCGGATTCATCGCGCAGACTTCGCCTAGCGTCGTCTTCACCCAGCCTCTTGGGAGTTTGTCAGGCATTGGTCCGAGTTCCGGGTAATGAAACAAAAAAGGAAGTGGCACCGGAAGCTAGTGGTGTGCTCAGTGCTGTAGTCGCCCAGGATGTTCTTGGCTGATTTGTTTATTCAGCATGGCGCGAGATTAGCCCTGTGTGGGCTGGCCGTCACGGATATTTTGCCGCGCTGGGAACGTTGAATGCGGTTACAGCTTGACACCTGATACAGAACATACACGAACACCCAACAGCTAAAAACTGGGATTCATCCTGTTTCCTCACAACTCCACGTCATCCTCCCGTAGCCCCACCCAGAAGAGGTCAAGGCTACAGGAAGAAGACGCGGGGCCGGCGATCAATGGCCAGCTCGCGAAGCGTGTCTCTCGCGAGTGGCCATCAATCCAGCTTTCCATCCGGGCGTCGTCGCGATCTCCGTCAGGATGTTCTCGCCAAAGAACTGCCGGATGTCTGATGCCAACTGATTCTGTTTCTGATGGACGATGTGACCGCTGACTCCACGGTGCTTGGCTACGGCCGATATTATGTGCCCCTCGGCGGCGAACATCACGATTGCCTTGGAACAATCATCCTGCGTGGCCAAGAACCGCTCCCAGTCCGGCTCATGAGCGCCGATTGTGGCTGGATCTTCGGTGTCCCTGCTCACCATTTCTGCAAGGCTGAAGTTGCCCTCGTCATCACCGTCTGGCAGGTGGTTTCGAGTCGTCAATTCATCGGACTAAAGAAGAGGAAATGAAGACATCACTGATGCTGCAAGCGCCATTCTGTTTATCAGGAAACAGGTATCACAATTGGAATTGGCGTTCCAATTCCAATCTTGATTGCGACAGGAGTGTAAACGTCCATTTCCTCACTCGGCGTCTGAATCGAAGCCAATAACGAGTAACGGCATCGTTTGCCCCACTTGTCGAGATGATGCCGCTCGCGCCACCAACCGATGCTCGGTCGCACAGCGATTAGATGAGAATCCGCCAAATCCGCCGCTCTTCCGCTCCAGATGTCGGAGTGGATCGAGCCAACATTGCGCTGCTGGCCGAGCAACCAGTAATCGTTTGGCGCGCCTGTATCCGGCCTTCCTTCGTCCTCGTCGCGTTGTTGTTTGTTGATGCGGCGCGAGAACTCCCGCTCGTCTTCGCCAGGAGAGTTCAGTTCAAACCGCAGTCCATGTGATGCGTAACGGTAACGATCTTTCCAGCCGATCTCGCCAGGACCAGGTTCGATGAAATAGGAAAGTGTGACCCGCATTGAGACCGGGGTTTCTCCAAGTCCCAGCAGGACTTCTTTCGGCCACGGCAAACGATACAGGTGCATGTCGCGGGTGGCGTATTGGCCGTTTTCCTTCTGATGGAAAGGCTGAAGTTCGGCCTGAGAGACGAGCGTCAACGAGTTCCTCATGCAGTAGAGCGCGCGATTTAAGTCTGGCACACCATAGCCGCAAGTCCGGAGCAATAGTCCGTAACCAGACTTACCTTGGCCGCGAAGGAACATCGTTTTCATCGCATCCGTCCATATCGCCGTATGAACAAGAATCGCTCGAACGGTCTCTGGCCAAGCTTGAGGATATTGAATCTGGATTTGCGCAGCCATCCAAGCGGCTTGCGCGGCCGCCGCGCTCGTCCCGTCGAACCCAGCAAATTGCGCCACGCTTGGGTCTCGATACGTGGACAAGAGCTTCAATTCGTCCGGATCGAAGATTGCACCATTGGCGTTTGCCGCCACGTTGCCTCCTTCAAACACGACTTCCGGTTTGACCGGCCACAAGGTTTGGGGCCAGGCAACCGAAGTGGTGCTGTGTGGCGAGAGGCCTCCCGCCGGTGCAATGGCAGAGTAGCCGGCCAAGGTTGGGTCTTCGATGCGGGTCTTGAATGTACAACCACCTACCGTCAACGCGTTCCATGCCTGCGCGGGGTCATGCACTTGATTGGTAAGGTTGCCATCAGGATAATTACGCCAATCATCCGGAGCGCCCGCATTGCCAGCACTGACTAGAATTAGACGTTTTCGATCATCCTCAGCCCCTGAAGCGAGGGCGTCTATTTCAGCAGACCAGGAGGTCGGCTTGCCGCGATCTCGTTCGTCCGGTGCCGTTACCGCCATGCAGATGATACGCTTGCGAGCGGGTGCTTGGATTTCAGCGCGGCTGATGCCTTGCGAGGTCACGTGGCCCCATAGGTGTCTTGGATTCTGTGCCGGTGGTGGCGGAAGGATTTTGGAGGATTCAAGAACATGGGCGATCCGCACGGTGCTTCGAGATTCCAACGCCGCCTGCAAGTCGCCGAAAGCAGCCAGTCCTGCCATCAACGTCCCGTGCCCGTGTCCGTCGTTCTTTCCCCAGTCGGGCTGAGCCGCGTGAAGATCAGCGTCGGCAAGAACCGGATTGAGGAGCGGATGCGCATTGTTGACTCCATGATCAAGGATGCAGACCGCTACGTTCCCATTCGGCTCAACCCTCATCCGCTGGCGCAGATCGCGAACCCACTCGGTTTGGTCGCGGTTCGGCAATTCAATGAAAAAGCTGACAGCACTATGGGCCGCGCGCAGTTCGGCAATGTCTTCGGAGAATTCAATCAACTGCGCCAACTGTTCCCCACGCGCGAGAAGCAACAGGACGGCCCGTTCCGGGAAACGAAGCAGCGGCCGGTGGTCGTGCTCTACGATCTTCAGCTGCTGAATCAGATGCCGAAATCGTTCAATGATTGCTTCGGCGTCGCTGCTCAACCAAACCTCGATCCATTCGGGTTGGTCGCCGGGCACTGGTCTAAGCGGGGTGGTCCAAAAAGCTGCCAGCAAGGCGTTGCGCACATCCTCAATACTTTCCACCAGCGGGGCATTCTTTGGATTTCCCTTCTTGGTTTTTTCGGAGGCGTAGGCACGAACCTTCTTGAGAAAGTAGGCCGCGTGGTCACTGGGTACGAAAACTGTTGCGAGTGTCTGTGCCTCAGCACCTTCACCTGCGACTCTGACGTTCAAGAGACGGATACCTGACCGCCGCACATCAAGACTCTCGAAGGCGAGGTCAAAACCGGGCGAACTGACAAATTCCAAGTAGGTCCCATGCCGCTCGGCGTGCGCCACCGCTTGACGTTGCCCTGCCGCTTTCCACGCTAGCTCCAGACTGGTCGCTATCCGATCTGCGTGACTGCGCCGGTCGCGGTCCGGAATGCGGGGCTTACCCCCACCGCTTTGAATGCTAGTGAACCCTTGCGTCTCCGGCGGGGCCGTCAGATAGATGTGAAGATAATGCTCCCCTGCCATTCCGATTACCTCGCATGGGTTCGAAGCCGTTCCTTAAGCGACTCGATCAAAACGGAAGCCGTCACGTCCGGTTGGTCGGCCAGCACAGCCTGCTTCAAGGCGTCCCGACAGGCGAGGTCAATCTCCGCATGGCTCAAGCCCTTGCTGACGGCAACGATCTTCGACCACGTCGGTTGCGGTGGAGCGAACGTCGCGAGGAGGTTGCCGATCAGACGCTTTCGATCCTCTGCCTCCGGAAGCGAGTAATTCAGAACATCGTCGAAGCGGCGAAATAGCGCGCTATCCAATAGTTGCGGGCTGTTGGTAGCCGCCACAATCAAACTCTCTGAGCGATCCTGTTCAATAAATTGCAGCAGCGCGTTCAAAACTCGTCGCATCTCGCCAACATCGTTTTCGAACGTCCGGCCGCCGGCGATCGCGTCGAATTCATCGAAGAAATAAATGCCTTCCCGGCGCTGGATGAGATCGAAAATCATCCGAAGCTTTGCGCTGGTTTCGCCCATAAACTTCGTCACCAGCTTGTCCACCTGCACCGTTTGCAGCGGCAGTCTTAACTCGTGGGCCAGCACACGCGCTGTGAGAGTCTTCCCGGTTCCTGGCGGCCCCGTCATCAGAATCTTTCGCCGATGGCCCAGGGCATGAAGCCGAAGTTTTTCCCGTTGGCGATACTCGTGGACGATGCGACCGATTCGCTCAAGCAAACTAACCGGCGACACAAGCGTGGACATCGGTGCTTCCGTTGACTCAGCGCGCACTAGACCTTGAAGCTCCGGAGGAAACTCAATCACGACAACGCCCGTTTGTTCACGGCGGGATCGATCCACGAGATCGCGAATTTCAATGGCTAGCGCACCATGTCCCTGCTCGGCCTCATGCGCAGCGACTTGCAGCGCGACAGTAAAGAAACGCTCCGAGTCCTCGCTCCCGTGTGAGCGAATCAGGGCCTTAATCTGTTCGGCAGTAGCCATGTCACAATAAAACTCAAATGCTCGGAAACGCCAGCAACAAGAGCAGGCCAGTCAGATTCAGCCTGCTGTGGTTGCTGTTAAGCCGCCAAGCATAACAAGCGCGCAGTGTATGGTGACAGCGCAGAAGCGGCAAGCGAGAAGCGCACAAGGACTCAATAGCTAAACAATGGGTTTAGCATGCTCGCCCATAAACACCCCACGTCCGTCCTCCTGTGGCTCCATCCGAAGACGAAGCCACAAAGAGGAGGACGGTGAAGGTGTTCAAACCGCGATCTTCCGCAGCCTGGATTCGGTTTGAGGCGTTGAGGTTGCCATTCTTGCCCTGCCTTTCGCCCACTGTCTCAGGCCACCGATCTGCTCGCTCATCAACTTCGACAACGGCACGAAGTCGTTGAGCACCTGGGCAATCGTCAGGTCTGTGGGTTCACGATCATCTGCAAACGCCTGATACAGAGCATCAACGAACACGCCCTCGATCTCGCTGCCGGTCAATCCGTCGGTGGCTTTCGCGAGTTGCACCAAGTCGAATTCTTCAGGTTTGCGGCCGTATTTGCTGATCTGGATGCTCCAAATGGCTTCACGTTCATCCTGGTTGGGCAGGTCGCAGAAGAACAGGTCATCCCACCGGCCTTTACGCAGGAACTCCGGCGGCAACTGCGACACGTCATTGGCCGTGGCGACGATGAACACCGGTTTGGTCTTTTCCTGCATCCACGAGATGAACGATCCAAACACCCGTGAGGATGCTCCACCGTCGGTCATGCCGGAGCTTTTACTGCCGCTGAACGATTTCTCCAACTCGTCAATCCAGAGGCAGCATGGCGCAATCGCTTCGGCGGTTTGGATCACCGACCTGAGATTGCTTTCACTCTGACCGAGAAGACCACCGAAGATCCGTCCAGCATCGAGCTTGAGCAATGGCAGTCCGAACACCTTGGCCGTCGCTTTGGCAGTGAGCGACTTCCCGGTGCCAGGAATGCCGATGATAAGCAGACCTCTCATCACCGGCAGACCATACTTCTTGGCCTTGTCCGTGAACGCCTCTTTCCGTTGAATCAGCCAGTCCTTGAGCACATCCAGACCGCCGATGGAATCCAGCGACTCCTTGGTGTTCACGATCTCCAACAGACCATTCTTTTTGATCGTCTGGGCTTTCTCCCTGCCCACAACGGTTGGATCGAGCTTGCCGGTTTCAACAACCGACAAGGCGAACGCATTCTCGGCTTCTTGTGTGGTCAAGCCGGTTGCCGCGTCAATCAGACTGGCCCGATCCTTGTTCTCCAACTTCTTGAGCTTGGCGGATTGGACGATCCCTTCCAGAACGTGATGGATCTCCTCACGTCCTGGTAATGCGAATTCCACCACGGTCATTTCACGGTCAAGTTCCGCTGGAAGCTTCAACCGACAGGCCAATACGCACAGCGTTACGCCTTTGGTTTTAGCTGAGAGCAGTTCCTCTTTGAACGTGCGGATGCCCACGGGATTTGCCTCTTCAAAGAACAAGTGGTAATCCCTCAAGAGCACGATGCTGTTCTCTGGCATTTCCGACACTGCCTTCAGGGTATCCACGGCGTCATGGCAGTCTGCGATAGCACTTCCCGTAGCTGTGTCCACCATGCCGTCCGTGATGCTCCAGGCATACAGCTTGTGTTTCAGCTCTACAGCGACGGCCTTCAGTTCAGCTTCCACACGTTGCTCTTCATGCGAAACGATGTAGAGGCCCGGATACCCTGCCCGGATGTAGCGTTTGAGTTGTTCTTTCATGGTTGTTGATGGTTCTCCTGTGGTTTACGGCTTGATGAGGTTTTCCAGTTCCCAATCGAGGCAGGTCTGGCGTGAGGGCGATGAGAACAACACGGTCCTCACACGATCCTTCACTTCCCATTCCTGCTTTCGCTGGTTGAACTGGATGGAGGTTGCCCGGAAGATTCTCAACCGGCCCAGAACCCGAAGGTCGAAGCACTCGGTGTAGATTCCCCAGACGGTCCCCGATGGATGGAAGTTGAGCACGGACTTGGTCTTCATGCTCCCACCTCCTGTTGATTGCTGGTTGTGACCTGGCTGTATTCGGGCTTCTTGACCCGATGCCAGACAGCTCCCAGGGCTTCCTCGATGTAGCGGGTTGCCTTTTCGCAACTGCTGCCCTTGAAGCCCACGCCCTCGATAAGGATTTCTCCCTTGGGGCCGATGATGATGACAATGGATCTGCTCATGTTCAGCATCCCTGGATGACGAGCTTGATGGACCCGTCCTGTTGGTTCTGACGTTTCACGAGATGGCCTTTCTTTCTGGCTTCACGGATGGCCTTGTGGACGGCGTAGAGCTGGATCAACTTGCAGTAATCCTTGCCGACCTCCTTCTCGACGTGTCCTTCCCACCAATCGGTTGAGAGGGCAAACGTCTTGTCCTTCTGCTGGTTGAGGGCAACGTCATACGGGCCTTTGAGCTGGATGACGTGATCCGCCTGAACTTCACTGCCGCCATAGCCTCTGCCCTTGGCGTTCTGCAGGACAGCGAGGCCCAGTTCCGAACAGGCAGCTTTCAATGCTTCGATGTCCTTGATCTGCGTTTTGATGGTCACGAAGTGACTCATGGGTTGTTCCTTTCGTTGTGGTTGATGTGGAAATGGGTAGGGAGCCGCACCCCGGGTTTTATCCCGTTCGATGCGGCCCCCTGTCTGGCGGATGTGAACTGTTGGCTCAGGCCGCGAGATGGAGCCTTCGGCGACCAAGCTCTCCGAACCGTTGCACAAGTTCGGTGGCATCCTGCTTGGCAAGTTCTCTGGCGGTGTCCCTTAATTTGGAGACGCCTTGGACCAACTGGCGATGGGCAACGGAATCATCCCTGTATTCCTGGGCGGTCTTGGAGAGCAATTCCTGCCTGACATTCTCCAACTGCTCTTCCATCTCGGAATCGTTGGCGAAGTTGAGGCTCTTGAACTGGTCAATGAACTTCACCAGACGATTGAGGGTTTTCTGATGGACGCCCTCTGTCTTGCCGCCGTTGATGCTCTGGAGAATCTCATCACAGAGCTGGGCTGTTTGTTCCCGCAATGAGGCGATGGAATCGGCGATAAACCTTTCGGTGTCCCGTTTGATCTTCGCCGTGGCTTCAGCAACAGCCTTCGACCTTGCCTTGATGATTGCCTGATGATCGCCCATTGCAACCATCTCCACGGAGCATTTCTTCGGCACCGTGATTTGAAACAGGCTGGTATCGAAGCTGAAGAACCTGCCCATGTGGTCAGGATCAGGAAATGACGCCTCGATGGTCGCCATGAGCTGCTCCGGGTCCTTCACCAACTTGTCGGCCATCTGACGCCACTCCTGGGCAGCATCTCGACGAAGTTTGGCATAGCGTTGCAGGAAGTTGCTCCTGGCGTCCCAGAATTCGAGTTCCATCTCTTTGAGTTTGCCGGTCACCTCCTCCAGCTTGGTATTCGGCAGGAAATGCCCGATGCCATTGAGGAATGGAAACGTGTTGGCCTCGATCAGGGCATGGGCGCGGCCTTCGATGAGGGACAATTCCGCCAAAGCATCCTTGGGCAGAAGCCTCTTGTGACCCAGACTGATGAGCCTGTCGGACACGTCATCTGGATTGAGGCCGACATCTTCAGCGCGGAGCTTCTTGCAGCCCCGCCAGTAGCGGACGGAAACGTTGATCAAAACGCCTTCGCGGGTGAGAACTTCCAGCAATTGATTTGAACCATTGTTCATGTGTTTGTTCCTGAAAACAGCAAAGGGACTGCCCACGGGGTTGTGGACAGTCCCTCTTGTTGCTGTGGTTGTCGGTGGCTAGATCTGGACCTTCTGCAGCGACTTGATTGTGCTGCGGACAGAATCCATCTCACGATCCACGTTCTTCTGCTCCTTCTGGGCCAGTTTGAGCGTGTCCAGCACGTCGTTGAGGCCGTGGATGATTTCCTTCAATGCATCCTTGGTGACCTCGACTTGCTGGATGGCCTTGGTCAATGCGGGGCCGTTGGTTGAGCTTTGAGGCTCCTTGGGCATGGTAGTTTTCCTTTCTGTGTTTGCTGTGGTTTTGGGTTGAGGTTGAGCGGCCGGTGGTTTGGTTTCGCTGGCCGGAGTCGTTGCAGTTGTGGCTGGAGTCACCGGCGCCGTTGGCTTCTCCTGAGCCTTTACCGGAGCCGTGGGGCTGACAGGCTCCACGTTGACGGGCATCACGATCATCTGCCTTCCCTTATTACGGAACCGCATGGCGGACTGGCCACTCTCCACCCCCAGTTCAGTCAGACCGAACTCCAACGCCTGAAGCAGGTAGGTCCGGTTGAGGTGAATGATGACGGGTTTGCCAATGATCCTGACCGAGGGCACTGGCACAAGGGTCCATTCGTCCTTGTGATCCTTCCTTGCCTTGAGGTTCAGGTTGTTGCCCTTCACTGACAGGCCAATGGGTTGGTTGACGTGATCGAATCCCGGCATTCTGGGAGCGACTTGCTTGATGAGTTCCACCGCTTCAGAACCAAACTCGATCAACGTGGGCATGTCAGCAGCACTGGGCAGGACGTTCCTCCAGTTGGGAAATGTCCCTTCGGTCATCTTGACGGTAAACTCCCAGTGGTCCGATTGGAACCGGATGTCGATCCGCTTCTCCTTCGATCCCATCACGCCCAGCGTCCAGTCACCGTCTTGCGTGAATCCCGGCCAATTCAGGAACTTCGTGTTCGGGATGATGAGCGACTGCTTCAGTGGCAGACTGAACGAATTGGCCGCGAACAGATGACGGCCATCGGTGCCCACCACGTAGTTGAGCTTCTTGTCCGACACGTCAATGAAAGCCCCGTTGATGACGTAGCGGGTTGGATCGTGGCTGGAGCACTGCATTGCTTGAAGCAACGCATCCCGCATCCCATTGGGCAGGAGGATGGTTTCTCCTGGGGTTTCCGGTGCCGTGGGCCATTCCTCCGGCTTGAACGACTCGACCTTCTGCTGCATTGGGGTCGAACCAATGCCATAGCGGATCGTTGCTTGATTGGCCGTGGCTTGATCGACACCAATGCTCTCACTGCCGGAGCTGTTCTTGATGACCGACGCCAGCTCCTTGAACGGAATGATGACGGTCAGCGGTTTCGATTCCTGGGACTTCTCCAGCCTGAATGTGGCGAAGCTGTCCAGATCGGTTGTTTGCAGGGTCACTTGTCCTGCCTTGTCTCTGGTGATCTTCACGGCCTGGATGATGGGCAGGGAGTGGGTTTTGCTCACCACTTTGCCCAGACCTGCCAACACGGATTTGATTTCAGTGAGCGGCAGTGTGATTTCGTTGTTCATGTAGTTCTCCTGTGGAAATGAAAAGCCGGATGCACCTATTGAGGCACATCCGGCTCTCGGGGTTGATTGACTGTTGGGTTACTTGTTGATGGTTACGACTCGTCCTCAGCGCCGGCGGGTTTGTATTTCAACTGGTCCACCGTGCATTCGGCCGGATCAATGTCATCACGCTCTTCCAGATACACCGGCTGATAGACGCAACCGCTCTCCCTGAAGGCGTAGAGATACCGGACCTCGACGACTTTCCCCAATTGGGGAATCTGCTTGTTGGCGGGGATGGTGACGTTGCCCGAATTGAACAGCATCGAGCCACTGTAGAGCTGCAACATCACGCTCCGCTTGTCGTTGATCCTGCCCACGATGAATGAGGCCGTGGCGTAGAACTTGCACTTGAGCTGATGCCCACAGCCGCAGCAGGGTTTCCCGGCCACATACGGAGCATCGAGTTTCTTGAACACGATGCCTTCCCGGTTCTCCTTCTTGAGACGTTCCAGCAGCCATCGCTTCTCCTGTGGCGTGAACGCAGTTTCTGCCAGTTCGATGTGAGGGTGTTGGGCCGAGGCCAGGAGGTTCATCAGTTCCAGCAACCGACGATTGTAGGGCAAGGGCCTCAAATCCTCGCCATTCAGCTCCAGCAGATCGAAGGCGTAGAACATATCTCCAATGCTCTCGCCATCCATGACGAAGACACCGGGGATGTTTCGGATCTCGTGAAGCACCACGGAAGGCAACCCGATGATGAGGCCCTTCTTGTTGATGCCGTGACAAGCTACTTCCTGCTTCTGGATGATGACGCGTTTGCCGTCGTACTTCTCCTGAGCACAGTGCGTGGTGTTGTTGATGAATTGCTCCACATCAGCCTCCTCAATAGGTGTGAGCAACTGCGGCAAGATGCCCGACACCTGCCGGGCCTTGTCGCTGTGTTGATGCGGCGTTCCGTTGGGGCCGGGTGTGTATCCCTTGGCCATCTTCTCCTTCATCAGCTTGTCGAAGATTCTCTTGGCAGTTTCGTAGTCCACGGGTTCTTGCGTCTTCGTGCCTGTCTGAAGGGTGCTTCCACGGCGGCCGTAGGCGAAGTTGACGATGAACAAACTGCCCTTCGGCTCAATCGTCGCGTGGTATTCCTTGTCCGATGTGCCTTCCCTGAAATACAGGTGGGCTTCATCGGGCTTTGATGTTGGTCCGGATTCAAGGGCCGGGCCTCTCTGGGGCATTGTTAGCATGTTGGTTTTTCCTCTCTTGTTGATGCCGGGCCAGACACAACCCCAGTGTTGGCTTGGTGAAGGACCAAAGACTGAAAGGTGTGCCTGGCCCGGCGGGGGTGGGTGTGCTGCGTTGTTAATACCTGACCATGCAGCACAATTGGCCGTGTGGTTGGGTTGGACTTGATCTTTACTGGTCAACGAGCCGAGTGATGCTCTTCGCACAACACCCTCTTCTGGTGGACTGCTTCCGCAGCATCTGCACTGGCTTCCGCCACGACCAGCCGGGCTTCAGCGATCCAGTGCGGCAAATCCCCTTCGCCATGCACGAGATGGGCTTCAACAACATCCGCGAAGTCCCTGAGCATCTCGATTGGGCCTTTCTGTGTGTGACGCAGTTTCACCTGGACAACCAGATGGTTCTTCACGTTGAGCACCGCTTCCGCCAGTTCCTCCAGATTGCTGAAGTGGAAGCACCATGCTTTGTGCCATTCGTGCAGGTAGCAGACCGGCAGCTTGTAATCCACGATGACGACGTGACTGGCATCATCGAAACACGGCTCGATGACCGGACAGAAGCTGAACTGCTCGAACTGCGAGAAGCCCTGCTTGGTGAGTTCCTGATCTGCCAATTCAAGGCCAACGCAGAACACCGCACTGAACTTCCTGCGGATGGTTTCCAGAATATCGCCATCGAATTCCTCGGGTGGAATGCTGCTCTCACACGCCTTGAGCAGGTTCAATGACATGCTGATTTCCTCGTCGGTGGGATCTTCGCTGAGAGGGAAGTCGCTGAGGTATTCCACCACGGCTTCCACGGCTTCCCTTTGCTCACGGCTCAAGGCGTTGAATTGCTCGACCGTGAACGGATAGTTGATTGTCTGCGTTTCCATGTGGTTCCTTTCGTGATGATGACGGTCAGAGGGTGACGCAGTTTCGGCATGTGACTCCTTTCTTGAAGATGAGAAGAGCCAGTCCCGAAATCAGGACTGGCTCTCCCGTTGGTTGATGTTTCAGTTCAGCAGAAGCGACGGCACTCGTTGAAGAACTCACAACCGGAGCAATGCAAACCCGGCGATGGCACGAAGTCCTCACGGTCAAGTCCAGCAGCGTAGGACTCGATGATCTTGAACAAGCGTGACCGCTGCCTATCACTCATCGGCTCCAGCGGCGTGACCACCAGTTTCGGTGTTTTCAGTTTGACGAGGTGATGGAGTTCGATCCCCGATTCCATCCTTCCCGTTGCTTCCCGATACATGACCGAGTAGCAAGAGGTCTGGATTTCATTGAGGTGAGCCGCTTTGTCTGGCGTTGGTGTCTGACTCGCCGTTTTGAAGTCAACGATCCTTCGACCGGCCCTCACCAGGTCAATCACGCCGATGAGCTTCGGCAAACCGTGTTCCGACAGATCGGCTTCCACGGAGACTTCGACTGCTTCAGGCTTCTCGTCCAGCGTGATGGGCGTGTCCCTGAAGTAGGTTTCCAGCAACGACCATGCGGTTGTCTTCTGCTCTTCCTCCTCGTCCTTCCAGTTGATCTTCTTGCCTTCTAGGCTTTCCTGCCAGTTCTGATGGAACAGCTTCTTGAGAGCCTCGACATCCACCGACCTGTGCCGCCATCGCGCCAGGTTCCATGCCTGGAGGATCACATGGACGACGCTGCCAACATGAAATGCCGACTGCGGAGGTTTCTTGAGCCGGAGGACGTAGCGAAACCAGAACTTCAGGCGGCACTGCTGCCAAAGCAGAAGCCTCGTCGCGGATACCGTTTCCAACAGTTCATCCACTACATCCTTGGTAGTTGGTTGCCGTGTTGGTGGAGCAACAGCCGGTGCGATCACTTGGACGCTCCTTGGTAACGGCGGGAAGGATACCGTCGTTGGGTTGTGCGGCCGTTGCCATTGTCTTTGCCGCCATGCTTTTCCAAGAGCTCCTCGATGAGACCGGATGCCTCCAACTTGTTGAGCTTCTTGACGCCTTTGCTGAACCGTTCCTGAGCCAACGACTCGATTTCTTGTTTATCGAGATCGTTCTCGTTGACGATCTTGAGGATGAGATCCCTCTGCTTGTCCGAGCATTCCCAAGTGTCGTCTTGGCCGTTGCCGTTGTCCTTGTGCTCCTGACGGCCGTTGCCTCCATTGCCTCCGTTGCCGTTGGGCAGGAAGCCGGTGCTCTGGATCTCCTTGTCCACCGAATCCTGCATGAGCCGGTAGAGCCTGTTGCTTTCGGCAGGGACTTGTTTGATGTCGGCCACTTCACAGCGAACTGTGACCGAATATTGATGTGAACTGAAACCGGGAAGACCCAGCTTCTTCGAGTAGTTGGCTTCAAATACGATAGCCATGATGCGATTTCCTTTCGTTGGTTGTTGGTTGCGGAAAATGCCTGGCGTGTCCCGCTGTGGGGTTGGGTGGTTGAGGAGGCAGGACAAGAAGCGCCAGGTCAGGGTCATCTCCTGGAGTTGAGGAAAGCAAAGCCGACGCCGCCGATCATCACGATGACCAACAGATACGGCAGCACTGCCTTCAAAATCTCAAAGGCGACAGCTCCCACGATCAGCCATCCAAGAACCGTGTAGATGATCTGCCCTGTGGATGATTTGTTGTTGTTGCCTCGGTCTCGGTGGACATGAATCCATTCGTTGTTTCTGGCGCGGATGTGACGCTTGTTTCTGAACATTCGTGTGACCTTTCAGTGAGGTTGTGGGTGAAAACAAAAAACACGGCACCTTTTTTGATGAGCCCAGGCTTCTTGAAACTTTGGGTGGTGGGATTCAGGGGGACTACGGCTGGGGGTATTGGCTGGGTTGCTCGTGAACTGCTGCAACTGGCCCTGGCTCTTGCTTCATGCCCAATCCTGTTGAGACGATTTGCTCAGCCAACACAGTCATGGGGACGTGTTTTTCTTTGGCAGCTTGATACAGCTTGGCAATGAGGGGGCGGGACAGCTTGGGGGAATAATGACCTCTGCACATGATAATGGACCTCCTGTGGTTGGTGGGTGGAAACAAAAAGACCCGGATCAAGAGAACCGGGTCGGGGTGGAAACGCTAAACGGTTTCCTTCAACAAATTATACCAGCTTGTTACCGAGGTTCAGGAGGAGGGGTGTCCCAATCTCATTTTCGGATGCTGAATTCCTTGGCCAGGCGTTTGGCTTCTGTAATCTGAGCAGGAGTCATGTCTCGCGCCAGAATCGCAAGGGCTTCCTTGACGTTCTTATCTCCACCTCTCCCTGCAAGGCTAAACCACTTGTATGCTTCCACGAGGTTTTGGGTCACTCCATCGCCTTGTGCATAGCAGTTGGCGAGGCGGCTCTGGGCAATTGCATCGCCTTGTTCTGCCGATTTGCGCACCCATTTCAGAGCTTCCACCATGTCCTTTGCCACACCATTTCCTTGCGCATAGCAGCAGCCCAGGTTGAATTGCGCTCCACTGTGTCCTTGATCCCCTGCCAAGCGATAGAGCTTTACGGCTTCGGCCATGTTCTGAGCAACGCCATATCCTTGTTCGTAGCACACCCCCAGTTGAAATTGGCCTCCGGCGAATTTCTGCTCCGCCGATTTACGAAACCATTTCACGGCATCGGCTGTGCTCTCGGCAACACCTCTGCCTTGAGCGTAGCAGCCTCCGAGAGCCAGTTGTGCTTCTACAATTCCCTGCTCCGCTGATTTACGACACCACCTCACGGCCTCGGCTTGGTCCTTCTTCACACCTTGGCCATTTGCGTAGCAACAACTGAGGATGTATTGAGCCTTAGCTTGTCCTTGATCAGCGGCTTTCCGATACCACCTCAGCCCTTCCGCCTCGTTCTTGGCCACGCCTTCACCCAGAAAGTAACAGATCCCCAAGTGGCATTGAGCGGCAGCGTGGTTTTGCTCCGCAGCTTTGCGGAACAATTTCATGGCCTTGGAAAAATCTTTGGCGACACCATCGCCGTTGTAATAGCGGAGGCCCAGGGCGAACTGTGCGTCTGCATCCCCTTGCTCGGCGGTTTTGGAATTGGGCGCTCCTGCAAACCCAGCTTGAGCGATCAACACAAGACAGCAAAACAGGCAACAACGGGGGATCAACGCCAGAACATTGGGGATGACGTAGTGTGACAACTTAACTTGCACTCGCAGAAGCATCCTTGGGTTTCAAATAGAACCCTGCAACCAAAGCAATTACGCCACAAATGAACCCTCCGTTCCGACGGAATACAGCGGTCTCATACCGGCTTACTAACCGTGCAGCAGCTACTGAGAATTCCGTGCCTAGCCTTTCCCACTTCTTCGTTTCGGTCCATATCCCTTCATCGGCAAACATGCCAAGTGTGAAACCATCAACGATAGACTTAATCCCTGACGAAATTATAGATCCCACATTTATCTGACTGTCAATTTTTGCCCTAAGCGCTGCTGCTTCTTCATTCAGATTTGTGATTTCGTTGACTTCGTAGAAGAACAAAAGCCCGGCGAGTGCCGCAATTGTAAACGCAATCTGAGTTGGTTTCATAGATCGATCCTCTGTCTGTGTTTGTGTTTCGATAATTTTACATTCCGAATCCATCTCTTTCCGCAACCCCTATCGCTGTAGAACCATGATGAACCCGTCCTTGGGGCATTTGTAAGCCCCGATCCGGTCATATTGCTGAATGAGGCCACAGGCCGGGCATTTGTAGGTGTAAACGGCTGCCATGACGATCCCAACCGTGAACAGCAGCAGTATTGCAGAGATCCCCAGCTTAATGACAGATGTTCTCATGGTTATCCTTCCGCGACTCATGTTGTTCCAATCTCGGAACCTTTTTACGCCTGCTTTTCGATACCGTCAAGTTCCGAACTCGGAAACATGGCCTCTCACAAGCAAAACGTCGTTGGTCCGCAGATCCGAAAACTCCGCGACAAGCTGGGGTTGACGCAGGAGATGTTCGCAGCGAAATGCACCGTGATGGGCTTGGAATTGACCCGGGTGACACTGGCCAAGATTGAAACCCAGTTGAGGTGCGTGTCTGATTCAGAGCTGTGGACGCTGGCGAAGGCGTTAAAGGTGGAATTGAAGGAGTTGTACCCAGGGAAGCGATAAGCCACCCTGGTTGCGGGAGAGATTGGGGTAAAGCCGCTCGACTTGATCCAAATCGGGCATTATACTGCTGCCTGAACGATCTGACGGTGTTCTGTTATTGGAGCAGTTCCGAGCCGTTGATCTGACACGAACACAACTTCAAAGACGTATGGCGGCCAAACAAAACATCACGGGACCTCAAGTTGCAAAGCTCCGCCGCAAGAGGGGAATGACCCAGGAGCAATTTGCGGCACGGTGCAGCAAGCTTGGCTTGGAACTGAGCCGGGTGACGCTTTCGAAGATCGAATCCCAGTTGAGTTGCATAATGGACACAGAATTGATCGCGATATCCAAGAGCAAATGCGTGGCGAAATTCGGATTGAACCGACTATCACTAGTCATCTGTCCACTAAGTTCGTTGTTTTATCTTCGTGAGTGCTTCTCGCGCGCGGTTGATCTTGTCCAGTATCTGGCTGCCTTCGGCCCGCCACACGTAACGTTTGGGACACAAGTTGCGCTCGTTCAGGTAGCCAAAGATGGTTTCTTCCAACTGTCGCACGCTGCTGAAGCTGCCAGTCATCAGCACCTCTTGGCTCAAGTCTCGGAAACATCGCTCCACCAGATTCAGCCATGAGCTTGATGTGGGTGTGAAGTGCAGATGAAACCGCGGATGTTCCTTCAGCCATGCCCGAACCTTGGGGTGCTTGTGCGTGGCGTAGTTGTCCAGAATCAGATGAATCTGCTGTCCGACCGGCACCTCCGCCTCGATCTGCTTCAAAAACCGCAACCACTCCTGATGCCGATGGCGTGAGGCACTCTGGGCGATGACCTTGCCGTTGAGGTAATTCAAGGCGGCAAAGAAGGTCAGCGAATAATCATGGGTTCGAGTGCACACATGCCCTTGGCCCAACGGCAGGCCCGGCTGGGTTCGTTCCAGCGCCTGACACTGGCTTTTCTCGTCACAACACAATACCACCGCTTTCTGCGGCGGACTCAGATACAAACCGACGATGTCCCAAAACTTCGGTTCAAATTTGGGGTCTTGCGACAGCTTGAAGGTGCGCGTTTGATGCGGCTTGATGTCGGTCGATGGGGTGGGCGCGTCACTTCGGTCAACACGCGATTGAAGGTTTGGGCCGCCAAGGACAGAGGCCGACCGGATCGCGGGAGATCCACCAGCCCGGCCATTCCCTCCGCGGCGAACCGCCGTCTCCATTTGCAAACCGTGTTGGGTGCGGTGGTTAATTCCACAGCGGTTTCGTCGTTAGGCCAACCTTGAGCGGCCAAGAGCACAATACGCGCACGCAACGCATCGGCTTGGCCAGCACTGCGTGTGCGCAAGAGATGTTGGAGTTCGGCCTGTTGCGTGTCGGTCAGTGCGATCATCGGTGCGATTCGAGACATGTATAATCGCATGAAGTTCTTTGATTATAATCACAAGAATCTAGTGGACAGGTGACTAGGTGATTCCACAACAGGCAGATTCTGTCAAAAGCGAGGCGATTCTTGCAACTCAAATCGGACGATAATTCGCGCGGGCGATATTTTGACCCATCAAAAGACCGAGATGCTATTTGCATTACACTCTTCACATCAATTAGTTGTGATTATTCAAGCAAGTTGGCACACATCCTTCTGTGAAAAGATGAAAGTATGGTGACGTAGTCAAGAACATGAAAAGTGATAAACCGCAAATCGTCGAAATCGACGAAACGAAATTCAAGTAGAAGATTCTGGGGTCGAAGCAACCTGTATGGAATCCAATTCATCCCAACCTTGGTCTGCTTCGTCAACGGCAGGGAGTGCCTCCGAATCGTCGGGACTGCCAGCAAGGCAGCGGTTCTTTCCAGATTGAAGTTGTTTGCTAAGATCAGATGAAACACGACATTTCTTCAGCTATCAGGCAACCCAAGCATCCCCCTGACATCGAAGTGATTTCCAGGCCGAGCAGACATTTACTGGACTCGGTCAGAGAAACCCGGGCGATCGTCGGAGATGGCCTCAATGATATCGAACTCACGCGTTTCCTGCGAAACGCGGCGCTGCCGATTGAAGCGGGATTCACGTTTCTCAGCTTCTCTGAGAGATTTGCGACGCTGAGCGTCCCTCAGCAAGACTTGGCCAACTGGTATCCGGAGAAAGGATGGATCGCGGCGGCACCCCGGAACAGGAACTGGACGATTGGCTTCAGGCCGAACGTGAACTCAAAGCTGAATCCGACACAAGGGCGGGAAAAGCTGGCGCGTCAGCGATTCAGACCGGCTCAGCGACAGACGGCCCTACGGCCCCAACATGACCCAATACCGACAAATCTTTGCCCAAGTCAAAACACGAGCCTCGAAAAACACTATGAACACATTCTTCAAACACTCCCGACCGATGGACACTTTGGAAGCCATCACCCATCGCGTCTCAGCCAACCGGTTTGCCCCCGACAAACCGCTGTCGCCTGTCGCAATCGAGGAACTGGTGTTCTATGCCACGCAGGCGCCATCCTCGTTCAACCTGCAACACTGGCGTTTCCTCGCCGTCACCGAACGTTCGGACAAGGAACGCCTGAAGAAGGTCGCTTACGGCCAACAGAAGGTGGTGGACGCCGGGGTGACCTTCATCGTCTTGGGCGACTTGCAGGCCCACACCAAGCTGCCTGACATTCTCAGTCAGTCCGTCAAGGCGGGTATTTTTGACCAAGCGGTGGCGAACTCCATGGTGGGCATGGCCAACCAGATGTATGCGAATCCAACGACGCAGCGCGATGAAGTCATTCGCTCGGCATCGCTTGCGGCGATGACGCTAATGTTAGCGGCTGAAGCAAAGGGCTTGGTCTCCGGGCCGATGGTGGGGTTTGACCCTCAAGCACTGAGGCGGGAATTCCAGATACCAGAGCAATTCCTACCGGTGATGCTGATTGCAGTCGGTCACGGCACGCCGGGAAACTGGCCGCGTAAGCCCCGGTTGTTGCCGGAAGAGGTGCTTATGAATCTGGAAAGGACACCACATTCGGGAAATCACAATAAGCCAAAAACACATGAAAGCGAAACCATTCCTTAAGGCAACCGGCAGCAAGCAGCGTTTACTGGAAGCAGCTTGCCAATTATTTGCCGAACGCGGGTTCCACGGAACCTACCTCCGCGAGGTTTGCAGGCGCGCCGGAATCAGTGTTTCAATAGTCCAATACTACTTCCATGGCAAAGAGAAGCTCTACGAAGCTGTGGCCTTGGAAGCTTGTCGGCGGCTTGCACTCCCGGCGAAACACGATGCTCTTTTGACTGCAAACATGGCACCGAAGCAGAGACTGCAAGTCATCATCGAGTCTCTGTTTGAAAGATTGAGTGGCGACTCCGAATGGATTGCCAACCTCGCAATCAGAGAATCGGTTGAACCCATCGGGACAATCCAAAACCTAGTGGGCACGGGACTACGCAAAGATTTGCTGCTCCTGCAACCAGCCATCCGGGCCATGCTGGGGCCGCAAACTGATCGGAACATGGTACGCTTGCGTGCCTTGAGTGTGCTTAGTCTTTGTGTTTTCTACTGTGTGGCCAAGGCCACGGTTCTGCGAATCTTCCCCGAATTCGACAAGTCGACCTTGAGCCCTGAAAATCTTGCGAAGCATGTTATGCACATCTCGCTTGGAGCCTCGGACCATAGCGGGCGAGGAGAACAGGAAGAAATAGCCGTGCCGCTCCAGGAGGAAATCCAATGAGCGAACAAGAATCGGATAAATACCTCAGGAAAGAACTCCGCGTAACCATCTCGCCGGCTTGCCGGGCCAAAGTCATTGTTGCGCCTGACGCAGTGGACTGTTTGACGGAGTCAACGTTCCAGTGCCAATACAGGCTGGCCTTTGGCGATGGCTGCTTCTGCCCGCACCCACAACGTTTGGAGATCGCGGCCCGCATTCTCACCCTAACAAAGCAAGACGCAGCCATTCAGGCAAAACAATGAAATCAAATCCGTTTGGAGATATGGCTGATTTGAATCAGAAAGCAGTGATTCGACTGCAAAGTAGCAACCTGGAAGCTTTGATGTACGTGTTCTTTGATTTGACGACCGCTCCCACTGCTGCCTCATCACTGGCAGTCAGTGCGTAGGCACTCCTCCGGAATGCACCTCCCCATTCCACGCCACCGGTCGTCAAGTGGATTACAGGGCGCCAATGAAGAAACGGCACTACCACTCATGCGCGTGGTATCCGAACCCTCGAAACGCTTACAACCCGGACTTGTAACCCTATCAATATGTGACGATAGGTCGGAATGCGTGTGAACAACCGAATCCCGTCGCATGTGCTTGAGGTCGTTATGGTGGAGCACTTGGTATAACTGTGTAACTTGCGATGTGCTAATCATGTGAGAATAACAACACCACACGGTCGTTCCGCCGCTGCGCTGTCGTTTGTCCCGCTTCGGCATGTAGATATGGGCGATTTTGCGCGGCCAAAAGCAATCCACAGGCAACCGCCTCTCCTCAGGTGGCCCAAATCAAAATTCCTAAAATGGATTTAAGAAATGCGTCAAGGAATAAAGCCATCCAATGTCCTCTGCCTCTACCCCTATGTGAAGGAGGTGCCCATTTACGAGTTTTTCCCGCCCATCGGTCTCGAATATGTCGCAACCGCTGTCAGCGATATGGTGAAGAGCATCAGCATCGTGGATTCCAGGTATGTAAAGGACCCGATGAGCCATTTTACTCCTTCGGTTGATACCGCTCTGGTGAGTGTGAACTGGAATTATACATACGATGAAGTCTGCTCGGTGATACGACAGATCCCGTCGCATATAAGGGTCATCGTGGGAGGAAGGCAGGCCACGGATTGCGTCGAAGACCTGTTCCAGAGGTGTCCGAATATATCCGTCATCGTAAGGGGCGAAGGTGAAGCAACCACGCGGGATCTTTTCAGCGGGAGACCTCTGGAAGAAGTGAAGGGGATCTCGTACGTGAACGACGGAAAGGTCGTTCATAATGAATCCAGGCCCTTGTCTTCTGTCAATGATGTGAAAAGACCGGACAGAAAACTCAGGACAACGGCCTATCGTGCTACCATCAGGGGGATTGACTTGGGACTGAGTTTCGACGCCGTCATGAGTTCCCGGGGATGCCCTTACAAGTGCAAATTCTGCACCTTCAAGCTCAACCCTCTGGGGCAGATGCGGACATGGGAGGCGAGAAGTCCCGAGTCCACCATTGAGGAAGTTGAAGCCCTGGATGCGGATTTCGTTGCGTTTGTAGACGACAATTTTTCCGCTGACATGGACAGGGTCGAGAGCATCTGCGACCTCATTATTGCCAGAGGGATCAAGAAGATGTTCCTGTGCAACGTGAGGATTGATATCGCACGGAGACCTGCATTGTTGGAAAAGATGAAGAAGGCGGGGTTCAAAGTCCTGATGGTGGGGCTGGAATCGGCCCAGGATAAGTCGCTGGTGTCGATGCAAAAGGGCTTTAAGACAAACACCGTGAGGGAAGCCTTTAAGGTAATCGCACGATCCGGCATGCTGGTCAACGGATACTTTATTATCGGGGTCATCGGTGAGGATGAAAACGAGATGCTCATGATCTCGCCCTATGCCAGCGAGATAGGGCTGGACTTTATCTCACTCAACAGGCTCCGGTGGGAGAAATTCTCCCCGTTGGAGGACCTTGTTAAAGCGACCCCCGGGTATTACATAGGTCAGGACAACGGGATATACTCAGAGAAGTATGGCCGGAAGGAACTGACAACCATCCTCAAGAGGATTCACCGGGAGTTTTACAGCCCCGGCCACGTCATGCAGATTCTGGTAAAGGCACTCAAGATGGGCGTCCTTTCTCCCCGGCGGCTGTTAACATTGCTATACTATGTGCCCTACATTCTTCTGAAGACGAGCGCAAGCAAACGAAGATTGAAGAAGATGATGAAGCGGTAATGCTGTATAATTATTGTCAAACACGATTCACAATCGTCCCTCCAGAAACGGGCTGGAGCGGAGATTGGCACAAAAACATCCAATTGGGCGCAGGGTCAGCCTGTCCCACTCATTTCAACCTGACGGACGCCACGGACCCGACGATCCGTCCGAACCTCAATTTCTGCTCACGTCAACCACAGCAAGGTCGGGGGCGTCTGTTGTGTTGAAATAAGAGGGACCGACTAATAGAAATGAAACGATGCGGCTATCCATGTTTCGCTTTGGCCGGGCTACGCCCCTCCCTGTGCTGGGATGGACAACACGCAAACAACCAGACAGCATCCACCATGGCCACAGACTGACTCTCCAAGTGGCTTGAAAAGATGAGTTCGGTCACTGGGATTTTGCGACGACTCCTACGATGCTGCCGACGGTGCAAAACTAGTTGGTGGGCGTTTCAGTCCCATCTTCTTCATTCGTGATAGCAGCGTGCTGGGCTTCACTCCCAAAAGTTCCGCCGCTCCGTCCGCACCCTTGATTCTCCACCCGACCCTTTCGAGAGCTGCAATGATATTCTCTCTTTCTCGGCGCTGCATTTCCGCTTCGGTGAAGAACTCGGTGCCGGCCTCGGTGCCCGGATGTGGTGTGGATGAAGCCGGGAGGCGTGCGGAGTCTGTCACTGGCAAGTCAAAGTGCAGTAGACCACCGCGCGCCAAAATAACAGCACGTTCGATGACGTTGCGCAGTTCCCGGACGTTGCCAGGCCAGTCGTAGTTCTGAAGTCTAGCTACGGCCGCTCGTGTCAATCGAGGCTTTGGGCATCTCAATTCTTTGGCGGACAACTCGACAAAGTGGCTCGCCAAAAGCGTAATGTCGTCCTTTCGCTGCTTCAGTGTGGCGACATGGATCGGGAAAACGTTGAGGCGGTAATAAAGATCCTCACGGAAGCGACCTGCGGCCACGGCTTTCTTCAAATCCCGATTCGTGGCTGCGATGATGCGCACATCTGCGTGGCGCGTTCGGTCATCACCGACGCGCTCGTAACGCTTTTCCTGCAAGACGCGCAGCAGTTTGCTCTGCATTTCCAAGGGCACTTCCCCGATTTCGTCCAGAAACAGGGTCCCGCTCTCGGCTGTTTCAAAACGACCAGGCCGGTCTTTGATGGCGCCTGTGAAAGCACCTTTCACGTGGCCGAAAAACTCGCTTTCAAACAACTCCTTTGGGATCGAAGCGCAATTGACCCGGATGAGGGGGTTGTCTTTGCGCCGACTACGGCGGTGGATTTCGTGTGCGACCAAGTCTTTGCCCGTCCCGGTGTCACCCAGGATGAGGACCGAGGCCTCCGTCGGTGCCACCAAGTCAATCTGGCTGATGATCTGTTGCAAGGCGGCGCTTTGGCCGACGAGGTCACCGAAGGCTTTGGCTCCCACCACTTCCTCCTGCAAGTAGGTGTTCTGCTGTTCGAGTTGTGCCTTGAGTCGCTGAATTTCCTCAAAAGCCCGCGCGTTGGCGATCGCTGCGCCGATGTGGTCGGCAAAGATTTGGCCCCAAGGGAGCGATTCATCCGGCATGTCCTTACGAACAAACGCAACGGTAACTCCCAGAACCTCGCCTTTAAAAGTAATCGGCGATCCGCCGAATCCACGAATTTGCTCTTGCTTCAGCCAGTCAAGCTCAGCCAGCTCTCTCAGTTTTCCGCCCAAGCCTCTCAGGACAAGCTGCTGGCCTGTCGCAGCCACCTTTCCCACCAGGCCAACTCCCAGCGGCATCCGCGCGTTGGGGTCGTCGAAAGACCGAACACCCGCTCCAGAATTGGATAGCGATTTGCCCCCACCGGCGACCAAGTGCAGGCAGCGGGTGTGGTTGGGACACTTCGGTCTTTGGGAACAAATGGAACAAAGATCCCCTTTATCAAGCAGCCATATCTGGACGCAGACCATGTCAGAGTGTTCCATCACACTGCGGACGTACTTTTGCAACAGGTGTTCCACTGATTGCTCATGGGCGATATCCAAGAGCAAATGCGTGGCGAAATTCGGATTGAACCGACTATCACTAGGTGATTCCACAACAGGCAGATTCTGTCAAAAGCGAGGCGATTCTTGCAACTCAAATCGGACGATAATTCGCGCGGGCGATATTTTGACCCATCAAACACTGATAGTCATTTTGCGTTACACAATAATCACCAAGTAGTTGCGAATGTTCAACCAAGTTGGCGCGCAATCTGTGACAGGAGTGATGATACTTGTGAGGCAGTTGAGACTATGAACTCAAATAAAAATACAGGGCCGACCGTGAAAACTGGCGAAGAGATGGTGCCAGCGCTCAGCAAGGGACTGGCGTCGCTTCATTCGCTTGATCTCAATAAATACGTGGCCGAGGACCGATTCGACCGTGTGACGAAACTGGCGGCAACGGTTTTCAAGGTGCCAATCGCATACATCGCGTTCATCGAATCGGAGCGGCAATGGTTCAAGTCGAGTGTCGGGATGCGCGTCACCGGAACCAGCTGCGAGGTTTCGCTTAGCCAATACATGATCCAGCACAACGAGCCGCTCGTTATTGCCGATACGCACCAGCACCCGGTCGCCCGGGGTCATCCGCTGGTGAAGGGCGAGCCTTACCTTCGCTTCTATGCGGGCGTTCCGCTGGATGGCCCGCGTGGGCAAAAGATCGGGACGTTTTGCCTGGCGGACACGCGCCCCCGGGAATTTACCGAGGAGGATCTAGCGATCCTGATCAACTTCGGCAAGATCGTCCAGCGCGAGATCGATCTCTCGGAAATCATCCAGGCCCAGAAGGAATTGCTCAGCACCCGGCAAAAGCTTGTGAAGGCGGAGGAAAGGCTTCGACATGAGTTCGCCGACGCGGCCAAGTACGTCCGCTGGATGCTGCCGCCACCGCTGGCCGGGCGCGAGACGATCGACTGGAAATTCCAGCCCTCGATCCATCTCGGGGGCGACGGACTTGGCTACCGTCGCATCAATGACGACCAGATTGCTTTCTATGTTCTTGACGTAGCTGGCCACGGGCTCAGTTCCGCCTTGATGGCTGTGACGGCGCTGGATGTGTTGCGGGTCAATACGAAAGACATCGATTTTGCCCGGCCTGCCCATGTGCTGGAAGGTCTCAACCGCCTCCTCCAGATGAAAGACCATGCGGGCAGATTCATTTCAGTCTGGTACGGCGTCTATTCCCACTCGGAGCGGCGCATCACCTATACGAACGCGGGTCATCCTCCGCCGCTACTGCTGACGCGGAAGGAGGGCAGGGCCGGGTTGGTGTTGACAGAAACAGTGCCGGGAGGATCGGTGCTTGGGGTTTTTCCGGAGATCAAGGCGACCGAGATAATGATCGAGTTTCCGTCCGGATCCGAGCTTTTTCTTTTCACCGACGGCATTTACGAAACGAGGGGCGTGAGCAAACAACACGGTTCCTACGACGAATTTCTGCGCCATTTGCGCGCGCGCATTGCTGCGGGTCATCCGCCCTACGAGTCGATCCTCCTGTGGCTTGACGAGGCGCAGCGCCGGAGATCGATCAATGATGATGTGACGTTGATGCGATTCGCCACCCAACGCTGTGGATGATTTCGCTTGGGCGGAAAAGGAAATCAGTCAGCCATTCTTGATGCGGCTGTTTTCAGATAAAGCGACAAAGTGATGGATTGAACTCGATCATGGTGAATTCAAGGGAATGAAACGACGAACCATGAACGGAATCTGAGCAGCGAACTTGGGATCAATACCCTGACCAAAGCGGTTGACACTGTTTGATTCCACGACCGAGCTAATAATCGAATTCATACTTGTTTCAAATAAGAAACGGCTTGGATTTCCGAATGGTCAATATTTCGCCCCATAAAACCCCAATGCATGTTTACGTTACACACTGCACATCAATTAGTTGCGAATATTCAAGCACATTGGCACACGTCTTGCGTAAAGGAGGGATGAATCTTGTGACGCAATCAAGAAAATGAACGGTAACAAAGCACAGATCGTTGAAATCTGCGAAGCGAACTTTGAGTCGGAAGTGCTTCAGTCGAGACAACCAGTCTTGGTGGCATTCTTGGCTCCTTGGAGCCGGCCTTGCCATATTATCGGGTCGGTGCTGAACAAAGTCGCGACTGCGTGCACAGGAAAAGTGAAAGTCGTCAAGATCAATGCCGACGACAACCCGGACCTCAGCCTGGTGTGTGAGATCCAATCCATCCCGACGCTGTTGTTCTTTGTGAACGGGAGCCTCCGCGCCAAAGTCGTTGGAACCGCCAGCACGCAAGCGATTCTTTCCAAATGGCAGTCGGTCTTCCGCGACAGCGATGCCGCACCTCTCTCTTCCACCCAACAAAAAGAATAAGCACTGCGATTTTTTACAGAAAGGAACTTGTTACGAACATGAAACGCGCATGGATAACCCCGGTGACTGCGGGTGCATTCTTGCTGTCGGCCGTGACAGGCATTCTGATGTTTTTTCACGTGAATTCGGGAGCGACCAAGGTTGTCCACGAGTGGTTGAGTTGGATACTGGTGGGCGGTGTCGTTCTTCACATGGTGCCGAACTTCCACGGATTGAAAATGTGTCTCTCGACCAAACGAGGAGCGCTCATCTTTGGGGTATTCGCCGCCATTCTTGCAGTCAGTATTGCTCTCCCCATGGGAAAGCAGGGCGAACCTCCTTTCATGCAACCCGTTCGGGCGCTTTCACAAGCACCTCTCACAACGCTGGCCCAAGTGGCGCAGATTCCGCCTCAACAATTGCTTGAGCGACTCTCGAAGGCCGGTCTCCAGCCGGTGTCGGACCAGCAGAAGTTGAGCGAACTCACCGGCAACGATATGAGGAAGCAACTGCGCGTGCTGTCCATGGTGCTGAGCGAAAATAACTGATGCTGCACGGCACATTGTTTGAGAGGCACAACTTCACCATTCAAATACTTTTTCTTCACCAAGCCATCAATCATCTCTGCAATACAGTATGAATCTTCCATTTCATCCACGTTATCTGATCGCGGCCCTGGCGGTGCTTGCAACCTCCTGTTCGCGAACGCAAGCCCCGCCACCGGCAGCCACGCCGGAAGTGGCAACCGTCACCGTTGTCCAACAACGGGTCGTTTTGACCACCGAACTGCCCGGTCGCACGTCGCCGTATTGCATCGCGGAAATCCGGCCCCAGGTCAACGGCCTCATACTGAAACGCCTGTTCACTGAAGGGTCCGACGTCAAAGCCGGCCAGGAGCTTTACCAGATCGACCCCGCTCCCTTTCAGGCGGTGCTGGACAATGCCAAGGCGGCTCTCGGCCGGGCTGAGGCCCACCGGCCTGCCCTTCAGTTGAGGGCGGAGCGCTACAAGCAAGCGCTCTCCGAACAAGCCGTCAGCCGGCAGGATTTCGACGATGCGGATTCGGCATTGAAACAAGCCGAGGCCGATATCCAGTATTACAAAGCGATGGTGGAAACAGCGCGCATCAATCTCGGATACGCCCGGGTCGTCTCTCCCATCACCGGCCGCATTGGAACATCCTCGGTGACGGACGGTGCCATTGTGACGGCGTATCAGCCCGTGGCCCTCGCAACCATTCAGCAACTGGATCCCATTTATGTGGATGTGCGCCAATCCACGACGGAGTTGCTGCGATTGCAGCGCCGCCTGGAGGATGGACAACTCAACCGCAGCGGGCCGAATTTGAAACAGGTGCAGGTGATCCTTGGCAACGGCGTGACGTATCCCTTGGAAGGGACATTTCAGTTCCGCGACGTCTCGGTGGACCCGACTACGGCAACTGTGACTTTGCGCATGGTCTTCCCCAATCCCAAGGGAGTTCTTCTGCCAGGCATGTTCGTCCGTGTGTTGCTGAAGGAAGGCGTTAACGACCAGTCGATTTTGATCCCCCAACAGGCAGTGGCACGCGATCCAAAGGGCAATCCCGTGGTTTTGGTTGTGGATAACAACGGCAAGGTCGAACAGCGGAAGCTTGGCCTCGACCGGGTCATCGGCGATCAATGGCTCGTTTCCTCAGGTCTGGCGCCCAATGACCGTGTGATCGTAGAAGGCATACAGAAGGCGCGGCCCGGTGCCGCCGTGAAAGCGGTTCCCTTCGATGATGGCCGGAAACAGTCAGCAAACACGGCCCCGGCTGTTTCAAAATCGAACTAACGAAGGCGCGCCATGTTATCAAGATTTTTCCTGAATCGTCCGGTTTTTGCCTGGGTCATCGCCATCATCCTGATGGTGGCGGGTTGCCTGGCGATCCACAATCTGCCGATCGCGCAGTATCCACCCATCGCGCCTCCTTCCATCGCCATCACGGCCTTCTATCCCGGGGCGTCGGCGGAAACGGTTGAGAACAGCGTGACGCAGATCATTGAGCAGAAGATGACTGGCTTCGACATGATGCTCTACCTGTCGGCGACCAGTGATTCGTCAGGGCAGTCCCGCATCGAGTTGACCTTCGCGCCAGGAACCGACCCGGACCTCGCCTGGGCTCAAGTGCAGAACAAGCTCCAGCTTGCGATGGCGAACCTGCCGGAGGTGGTGCAGCGGCAAGGCGTCAAGGTGAGTAAATCCACCCGCAACTACCTGATGATTGTGGGCCTGATCTCGGAAGACGGCAGCATGGACGGGAATGATTTGCGCGACTATGCGCAATCGAACCTTGAGAAGGTGCTCTCACGAGTGCCCGGGGTGGGCGAAGTGGAGAATTTTGGCAGCCAGTATGCCATGCGAATCTGGCTGAACCCCGACAAACTGACCGATTACCAGATGACGATGGCGGATGTCATCGCGGGACTGAAGGCATACAACGTGGAAATTTCAGCGGGCCAGTTTGGCGGCGCTCCAGCGACGGAGGGGCAACGGCTGAATGCAGCCATCATCGTCCAGAACCTGCTGAAGACGCCGGAGGAGTTCGCCTCCATCCCTCTGCGCACCAACCCGGATGGGTCCATCGTGCGAATCAAGGACGTGGGGCGAACGGAGTTGGGCACTGAGGCCTACGACGTTGTGGCCCTCTTCAACGGCATGCCTTCGGCCGCAATGGCCATTCGACAGTCGGCAGGGGCCAACGCCTTGGAGACAGCGGACAATGTCCGGAACAAGCTGAAGGAGATGAGCGATTTCTTCCCCACAGGCATGAAGGTCGTTTATCCCTACGACACAACGCCGTTTGTCAAGGTGGCTATTGAAGAGGTGGTCAAAACATTGTTCGAGGCAATCGGGCTGGTGTTTCTGGTGATGTACCTGTTCATGGGCAACATGCGGGCCACCCTGATCCCGACCATCGCGGTGCCGGTGGTGATCCTCGGAACGTTTGCGGTGCTGGGACTGTTTGGTTTCTCGATCAACATGCTGACCATGTTCGCCATGGTGCTGGCCATCGGCCTGCTGGTGGACGATGCCATCGTCGTGGTGGAGAACGTGGAACGGATCATGAGCGAGGAAGGTCTTTCGCCGTTCGAGGCTACGCGCAAATCCATGGACCAAATCACCAGCGCCTTGATCGGTATCGGGCTGGTGCTTTCGGCGGTGTTTGGACCGATGGCGTTCTTCACCGGTTCCACCGGCGTCATCTATCGCCAGTTCTCCGTGACCATCATCGCTTCCATGCTGCTCTCCGTGGTGGTGGCCCTGGTGTTGACCCCCGTGTTGTGCGCCTCGCTGCTCAGACCCATTTCAAAAGGGCATGAACCCGCGGAAGCGAGTGTCTGGTTTCTGCGGACATTCTTTCGATGGTTTGACTGCATGTATTTCCGGCCCCGGGACTGGTATGTCCGCCGGGTGGGCCAATCGCTGGTCCACAAAGTCCGTTACCTGCTGGTTTTCGTTGCAATCGTTGTCGCCATGGGTTGGCTGTTTCAACGAATGCCAAAGGCTTACCTGCCGGATGAAGATCAGGGCATCCTGATGGTGCAAACGCTGCTCCCGGCCAACGCGACCCTGGAGCAGACTGAGCGGATCATGCTGGATGTTCAGAACTTCTTCCTGCACGACGAAAGTCGCGCGGTGGAAAACCTCCTGACAGTTTCGGGCACCAGTTTTTCCGGACGCGGCCAGAACTCGGGTCTGGCGTTCGTCAGGATGAAAGACTGGAAGCTGCGTGACAAGCCGGACTTGAAGGTAAGCGCCGTGGCCGGGAGAGCCATGGGCAGGTTCGCTCGCATCCGGAATGCGATGGTGTTTGCCTTTGCGCCGCCCGCGGTGATCGAGTTGGGCCAAGCCAAAGGGTTTGACTTTCAGCTGCTGGACAGGAGCGGCCTGGGTCATGCCGATCTGATGGCAGCCCGAAACCAGCTCCTCGGCATGGCGGCGAAAGACCCGGCGTTGACAAAGGTGCGGCCCAACGGCTTGGAAGACGTGCCCGAATACCGGGTCGACGTGGACTGGGAGAAGGCCGGGGCATTGGGCGTGCCCATCTCCTCGATCCACACCACGATCT
Source organism: uncultured Verrucomicrobiota bacterium (assembly GCA_964524715.1). GTDB lineage: Bacteria > Verrucomicrobiota > Verrucomicrobiia > CAIQCK01 > CAIQCK01 > CAIQCK01. The sequence goes on along the minus strand of CAZGGF010000002.1, from coordinate 54,547 downwards.
CGGCGGCCTTCGGCAGCGCGTATGTCAACGACTTCATCCAGGGCGGCCGGGTGAAGCGGGTGTATGCGCAAGCTGATGCGCCCTATCGAATGTTGCCCACCGACCTTGAAAAACTCTATGTGCGCAACAACCAGGGCAAAATGGTTCCGTTCTCTTCTTTTGCTTCGGGCCACTGGACGTCCGGTTCGCCAAAACTCGAACGGTTCAACGGTTTTCCGTCCATCAACATTCTGGGTGAATCTGCGGCGGGAAGAAGTTCCGGCGAAGCCATGCAAGCCATGGAAGGCTTCGTCAAGAAACTGCCGCGAGGCATTGGTTTCGACTGGACTGGATTGTCCTATCAGGAACGGATGGCGGGTTCCCAAGCGGCTCCACTCTATGCCTTCTCCATCCTTGTGATCTTCCTTTGCCTGGCGGCATTGTACGAAAGCTGGCCCATCCCCATCTCGATTCTGCTGGCGCTGCCCTTGGGTGGCATCGGCGGCATGATCGGTTCGACGCTCCGGGAATTGCCCAACGACGTTTATTTCCAGATCGGACTGTTGACCACGCTTGGTCTGACCACCAAGAACGCCATCCTGATCGTCCAGTTCGCCAAAACCAGAGTGGAGGAAGGAATGGGGTTGATCGACGCCACTCTGGAAGCAGCGAAACTGAGGTTGCGTCCCATCATTATGACCTCGCTGGCCTTCGGGTTCGGCGTTCTGCCGCTGGCTCTCGCAGATGGAGCCGGCGCCGGTGCACAAAGGGCCATCGGCACCTCCGTGCTGGGAGGAGTGGTGACCTCGACTTTTCTGGTCACCATATTCGCACCCCTCTTCTATGTGTTGATCGAGAAAACCTTTGGCAAAAAGCCGCAAGCAAGCAAGGCAGCGCTCTCCGGGCATGCCGAGCCAGATCCATCTGTGGATCACTAAAATGAACAAGAACGTTTTGCGCTTACTATTTCCGGTTCTGACTGGAATCGCCGTCCTCGCAACCGGCTGCACCCTGGCCCCGAAATATGCCCGGCCAGCAGCGCCGATTCCGACCGCGTGGCCGACCGGCACGGCCTATGAAGTCGGCGTGTCCACCAACGCTCCACAGGCTGTGGACGTAAAATGGCGGGACTACTTCACCGACTCGAAGCTTCAAAAGGTCATTGGCCTCGCGTTGACAAACAATCGCACCCTGCGGGTGGCTGCGTTGAATGTCGAGTACACGCTGGCGATATACGGCATCCGCCGGGCCGAGTTGTTGCCAACGCTTAGCGCTTTTGGCAGCGGGAGCAGACAACGGGTCCCTGCCGATCTTTCGAGCAGTGGCAACAGGCAGATTTCGTCACGCTACGATGCCAATCTCGGAGTGGCATCCTGGGAGATCGATTTCTTTGGCCGTATCCGCAGCCTGAAGGACCGCGCGCTGGAGGAATACATGGCCTCAGAGCAAGCTCGCCGCAGCACTCAACTGCTGCTGGTGGCCTCAGTGGCTCAAACGTACCTGACGATGGCCGCGGACAAAGAAAGCCTCAAACTGGCTGAGACAACTCTGGAGGCACAACAGGGAACCTATAATCTGGTCAAGAAACGCCGCGAACTCGGCCTCGCGCCGGAGCTGGACCTTTTCCGGGCTCAAACGCAGGTGGATACCGCCCGCGGAGATGTGGCCCGCTTCACACAGCTTGTCGCGCAGGACAAGAACGCCCTGGATTTGCTGGTCGGTTCCCCCACCCCGCCAGAACTCCTGCCCGGGCAACTGGCCACCGTCAAGCCGCCCAAGGAAATCAGCGCGGGCGTTTCCTCCGAGGTTCTGTTGCGCCGGCCAGACGTGCTCCAGTCAGAAGACCAGCTCAAGGCAGCCTATGCAGATATCGGCGCGGCCAGGGCGGCGTTCTTCCCGCGCATCAGCCTGACCACCGCCTTCGGCACTGCAAGCAGCCAACTCTCCGGGCTCTTCAAAGCTGGCTCCGGCGCGTGGAGCTATGCGCCGGAGATTGTGATGCCGATTTTTGACGCCCGCACCTGGTCCGCTCTCAAGGCAACCAAAGTGCAGCGGGAAATGGTCGTGACCCAATACGAAAAGGCGATTCAGAATGCGTTCAAGGAAACGGCCGACGCCCTGGCCGTTCGCGGCACCGTGGACGACCAGATCGTGGCGCAGCAATCCCTGGTCCATGCCAATGCCGAGACCTATCGCTTGTCCAATTTCCGCTATACCATGGGAATTGACAGCTACCTCAGCGTCCTTGATGCGCAACGGTCCCTGTATTCAGCGCAGCAGGGACTCGTTACACTGAACCTGACGAAACTCTCCAACGACGTGAGACTCTACGCCGTGTTGGGCGGCGGTTGGGAGGCCCACAAGCCATCCATCCCGGAGGCCGCGAAAACTGCGCCTGAAGAGCCGAAGAAGAATTGATACACTGATCCGCGCGTCGGAAAAGAAACCACCTGAAAAGAACGAGACAGGCCCATGAACGAGCCTCAAGACGAATCACACGCTGAAAACGCTGCTGGAGGATCAACGGCAACATCTCGGGCCCGGCTCGACGAGGCAATCGCCAGCGCGAACCAATGGCTGGCGCGCGAACAACTGGAAGACGGCTTCTGGGTGGGCATGTTGAAGTCCAATTGCTGCATCGAAGCGCAATGGATTCTGGCCATGCACTTCCTGGGCATCAAAGACGATCCCAAGCACGCGGGAGTGATCCGGGCCATTTTGAAGGAGCAACGACCGGATGGCTCCTGGGAAGTGTATCATGACGCTCCCCAGGGGGACATCAACACCACGGTGGAATGTTACACGGCCCTGCGTTGTTCGGGGTTCAAGGTTGATGACGAGCCGGTGCGCAAGGCGCGGGAGTGGATACTGTCCCACGGCGGCCTGAAAAAGGTCCGCAACTTCACCCGTTTCTGGCTGGCGTTTATAGGCGAGTGGCCATGGGAGCGCACGCCCGTCGTCCCCCCGGAGATCTTCCGCGTCCCGACTTGGGCGCCGTTCAACATCTATTGGTTTGGCTGCTGGGCGCGAGCCACCCTCGTGCCTTTGGCGATTCTTTCGGCCCGCATGCCGGTTCGTCCGCTCCCGCCTGATCGCCGTCTGGATGAGTTGTTTCCCGAAGGAAGGGAGAACTTCGACTACTCGATGCCAAAGCGTCACAGCGGCTTCTGGCCCACCCTGTTCCGTCTGACCGAGAAGCTGCTGCGCTTATATATGAGCAGCCCGTGGAAGCCCGGTCGCGAAACCGCGATCAAGCTCTGCATGGAATGGATCATCAGCCACCAGGATGCCGACGGCGCCTGGGGCGGCATTCAACCGCCGTGGATTTACAGTCTGCTGGCGCTCCACGTCGAAGGGTATGCGCTGGATCATCCTGTGATTCGCAGTGGATTGGATGCATGGAATCACCATTGGTCCTACAAACGCGACGATGCGATTTATCTTCAGGCCAGTGAATCACCCATCTGGGACACGGTCCTGACCCTGCAAGCGTTGCTCGACTGCGGAGAGAACTTTCAGTCGTTCCCCGGCATGGGGCGCGCTCTGGACTGGGTTCTGAAGAAACAGATCCTGGTCAAAGGCGACTGGGCCGTGGTTGTCAAAGACGTGGAATGCGGTGGATGGGCTTTCGAGCGGGCCAACACGCAATATCCCGATCTCGACGATACCGCCGTGGCCATGATCGTGCTCGCCCGCATCCGCAAGATTGCGCCGCCTGAATTCGTCCCACGGATCGAGACCGTCCTGCACCGCGCAGAAGTCTGGGTGCGCGCCATGCAATCCTCAAACGGCGGCTGGGGCGCTTTCGACAAGGACAACGACCGCTGGATTCTCGCGCAGCTCCCGTTCTGCGACTTCGGCGAAGTGCTGGACCCTCCCAGCGCCGATTTGACCGGGCACAAACTCGAAGCCCTGGGGTTGATGGGCTTCACCATGAGCGACCCCACGGTCAAGCGCGCCGTTGACTACGCGATGCGCGAACAGGAACCGGAGGGCAGTTGGTTTGGCCGCTGGGGTGTCAATTATCTTTACGGGACCGCACTCGTGTTGCCCGGACTGCGTTCCATCGGATTCGACATGAAGGATCCCCGCATTCAAAAGACCGCAGAATGGCTGGCCTCCCGGCAAAATGCCGATGGTGGCTGGGGCGAATCCTGCGCGTCCTACATGGATGATGCCTTGCGCGGAGTGGGACCCAGCACTCCCGCCCAAACGGCCTGGGCACTGATCGGTCTGCTGGCCATCGATAATCATAGGTTCGATCCAGCGATTCAGCGCGGGGTGGACTGGCTGCTTGCACAGCAACGCGATGGCACCTGGGCGCAGTCTTACTACGTGGGCACCGGCTTCCCCGGCTACGGAATTGGCGAACGCATCCGGCTCAGGAAGAACACGGTGGCGCTGGCCCAGGGACGCGAATTGGCCCGCGGTTTCATGATCGACTACAACATGTATCGTCATTACTTCCCGCTCCAAGCCTTGGGGCGTGTCCGCGGCCAAACCGCAATGAACCGTGACGTTGGCTGAGGTTGGACAAGGCGGATGCTGGAGTCGGAAAAGAAACAATGAAAGGAAAAGAAACCATGAAAAAGCACCGAACCAAGCAAATTACCATGGCACGTGCTGTTCCGGAGTCCGAAACGCGACCCAGCCGCGCTGAAGTCGCCAAGCGCGCCCATGAAATCTTTCTGGCGCGCGGCGGCACCCCGGGACAGGAACTGGACGATTGGCTTCAGGCCGAACGTGAACTTACACAAGAACGCGCTTCAATGTTTGCCGGTGACAATAGGCACAACCGTCATGATAAATCCCAAAACAACTACAGAGAATGACACGCCATGTTATGTCTGCGGAAAGGATTGCGGCGACAGTTGGTTTGTTCGCATCCATGACTCGAATCGAAGGGTCTATTTGTGTGGGGCAGCCTGTGCACTCACTTACTTCGATGTGCCTAATCCACCCCCGCACGATCACCAAGCAAGACATGAATACTACCGTCTTCGTTCCACAATACTCCCAGCCATTCGTGCCCTAGGGACCATTGCGGTGACGATGCAACCAGTTGAGGGCGAGAAGGCTCACTAAACACACTGTTCCTATGTCGTGTTTCGCAGAAGCAATTAGAGAACAGCGACAATACGTGTTCCTTGCCTGCGTGATGAGATGCCAGATGCCAACATCACGCCGGCCCTACAACACGCGACATGACATATTTGTCGAGAACGTGCCCTAACACAATCACTCGTTTCTGACCTGTTCCGCTGATGTGTAGAGCGTCATGGCTTGGGTGAACGAACAGCAGTTCCAACATGATATTCAACTATTGTATGGGATGACACTTGACGCAGCGAGTGATGCCGGCGGCAGTAAATGCATTGCTGATTCTGCAATACTGATTTTGAAAGAGAACTTGCAATGAACACATCAAGTAAGAGTAACAACTCGCAACACGAAGATCCTCGCCCCAAGATTGAGGTTACTGCCTCCATACAGGACATAGCAACTTCACACTCTGCGCGCACGCAGCCATGCGTTCTCACCTGGCGTCCATCCCGCCAGTCTCCCACTCGCATCGGCTGCGTTGCGCGCTGCTCGAACACAGGAATAGTTCTGGTGCACATTCAACACGGTAAGCGGAGAATGTAGATGAAACTGAAAACAAGAGTCCTCAATAAGGGATGCGACTGCAAGCAGCGCATATTGGAAGAGGCGTGCCGGCTATTTTCCGAATACGGGTTCCGCGGCACCCATATTCGCGAGGTGTGTCGACGCGCTGGAGTTAATACCGCAACCGTTTATTACCACTATGTAGACAAGGAGAGGCTGTTCGAGGCAGTAACGCAGGAAGCATATCAACAACTCCTGAACCCACCCGCTTCGCGTCTTGCCTCATCGACTTCATACATGACGCCAAAGCAAGAGCTGCATGTGATCATAGAATCCCTGTTCCAAAGACTAAATGGCAGTGATGCCAAATGGATTGCTAAACTCGCGATCAGAGAAGTGGTGGAACCCAGCGAGGCAACAACACGTGCATTGGGTGCGGGATTGTGCGGGTACTTGGCACTCCTTCAATCGGCCATCAGAAAGATGCTCAGTCCCGATGTTGATATGGACGAGGTGCGTCTGCACGCGCTGAGCGTACTCAGTCAGTGTGTGTTCTATTGTGTGGCTCAAGACTCACTCAGACAAATCTTCCCTGAGCTTAAGATGACGGTATTGAGTCCTAATAACGTGGTTAATCATATTAAAAACGTCGCGCTTGGATCATCGAAGTAAGAGATGAAACAGGAATAATAGATCATGCGCAAATTGGGGTTTCATGTAATTCTGGCGTTGTGTGGAGCATTGGGTCAGGACGGAGTTGCACAAACAGCGGATCCGGTGGCGTACTTGAAAAGCTTCAGCGACTTTCATGAGGTGGATCTCAAGCGTTTGTTGAACGGTGAGATCGCTTCCGAGCGCGGAGCGCTGATGAACCTGCGCACGGGTATCTCGACGCAGTCTTGTTTTGCGACGCCCGCGTCGCCAGCGGAGACTGCCAAGCGATTGCAGGAATGGAATCCTGTGTCCCACGAGTCGCTAGGCGTTTACCGGTTCCATCCCACGGGTGCGCCGCCGGATGTTGCTGATTTCAAGGACTTGGATTTCGAACTGGACAAACGCGCGGTGCGGTGGCTGCTGAACAAGACGCTGACCACCACGGTGGGGGATTCCGATTTGAACCTGAGCCGTGCTGAGAGCCAGCAGATCGCATTGAGCCTGAAGAAGAACTCCACGCCGCAGGAGGTGGCTGCGTGCTGGACAAAGCTCCTGCTGGCGCGCGTGTCGGCGTTCCAGTCGAAAGGTTTCGACGGCATAACTCCTTACGAGGTCTCAGGTGACAAGGTTTCTCCAACGGAGCAGATTCGGTTGATGGTGAAAGAGAAAAGCCGGATTGCCCGCGAATTTGATCCGCTCATTCAGAAGGTCGGACTGGCCGGAGGTGCTGCGACTCTGAAGCCGTCCTACTATTGGAACCTGTTCTCATCAGAGGGCTACGGCACGCTGTGTCTTGGAGCGACGTATTCGTTGCCGGTGGATGATCATTATCAGCTTCTGGATTTGGAGTATTACGTCAGCGGGAGCTATTACGCTTCGGCAACGTTCTACGAAGTCTGGCCGATCAAAGTGGGGGACAAGACCGGCTCATTGGTGTGGCGGGGTGATCTGTTTTCCGCGGGCGGACTGGCCTATACCAAGGGCATGGAACGGATTGCCTATGGGGCCGTCATGTTGCTGGAGATTAAAAAGGGGATTCGTGCGTTCCAGGATGATCTAAAGGGTGCGCGATGATCTCGGAATCCAATGTCAGGGAATTGTTCATGAAGAAGCTGTTCAGCATTGCATGGTTAGTGGCCGTGTGTATCGCGCTGCCGTTCGCGCACGGCGCTGATATTTCCTTGGAACAGAAAGAGGTGAAGGCGGCTGAAACGACGGGCATGGGATCGGAGTTGGAGGTCAACTACGGTTTTGTGGCGGGAGCCAAGGCGCACACGGGTGGCACGGACGTGGGATATGTCAGCGAACAGAACGCCAGCCTGAAATACGTTGTCTCGCCCGAACTCACCAAGAACCTGTTCTTGCGAGCCGGTCTCGAGTGGGACCGCTATTCGTTTGGCCTGACCGGCAACGCGCCGTTGCCCAACACGCTCCAACAGATCAGCGGCATCATTGGGATCGACTGCCAGCTCAGCGACCAATGGCTGTTGCGCTTGGAAGTGCAGCCGGGCATCTACAGTGATTTCAGCGATCTTAATTTTCACGACCTGAACGTGCCGGTGATCCTGGGCGCGTCCTACCTGGTGGACTCCAATCTCCAGTGGTTCCTTGGCCTGCGGATAGACCCACGGAGCCGTTATTGGGTCGTGCCGGCAGCGGGCGCCCGCTGGAAGTTCGCCGATGAGTGGACGCTGAACATGATGTTCCCCGAGCCACGGCTGGAATACGAACTCAACAAGCAATGTCAGATCTTCTTCGGCGGAAGGATTCTCGGGGGCACGTATCGGCTGGCACAGAATTTTGGCGACACGCATGGTTTGGATCCCCGCTTCAACGACACGACGGTCGACTTCTTCGAAATACGCATCGGACCGGGTGTGTCATGGAAGCTGCTGCCCAACGTGACCCTCGAAGCGGAGGCAGGGTGCATGATTCACAGGGAGTTCGAGTTCGACGATCCACACACGGTGATTCGCAGCAACGACCCTGCGCCCTACGCCCAGATCAGCTGCCATGTAAACTTCTGAGCCGGACGCTTCGCGCACGGAAGCAGCGCATTGTGCGTTCATGGAAGCGCAGAAGAAATACTCCGAGGCGATGAAGAAGGCCGTGGCAAGCGTGAAGGGACCGGTCGCCAACGCCAAACCAGCCCCATTGACGATTCAAGTCCCACCAGCCGGTCCAGCATCAAATGGAACGGTGCAGGTGAAGGCAAAGTAGCTGTGCTCGATGCCGGGCTGACACCCAAAAACAGCATTTGTTGAAATACTGCCGTGGAAGACCTATTTTTCAGTCTTCTCCGCCCTGACCTTTGCCCATCGAGCCCTGGTAGCAGCCGCAATGGCAGCACGACCAGCGGCGGACATCTTGTGCTTCTTCCTGGCAACCGGCTTCGCGGTCTTCTTGCCCTTGTTGATTTTGGCCCAGCGCTTCTTTTGGGCAGCGGCAATACGAGCACGTCCAGCTGCGCTCATCCCGCGCTTCTTAACCACAACAACCGCAGGCTTGCCACCTTCAAACGCTGAAAGCTTCGCGTCCACCTTGGCGACACGCTCAAGCAGAGTTTTCTTCTTCCTGAGGAGCTTTGAGATCTTGGCGAAATCTTTGGATGTCAGGGTTGTCAGGTTCATGACGATTGCTTATTCTTCGCTGCACTCGGTTGCGGAGGGTAGTTACTATTGTTTCAGCAAGATGTCGAGGCTCAATTGAGGGAACGTTTTCAAAACGCCTTCCAAGGAGGTTCGTAGTGTATGAACTCGTTGTTTTCTCCCACAGTGGCCAAACATAACGGGCAACACAGCAGATCGAGCATGAACGCCGGGGGCACCAACACCTGCGCTGGGTACCCCCACCACACTCGATGTTCACGCTGCATTACGGCTGTGGGATAAACCTGCAAGTTAATGTTCTTGTCCTTCATGACATAGGGGATCGGTTGTCCTTGTCTAAATGAGGTAGTGTTCTTCCTGAAACTCGAAGGCAGCTTCTCCAGTGTCATGTTCTCGTTGCTGATGCCGTTCGGAACCACGTCCCACATTGTGTCTCCGCAGTTGGCCCAGATCCGCACGGAGGGTTGACTTGCCACCCCCGGAAACATCCGTTGTCGGGGAGAACGAATATCCCGCCCCACCGCCGTGTTGCTGATGCAGCTTTCAATAGCAGACCGTGAGGTGACCAGATACTTGTCGCATTCACATACCAAGCTACGGTCCGCAATGACTCTCGACCTCACCTTCAGGGCGATGGAGCCATCCTCTGCCACGATTACCGAACCTGCGTCCGGAACCCTATCCAACATCTCTGTGCGTTTCCCGATGTCCGTCACTGCCTTGGTCGTCATGCAACCCGAACAAGCGGCAGACAACAACACAAGACCGACCATTTTCAGCAAGTCCGCATCCAGTTTCATGTGTGTCGCTCCTAAATGTTCCAAAGCGTAAGGCGCAAAGATTTGCAACGTATAACGCCAAATGACCATGCGTTGAAGACGTTCCTGCCGCTGTAGGGTCTTGGTGTTGCTCTGGCATCCACACCCCTAAAGCTTATGATCGGCCGCAACTCGAGGAGCGGATATGCGGGAAATCAAGGATACGCTATGCGAGTGAAGGGAAGAATGGAACACGCAGCCGGCACACTTTCACGTTGTCGTTCGTTACCGCATCCATCTTCTGGCTCATCTTCGAGTGTTTTGCGAACGAGCGCAGATTACGGTTGAGGCACGGCAAACCGGAATGAAGATGCTGCGCCACAAATTAGGTTTTCTTGCGCAGATTGATATTGGTCTTGCCGCATTCACAGCGTAGTGATTCGGAAGCGCCGCGATCAGGGGACACGTGAAGGATTTCGTGACAGTCTGGGCAAGTAAATCCGGCGAGAAGTTCGCGATAGGCCGTCACCACGGGAGCAAAATCCTCCTTGGTCAAATTATCCCATGCGTTGAAATGGATCGCGGTATTCACCTGCCACTGCTCGACCTGCGATGTCTGTGCGAACCTGCCAAAGTCGGTTTCACGAGCGGCAAGGGCGGACACGATCTCCCTCTGATTCCATGAATTGGCGATTTCCTTTGCACTCTTGTAGAGTCTGCGTAGGTGCGCGACGACTGCGGGTAGCAGGTCCCCGAGCTGATATTGACCGTCGGAACGAAACTCAACCGGAGCACGCAGGCGATGACACAGCTCTGTGGCGACGTATTCTAGATAGTTCCGCAGAAGGCCGGCGGCAGCACGCACGTCGTTCTTCTGCAGATGCTCATCAACCTCCGTCCATACGTCACGATCAAGCCATTGGGCAGGTCCAGCATCCACGCTCCAAGTCCTGAACTGCACGCCATTCTTCGCGCCAATCAAGCCCACGGTCTTCATGTGGCGCAGCCAAACCGGATCGTGTGTCGTGACAATGAACTGCGTTTTCGGAAATTCCTTCTTGAGCAAGGCGCAGACTTCGCGCCGGTGTCCGATATCAACTGACATCAGCACGTCATCGAGCACGGCAAAAGTGAAATCATCACCTTGCAGATGGCGCATGAGCGCAAGATACAAACAAAGTCCCATGCCGTCCTGATGACCTTCGCTGTGGTAGGCACCCGGCGGGAAAAAGCCACGACCGTAGAAATCCACATCGAAGCCGAGCTTGCCGATTGAAGGAACGAGTTTGGCCCTGAACGCGTTTTCGTCGGTCCGATTGATGGAGCTGTAAAGAGCGGCGAAATGCTTTTCAACCTCCGCATATAGCCCGACGAGTAGCTTGTCACTGGTGGCGGCATAGATGTCGGATACCTGCCGGCATCGCTGGGCCTGCTCGATAGCCGTCTTCTGCTTCCTCTTGGCATCACGCCATACTTCAAGGCGTTCTTGCGCAACCGCGAGAAACTCCCGGGCACCATCCTGTTTGCTCGGTTCGGGCAAAGCGAGCACCACTTTTTCCAGATCGGCAATCGCGTCGCACACTCCCTGTGGCACCACCGGCAGATTGTTCAGCGTCTTGACTGTATCGGCCAAAGGCAGCAGTGCGGTGAGCTGTCCGTTTTTAAGGCGGCAGCTTTTGGCGTAATCTTTTGCTACTTGCATCACCACGGGTGGATTCGCAAGCGTCCCATAACGAATCAGGGTTTCAATGGCGGCCTGCGCCCTACCCAGAGCTGCGGTCAGTGGCACAATCTTCGTTTCAATGGCATTGCGTTTGCGTGAAAACCCTTCGAGTCGATCAATCTTCGTCTGCACGTGAGCGCGAAGCGTATTCAAGTCCCAAGCAGTATCGCAAAATGGGCATGCTTCTGCGTTGAGAAGGGCGATGCCGGTCGTGTAAAAACTCTCTGTCGTGATAGCTGCGGCGCTTGCCGGATCTGCAGCGAGTGCAGCAACTTCGGCGGCTAGCTCCGAAGTCAGAGTGGCAATCGTGATTCCACCAGTTTTGTCGAGTGCATCACGGGTTGCCTTAATGTCAGCCAGAGCTTGAGCTTTCGGAACAGGTTGAGGCTTCGCAGGTGGCGGCGCCACCATACCATCCTTGAGAGACGCGGCAGCAGTGAGTTCTGTCAGTGCCGGAAGACCAAGGACCGCGCGCTGGGCATTGGCTGCCTCCAACACTTTTCCGACAGACATTTCCGCAATCGCTAACACACGCAAAAGGTTTTCTGCGGCTGTCTCGACCGTGCTTGCAAGCAACGGCAATTGCTTTTCTGCGCTGTTGGCGATTTTCTGCAAGCCCTGCCGCACTTGCTCAATGCGGTCCAGATGAAGCAGAGCTTGAACTTCATGAGCTCGGTCGCCTGGCGTAGCCAGCACATACCGAATGAGTTCGCGTCGCGAGAGAACGATTTCAGGATGTTCACTAACCTGTCGGAGCACTTCGAGAACAGCCGGTTCGTTCGGTGTAACCAGCGGCCTTCCAGGATTCTTCACGCTTCGCTCTATCGTAACGCTCTTGCCAAGGTTGGTTATGGTGAGTGTCACCAGTACTCGCGCTTTATCGGGGTTGTTTCTTAAATCCACGTGTGGACCATGCTGCTTTAGGGAAATCTCGCCTTTTCCCTCGCCTGAGAGGCGTGAAACATTACCCGTTAGAACAAATTCCAGCGCATCAACGACGCCGCTCTTGCCGGTGCCGTTGGGGCCACAGATAGCATAATTCTTACCTCTGAAATCAAGCGTGAGTTCACGGATGCCACGGAACTCCTTGATCGTGATGGAATCAACCCGAATCACGAAGCCGCTTCCTCTCCGAGAACGGCCTTTTTCAGGGCCATCTCGCCGAACGCCCGATCTTCCACGAGAGTCTTGCGCAATCGCATTACCACTTCTTCTGGGACGCCAGCACCCGCAAGCTCTGCAAGAAATTGCTCGAAAACTTGTGCCGGAACATCTGGCGCTTTCGCAATCTGGGGCGTCGGGATCATTTGCTTTGCATTCACGTTGCCGCCATCATCGTCTGCTCTGTGTTGTGCGCCGAGTGTCGCTCCGAGGGAAAACGCCAGCAAGGATTTTCTTACGGCGCGCTTCAAGCTGGCGGAATACTCGTCCGAACTGCAATGAAGTGAAACCGTCGGTCTCTCCTGTTTCAACCTGGCGGACGCCAAAGACGCCTCAATCCGTCCGAACCTCAGTTTTTGCTCACGTCAACCAGATCGACAGCAGGGGCGTCTGCAACAACTGGAATCTGACATAGGAGTCCCATCTCCCGATTCATCTCCTGGTGTTCCACGAACGTAGGCAGATTACAGATGCGGATGGGGCATTAAACAGAAAGCCGCCTTCCTCCTGCCCACCAAGAGCGCCGACGCGATCACCGAAGTCGGCAAGCCGCTGGCGAAAGCGACCGGCGTGAAGTTCCTGCGCACGGAAGGCGACCGCGCCGTGCTGGAGTGTAAGCGGACAGCTATCGGTGTGAATCAACGGCGAAGTAGTGACTGCATACAGAGCTGAGAGCAATTCGCATTCGCGTCATTGGAATCGCGGGGAGTTTGTGCTTGCGTCGGATTTTCGCCGGACGATAATGCCGCGCAAACCACGGATGAGCACAACCACGGCCTCCAGAGAGCCAGTGCGACAGGCGGAGCGTGGATTTTGCCTCGGTGGATTTCCTCGGCCTGCTCACCGGCCTGGCGGGCTACGCCTGCAGGCCGAAAACCAGCGCCGCACCGTGAGGCGGCCAGAATCAAAATTCCTATCCCTTGATCGAGAAGTATGCGCGGCGCAACGCGGCGGCGATCGGGTTGATCAACCTGCTCTGCAATCTGGCCCGCTATGAACAGATCGTGCGGTTGCAGTTATTACCGCTATGAGCCGTCTGAAAACGAAGAACCAACGAATCGAAACGAAGAAACCAACAACAGAATATCAACAACCACAGGAGATACCATGACCGCCAGAACACCAAAAACTGAACCTCAACCCTCAACTTAGTTCAGAAAAATAGTTACCGGGAGTTCCCTCATGAAAAAAGCACTTTTACTCTTGTCGGCGGCATTGCTGGCTGGCGGGCTTGAGGCCGAAGCGCTCAACATCGGCTGGGCCACGCGCGACATCACCACCAACGACCCGATCAAATTGTCGGGCATGATGTACGAGCGCATCTCCCAGGGGCCGCTGGACAAACTCTCGGTCACGAGTCTTGTCATCGACGGCGGCAAGGACTGCGTGATCTTCCTCTCGGCCGACATCATCTTTGTGCTGCCTTCCCTCAACGCAGAGGTCCGTCGGGAGGTGGAAAAACTTGATCCCAACATTCCGCTTGAGAAAATCTTCTTCTCGGCCACCCACAGCCACTCCAATGCAGGCTTCTACTGGCGCGACCAATTGTCGCTGAAGTACCACAAGTTCTTCGTCGACCAGGCCGCCGCCGCCATCGTCGAGGCGTGGAAGAAGCGCGCTCCGGGCAAAGTGGCCTACGGCTACGATTTCGCCACCAGCGCTTTCAACCGGCGCACCGTCTACCTTGATGATGTCTCGAAGCGTCCGGACATGGCCGGGATTCCCGGTATCCAGTGCAATGGTCACTGCAAGATGTACGGCAGCCACAACGACGACAAATTCAGCCACGTCGAAGCGATAGCCGACCCCTTCGTGCAGTTCCTCTTCACCTACGACATGAGCGACAAACTCACCGGTATGATCGTCAATGTGCCGTCGCCGGCCGAGAATCTCAACAGCAACTACCATCAGTCCGCCGACTTCTGCGCGCCGCTGCGCGATATGATCAGAAAGAACTACGGCGACGTCTTTGTGCTCTCGCAGTGCTCCGCCGCCGGGGATCTTGCGCCGCGCTACCGGCACATGAATTACGACCGTGCCCAGGATCGCCGCTGGCGTCTGCGCTACGGCAGAATGCCGGCGTACCGCGAAGAGTTCGACCGCATTGAGATCAGCGAACGCGTTGTGGCCGCGCTTGACCGCACACTGTCGTGGGCGGGGAAAGAGCGTTTCGACACTCTTCCAATTTGTCACGTCACCAAAACGATCGGACTCTCGAAGTTCAAGATTTCCGAGGAGGATTGCGCCCAGGCCAGACGCGACCTCGCCGTGCTGGAAACAATGCAGCCCGCCGCCGGACTCACTCCGAAAGAACTCAAAAAGTGGAAGGATAATGTCGACTCCGGCAAAGGACGTTCCAACCGGGTGCTGGAGACCTATGAACGCAATTTGACGCAGCCGCGTCAGGAGATCGAGTTCCATGTGGTGCGGTTGGGTGACATCGCCTTTGCCAGCAACCCCTTCGAGTTCCCGGTCGATTACGGCAAACGGATTCAGGGGCGCAGTCCCTTTGTCCAGACTTTCGTGGTCCAGCTCACCAGCAGCACGACCACCCCCACCTATCTGCCCACCGAACGGGCGGTGAAGAACAAGGGCTACGGTGCCATTCCGCAGAGCTGCGTGGTGGGTCCCGAGGGCGGTGTCGAGCTGGTTGAAGCGACGGTCGCCATCTTGAAAGAGCTGGATAAGGTGTCGTCCCCGGCGAAGAAGCGCTGACGTTTACTGATAGGAAATCCCCCCCCCCCTGTGCAAGCGTGATCTGGGCGTCAAAAGCAATTTCCTATCAGTTCAGTTCAGTTCAGTTTCACCACCTGCCCGGTCTGGACGGATTATTCTTCATCGAGACCGCGTGGAAGAAGAGCGGCGATAAACTCACCCTTGACGTCCACCGTTCGCGGGGATCAAGGAACTCGCCGATGCTGTCGAACAATGGCGCATCCAATTCATTGCGACAATACCCCGTGATATTTCAATTGACTGGCGGAGCAAGATTAGAGACTCATCGCTCGATGAACAGGACGTTCGCCGCGCTCTTTCCAGCTTCGGCGACAAACTCCGTCGGCAAGGCCCGCCAGTTTCAAGACTTGTCGTGGCCTTGCCGCAACGAGGGCGTTTCGCACTAGGCTTAGCGAAACAACAGGTCCGGATTATCGACTAACGGGTAACTTGTAAACCCGAAGCCGGTCGCCGTGCCCAAAACCGCTCCGCCTCAACTTTCGTAAGCTGGCTTACGCGGGAGTTTCGACAGCCAGAGAATCAGGCTGCGACTTTGTGTTTGCGCATGGAGACCACGTTCTTAGCTCGCTTCGGAAAGATGTCCCACCACAGGGTCGCTTCCGGGAAGTGCCAACCTTTCGACATTGCATCGTATTTGGCCTTTCATGTGTCAGATACTCAGCCAAACCACGAACGGCTGCTTGGGCATTCAGAATAGTCGAGCTTCCAGAGGTTGCATAGCATATCAAAATCGCTGAAGATAGCATCGGCAATCAAACAGAAAGCACCCGGTCACCAATATTTCAACGAGACGGACGCCACAGATCCCACAATCCGTCCGAACTCAGTTCAGGCCCACATCGACGGTGGCAAGGTCAGGGACGTGGCAAGCCAACCCCTTCCAGCCTCGGTGATACTTTTCATCTTGGCCCCTCAAATCAAATCCTTTCGGAATCCCAGGTTGAATTGCTCTTGCTCCTCCCTTGCTCGTCATAACGGCACCGCAGGAAGTGCCAATGTGTGAAAAGGAGTGATTACCCGCCCCCCTATAAGAGCAGTGTAACATATCGAAACTGTGCGGAGTAAGGGCAGCTCTTAACCGTGAGTTTATGAGACACTTACGAAGAGAGCTGTAAGAACCCATCTATCGCCGCTTTCAGCCTTGTTTTGAGGATTATTCAAGATGTTGGAGGGGGATTCACGTATTGATGTCTCCGACCAAGTCCATTCCCACATGACCATGCCATAGTCGGTCTGTGTGGCTGACGGGGGCAGGATGGGCTTCTTGAGAGTGTCGCCAATTGGTGACATTGGGTACCGACGACGATAAAGCGGCACCTCTCTTATAACGTATGAAGGATGCTGCTTCTTTGGACGACCTGGTAGATTGATCTTCAACAAATAGGAAGGCGGACCCCCATCACTATGGAAGAACCGTATTGGTCCATAGTGAAGCATGAGGTTGGGGCCCGCCTCCTACCGACTAGTTAGTTACTCGATAACGCTCATTTGTTGCATCACGCCGCCTTGAGAAGAACAACGCCAACATCCTCACTCACCTGTGGCTTTGGTATTCTGTTCGCGATAGGAATTCCATCTGCCTCCGGGTTCAAGTACAGCAACTTTGGTTCCGGGCATCCTTCTGCGTTCGTTTTACTAAGCAGCAGCCTTCAGTGGCTCACTGGGCTTGGCTTCGCCCTTGAACGCCACCTCACCTGTATCCAGCATTACCCAGTCACCCGAGGCCGTCTTCACCAGGCTGCCCCTGATGATCTCCGCCTCGTAAGCGTGGAGTTCCAGCAATAACCAGTTATTGAAGTTGGGGCTTATGGAACAGCCATCGAGTGTTGCACTCTCGCCGTGTTCGTCTGTCCGCGCGGATTCATCACAGGATATCCAGCAATCGCCAAACTCGACTGAGCCGCCAGAACCCTTCTTGTTCCAAAGCTTCTGCAAGATCGCCCTAACTTCCTCGCCGGTGATGAACTTTGCCTCTGGCCACTTCGATGGATGGAGTTTGTTGGCCGTGCTCTGGTTAACGTAGGCCGCCAGGTCATTCATCGTATGGCCACAGCGCCAGTCAAGACTCGTTAGGCATTCCAACACTCTGCACTCCTCGGCTGTTATGCCATGTTCTTTCTGCAGGCGCCGGGAGTAGTTGTTCCAGTACTCATCCCGACAAAGGAAGACCCTCGCCCTCTCATTCAGGCCCTCGAATTCCTTGTCCAGTACAACGCGGGAGTTCTCCCGGATCTTGGACCGCTTTCTCCTCATTTCTTTCCGGGCATAGGCCGCAACGTCACAGGACCTTGCATGAAGCTCCGCCTTGATCTCCTTCTCAGCCTCCTGAACCTCTTTCTCGCTAAACGTCATGGCCTTGTATTTCGCACACCCATTCTTCCGCTCTTCCGGGTTGCTCCAGAACGTGTAGACGGGCAACCTAACCTGGCGGCCAGCCTTATCGACTTCATCGAGGCCGGCGCGGTGAATGTGGATATGCGAAATCACACGATCAGCATCGAGCTTTCGTCCGTCGAAGAGCTTGTCCATCACCTGTTGAATGGCCGCCAGTGAGACCTGTTCGTACCGCTTGTCATGCGCCTCTATTCTGCGCTTGTCCTCCAGCATCTCTGACAGTTGCTCCGCCGTAAACGCCCAGGGAGCGTATCCACGATTCCTGGAGTACTTGGTCGGCATGTCGAGCATTTCGTCCAGCAGCCAGAACTCCTTGGGGGAGATACCAGCTTCTACGCATATCTTAAGGAACCAGCGTTTGGCGCGGTTATGTTCTTCGTTCGTTGTCTTTCCACTATCAACATTGGCGGGGGCACCACTGTCCGCCACGTTCAGGACTTGTTTGGTCCCGGTGCCTACTGCCTTGTTGCTTGTATTCTTCATAATGCTATTCTCACTCTTACGTCTTTGGCCGCGATTGTTTCGCCCGCGGCCGGGCAATCTATAGTTATGTGTATTCATCGATGTCTCTTGCTGAAACGTGGAGGGCGGAATCCCTGGCGCCTGCGCAGCTCATAGCAATACGCCAGTATGAATGTGGATCCGCCCCCCACCCCAACGCAGCATTTATCCCTTCGTGTATATCCTTAACATTTGTGTGATCCAATCTTCCTGCACGGTGGGCACTACCAGCTCACCGAACTCCAGACACGTATTACACAGCCGCTCAATGTGCGGCCTGTGCAGGATGAACGGGCTTTCTCGTTCAACTACCTTGTGCAGTGATTCAGCGCAGATCAGGATGGCTCTATGAACCACCGGGTCATTCAGCACGGCCAACAACACGCGCCGTTTACTCGCACAGAAGTCTGAAGTTGGCGTGGCGCCCAGCAACTGACATCCACAGCCGCCATACATCTCGAATAGCTTGGTGAGTTCACCCGAAGCAACTTGCCTCTTCCATGTCTCAATGTACTCGCCAAGCAGTGTTGTGGCTGCGTCTTTGGGTATGAACTGCAGCTCGGTGTTGCGCCCATCGGCTTCTCCAACCCCGGTTCCACCGGAGCATTCTTTTCCAGTTAGCGGCAACCGGAGAGTTAGCAACCTTCCACCAACGCACTCCCCAATGATCATCACCGCGGCCATCCGTATGTAGCGCGGGCTCAGGTAATGTGGCTTGCGGTCACTTGCGCTTGAGACACCGTCCTCTGGCTGGTCACCAGAGTAGCCCTTTCCTTGTTCTGCCCCTGTATGTGATTTGTCTTCGTCTTTCATTGTATTGTCCTTCGAGTTACTACGATGCCGCGCGTGTTAACCCCCGGCGGCCAGGGGTGTATGATCGAGAGAGGAAGAACCCTTACCTATAGTTGGTGCTGAGTGCTGTATCTTCACGTTGTTCATGGGTCCTTTTGCTCCGCTCATCAAGGAATCCTTATCGCGTTACTGTATTCGATCCGTTACAGGAGCCCCGCTAATTTAAGTAGTGTCCTGCATTCGGGGTGTTCATCTTCATATTCCAAGGCTTTCTTTACTGCGGTTCTGACATCTTCGTGCCGACCTAGGAGATAATAGCACCTGGCTAGAGTGACCCAATACTTGAAGCCCACTTGTTCAACTTCCTCTTCTGTTACATCCATCAGCAACGGGTAAGCCTCGTCTGCTCTTTCCAACTCGAGGTAGGCGGCAGCAAGTTGCATCTGAGTATAGATCTGTTCCGGGGCTATTTCGTAAGCGCGTTGATAGGCGTGAAGAGCCTCCTCATACATGTCCATGCGGATATACCCGTCCCCAATTGACACCCATTCATCTGCCTTCCACGCTTCACCTCCCTCCCTGCGTGCTTCCATTTCCAGTGCCATCAGTGTCACTGAATCAAATGCTGCTCCTGCATTGTCGCCAGCGCTGTTACCTGGGGCGTGCCCCAACAGAGCATCGTATACGCTTGCGATTGCCATCCTGTCGGCTGTTTCTTGGTCCACCATGATGGGTGCGCGGTTAGCCTTGGCGCGTTTCTTGGATTTGCCCTTGGGGGTCGCTGGCTTCTTATCTCCGATGCTTGTCTTGGGAGCATCGGTCTTTGCCAATGTATCATTGTTGGTGGCTGCGCCTGTCTCCACCGTGGTCTGGGCTTTGCCGACGCCGTTATTACTATTCGTTACGTTGTTCATATTACGCTGTGCAGTCTTCGAATCGCTTGCACGCGGCGCTTGCTGTCCATGTGCAAGAGCGCGCCGTAATAAATACATACGGCACGGGGTATCTGAAGTTGGGATGCTCGAAACATCCGAAGCATCAATCTAGGCGGGACAAGTAAGCGGTCCTGCTTTAAGTCGTACTGCAACTTACCACAGGTCTCTCGACCTGTCAAGAGACTATCTACTCTGACTCTTCACTGCACTTATAGAGAGTCTCTAGTCTCTATAGAGTATTAATATAGCACAACGTACTACGTTGGCAAATGGACGGCCTAACTATAAGCGCCATACTTAGTAAAGACCCGGAATAAGATATGTGACCCAGGTACCCACAGCGCATGTCAACAACCCACTGCCAGACTGCCAGACTATTCTACACGTCTTACATAGGTAGTTATTAGCTATAGGTATTATTACGTAGTTGGGTTGTTATTAAATGAATGAATAGAGGGTATAAAGTATCTGGCAGTCTGGCAGAGTCGTGTCAACCAATGGGAGCGTGCGATCTACTGTGACGGTGTCACCCCTGCCCTTCCCGGGGCTGCAGATGATCTGGAGCGTGAATGGTCCAGACCCGGGCATTGCGATCCCTGCCTTGAGAGAACCTGTGAGGGTAACGAGTGCGCAAGCGGCCCAAATAGTGGCCGCACGTTGACGGGTGGGACAGCAGTTGGTTCGCCGTACGGGATGACTTGGCGCTTTGGTCGGTCAGGCGGGCCGTCAAGACTTCCGCCGTGCCTGTCCATACAGCATCGCCTTCATCGAAGCATCTGGCGTCAATCAGCGCCAAAAGGATCTCTTCGGGCGACTCACTGTTGATGGCTGCAACGAGTTCGGGGTGGTGGAAGTGAATGACGCCAAACCGGCCGTGCCTCAGTGTTTCAGGTATCTCCATCGTCTGCAAATGATGGACAAAGGCGGGCAGTTCCTGGATGAGCCTGTTCCAGAATTCCTTTCTCTGGGCTGGCGTTGTCGTGGGCATCGGCATCGGTACTTTCATTGCCTTGATGATAATCAGCTTGTCCTCGATGCTTTCGTCCAAGGGAGGCAGCACCATGAGGTTCTCTGGCTCGCTGTTGACTGACACCGTAATCCGCCAGAACGGGGTCAACGAGAGCGCCTGGCGGTTCTTCGCATGGCAGCGCTGCACGTCGGCCGCCGTGATCTGCTTGATCGTATTGCCGAAGGCGCGCCTGGCGCGGATGTCCTTGGAGGCTGGCTCATCCTCAATCATCAGGTGCTCCGCCTCGAACAGGTCTGCGTTGAAGGCGGTCCTGTCCGTCATGAACTGGTAGGGCTTGGCTGAGCGGCCCCCCAGCATGATGGTGATGAGGTTCTGGAGCAGCGATTTGCCGCAGTCCCTTACGCCGGCCAATACCAACGCCTGTCCAGGACGCAGTTCACCCGAGTAGAGAGAATCAACGGCGACCTTCAGCCAGCCAAACACGTAGGGCCGCTGGTCCGTCGCTCCATCAATTAACAGTCCATCAAACAACCTGCGCAGGAGGGGGCAATCACCCGGCTGTGGCACGATCAACTTGGGCGAGGTGGTGACGAGGATGCGGTTGCCTTGGATTTCATAGCAGCCCTTCGAATACCCCGCCAGCGATCCAGCGTAGGCGATGTTCTGTTCACGCTGGATGTTGAGAATGCAGTCGTGCACCTCGGAGTTCTCGGAACCAGACCTCTTGATGGAATAGCCGATGTCCCTCAAGTAGCGTTCGACATCACACTGGCTGAAGATGATCCAGTCCCCCTGTTTGTCTTGGACGTAGAACTGCTTCCGCTGGTGATCGTAGTAAACCTCCGGCAGAGGCAACACTGTGCTTGGCCTGTTCATTATTTCATCTCCCCGAGGTAAACCAATCGCGTTGGCCTTCCCTCTGCATCCGGGAAGCCTGGCAGATTGCACGGCTGACTCGGACGGAAGAAATCAACCTGGCAGCCCAGCGCAGGCAGGATCGTCCGCAGTTCGTCGGCATGAGCGGCCCCAGGGAATTCGAACCAGCCTTGCATCGACTTGTCTGCCGCCTCCACAATCGCGTGAAGCGGCAACTTTACCTTGTCCCGGAGCCATCGGAAGACTGCACCGAGCTGGTCACGATCGATTGTGTCCGCCCCCACCACGAGGAACCGGCGGACAGACACACAGTCATTGCAGCGCGATACACTGCCGGGCTTGAATGCAGACGGGCAGATGAAGGGGCCGAAGGGCTTCTTCTCGTTCAGCCAATCCTGGGCCCTCTTGAAGTGCTTCGCGTGTTGCGCTTTTCCGCTGTCATCCTTCTCGCCAATCCAGACGATGTCGCCAGGCTTGAATAGCTTAAGCAGCAGCTTCCAGTGCTCAGAGGGCTTGCCGTTCGCCGGAACTGGCGCCGCCTTTATAATATCGGCGTAGGGCCAACGGTGGATCTTGAAGACGCGACCTTGCAGCGCCACGGTCCGTTTGTGGAGACGCTCCATCTTGCGAATGGCCTCGATCCGCGCCTTGTCGTCCTTGCTCTTCTTGTAATCCTGCGCGTCGAAACGAATCCCAGCGTCTTTCAAGGCGGTCCGGAGTTGTTCGGTGGTATCGGCAACCGGGTCCCTGCAGTCCTGATGGAAGCACGAGATCTTGGGCATGCCGTCCAGTTTGATGCTGCAATCCTGGCTGGCGCTCTTTGCCTTGTGTAAGTGTTCGTCGGGGCAGGTGCAATGGCCCAAAGTGTCTGTGGTCCAGTGCACGGTTCCGACGATGCCTTCCGCCAGGGTCTTGGCTTGGGCGACTTGGTCGACCTGATTTATATTTTGCTTCTTGCGCTTGATCTTGCTCTTGCTCATAGAGTGGTTTCTTTCATGTAGTCTGGGCAGCCGTCTCTGACTGCCCGGACCGATTACTTCGTTGTGTGATTATTATTTATGGTGTGTATCCGGCGGCTGTGGCCGTGCGTGGGGTTCGATGCCTCTCACGCACGACCGCGCCACCCGTTGGTTAGCCCTGCGCGTCCTCCGCCAGATCCATGAGGATCTGTCGCAGTTGGTTCACGAGATTCCGGATCGTATTACGGTTCACCCCTTCATGAACCTGTCGATCAATGTCATTGACCAGCCCAAGAGCCTTTTTCAACTCAACGACATCCAAAGGCTTGTCGTTTTCCTGTTCCTCCTCTTCTCCATCCTCCGGATGGGGTTTTTCCGCGTTGGCCTTTTCCGCGCCGTTGGGCTGAGCCGCAGGAGTCGTAGTTTTCTTCGGCTTGATCGGCGTGAATTCAGCCGCCGCCGCTTTCACGAGCTTTGCGGTAACCGGACGACCGTCTCCCGCCTTGGCGACAGCAGATTTCCAGGCTGCCTGTGCGTCCTCGGCCTTCAAGCCAACCAATGGTCGAAGCACGCTCTCATGAGCAGGAAGCTGCGCCCTGTCTCCAGTTGGAGACAGGATGTCCGCAACCTCGCTGGCTGCAATTAACCGGTAACCATGGGATCGCCCCATGCCCCACCGGTCGCGCAGGTAGTCCTCGAACGTGTCGTGAGACCCCAAGTAGAGCTTCCCATCCCTGATAGCAATCAACGCCTTTCCCGCTTCCCACGCGCCTTGGAAGCCACCGGCGATGATCTTCTCGCACCGCTTCAACTCCGTCTTCCGTTCCTTGGCGCTCAGGTCTGGGTGTGCGACAATGATGTCGCCACCGCCTCCTGTGGCAGGGGCAGTTGCTGGTTGATTCGACGTTGTCGATGCACGTTGTTCCGCCTCCACAGCGGCGCTAGTCGCGTTGCTCGTTTCGCGCGATTCCGCGGCATTGGAAACCGCGGCTTGCGCGGCGGTCGAACCATGTTCGCTGCCCAACTTTCTATTGTTTCCGTTTTTCACTTTTTCCTTTTCCGAGGCCGCTTGTTCGCAGCACCACGCCGCGCATGCAGTCTCTATCTATCGGGGGAATGGTCACTCTGTTCCCACAACCTGGGGGGGATACGGCAGAACTGCGAACGGAGGAGCCGGAAAGAAGCGACTGGCGACCCGTTGATAGGCGTGAGTCGAAAGAGAACGACTACGAGTTTCGAGGATTTGGTCAGCTAGGAGACATTGTTACTGGTCAATCTTGTGCATAAACAGCAGGAGAATTACGGCTTAGGAACTGTAACGGAGACGTTGTGGGAATTACCGGCCTAATGGACAGCAGACAAGCAGCCCCCTTCTCCCCACGCATTAAACCGGCAGTCGAATTGGTCCCTAGGCCGAACCTCAGGTGTTCGCCTCCATGTCGATAAACAGCCCAAAGGGCTACGCGGCTGGCTTATTCTTCAATTTGGCGCAATCACGTTGTGCTCGCAGAAAAGCTTCCGCACTGAGGCCGGTTGCTTCTTCTGCCAATGTTGCGGCAATTGTTTTTGCCTCCCCCGTAAGAATCAGCAGTAATCTCGTGTCCGTAATGTCTGCAAACTCTTTCCCGTGCAGTTCCCGAAAACGAGCGATTCCCGCAATCTCCTCACCCTTGGCGGGTTCTCGTCTTTTCCACCTCTCTTGAAGCTCCGAGACTCTCCCCCAAAAGAACCGAAGAACCAGACTCAGGATTCCAATGGGATAGCTCACTCGATTCCCTGCCTGTGCGGACGCTAACGGTTTAAGGGCCTTCGTGGCAAAAACCATAACCTCTTTTCGAGTGCCGGAGGGAACGATACCTTTGACACGTCGAGCTGAGTCGCCGTAGTTTGCCGCTTCCAAAATGTCTACAAACGCTTCCCGAAGTTGTTTTGACTCGTCGTGCAAGAGCAGTGCGGGCTGCGTCTTAATCAATTCAATTACTTCTTGTGCAGTCTTGGGCGGCATTTTAAAGCCGACATCGTATACGATCCCGACCTCAAGCGTGTCATCACTACTGCCTTCAATCTTGAGACCGTATAGATTTGTGATCGCCCGGCTCCAAGGGATGCAATTATTGCCAGCAGTCCAGACTTTTTCCTCCGGTTGTAGATTGGCAGGTTTTAGGAGTTGCTTTGCCAGCATCTTGGAAATCGGCAGCGGAAAACCTCTGATAGGCGTGAATTCCCAACCCAGTTCATTATGATCTAAGGGAGGCAGTGGCACAAAACGCCGCCGACAGTGACGCAAAATGGCAGTGTAGGTTCTAATGGCCGGATCGTTAAGCTGTTTCTGAATAAACTCGACCTTTTTTTTGAAACGGTCCGCGAGTCCCCCTGGCTCCTTCAAACTGTCGAAAACTCTCGCGATAATGAATTCCTGTCGCAGAGGCGAAAACATGGCTTTCTGCAACCACGCCTTTGCTTCGTCGCGTTCCAAGATCTTCCGTTCGTCTTTGTCGCCCCCGCCATCCTCTTCCTGCTCTTCGGGCAGATAGAAGGGCACTGTGGGAACGCGAGCGTTATCTTCCCAAGCATGGCCCTCCGACATTTCCTCGCCCTCATCGTTCAACATATCGAGGCCATCAGCTAGCGCTTGCCTATCTATCGGCTTTGCTGGTTGCGGGTGAGGTTTTTTCACGATCGCGCCTTTCTTCGTGAATAAAACACCAAATTGACCGGCCTTTGCCAGCCTGTATTTGGATCAGTCCGCTTCGTGGTGACCTTGCTCCCGTTCTTCCACAAAGGGCGGGGATTGCGGCTGGAAGAGGACAATCCCTCGCATAGGTATGATGACGGTCACCTGTAAATCGTGCCGAGTTCGGCACGAGGCTGAGTATGTAGTGGTGGAGATGGAAGACGCGGCACCGGCGAACATGGTGCCGCAGTTGATGAGCAAGGCAGAAGTAGCTAGTCGTTTGAGCATCAGCATTAGCAAGGTTGAGAGGCTCGCCCAGTCGGGGGAACTTCCCATCGTGCGAATAGGCGGTGCGGTTAGATTCAAGGAAACCGACGTGCTCCGTTTGCAAACGGAGAACCAAGGGCCGAAGCCTAGACTGATTGCGTTGTCAAAACTGGATCGTCCCTGATCCGATCCGGTCACGTGGGGGTGGGTCATATACCCACCTCCACGAGGCCGTGACAAAACGTGACAAAAGAAGGGTCCAACCTACGTTTTTTGGATTTTTCGACTGTTCAAAAACCCCGCAATTCCCGTAAATTCGGCCCAAAAGAACGGATTCAATTCCCACCGCCTCCACCATTTTATTTATTCGCGGCACCTTGCATCAACACTTGGAGGTGGGTCTTCTTTCCAATATCCCGGTCAATGCCGTTCAAATCATCGATTCCTTCCACAACACTTTCATTGCGAGCTGGATTTGCAGCCCATCGGCCTTATTATTCTGGTTCGAAACTCGCAATGCGTTGGCCCAAGGGGCGACCATGAAACGAAATGTGTTACTGATGTTCATCGTCATGCTGCTGGCCGGATCCGCTGTGCCCTCGGAAACGTTTTCGGTTCATGAGACGTTCGGCACGGACTTCGACGCGAAGCGCTTCCTGACGCCATTGCCCAACAAAAACACGCAGATCCGTGACGGAGTGATGTGGACCCACGGCAGCAGTGGCGGCAAATACCCGCCGATGGTCTACCTCGCACTGGACGGCAAGGATTTGACCATCTCCTTTCGCTATCGCCACCTGAGTTCCGACGGCATGCTCTGGCTCTTCGTGGACGGGGACGACGGTTACGGCAGTGTCGATCACATGCTCCGCGTGAAAATCCTGCGTGACTCCATCGTTCTGGAAGTTGACGCCCACACCAAGGATCCGAAGCACCCCCAGCGCCAGAACACCCGCGAAGCCGACCCGGTCAGCGGAGCCTTCCGCACCAACGAGCACTTCCCAGCCGAGAAAGTTGACCTCTCCGCCAACATCTGGCGCGAGGTGAAGCTCGTTTTCTCGGGCGAGTCGGTGGTGATGTCCGTCGCTGGCAGGATTTGGTCTCGTACCCTGAAGCGTCCCAACTTCGACGCAATCAAACGCAAATTGCTCTGGATGCAGAACGGAGGTGCCAAGGGCATCGAAATAGACGATGTCCACGTCATCCCAACTGCTCACTAACCCTTCCAGACACCGGCATGAACCCCACCCTCATCCTCCTCATTACATTGCTGCTGGTTCCGCTGGCCGTGTTGCAGGGAGCCGAGCCGAAGAGCGTCGCCGTGCCGCCTGAAAAGCTCCTGCGTATCTTACCCCTCGGCGACAGCATCACGCGAGGCTCTTACCTCGCGCAGGCAAACGGCAAAGCCACTGGCTTGCCGAATCCGCAGGGCGGTGGTTGGCGGAAAGCACTCCAGGACAAACTCCGCGCCGCGGGCGTCGCCTATGATTTCGTCGGTGAACTCAACTACGCCGCCTTTGGCCGTGACGGAGTTGTTGATCCGATGTTCGACCCCGATCACCACGGACTCGCGGGCTTTAGCAACGCCCGCATCCTCACGGGCGGAGTCGTGCCCACACCGACCGATGTGCTCGCGGCACGAGGCATCAAAGAAATCAAGGTTGCCGGCATCGTTGACGTGTTGAAGAAATACCAGCCGGACGTGATTCTGCTTATGTCCGGAGCGAACGGTTTCGATGCGCCGGCACGCGACAAGCTCATCCGCACCATCGGCGAAACAAGCGGCGCTCATCTTTTTGTCGCCACCATCCTCCCGCAGAAAGCACCCCGCGCAGGTTGGGAGAAGGTGGATGCCTACAACGCCTCGTTGCCCCCGATTGTCGCCGCGCAGCAGGCCGCAGGCAAGCGCATCACACTCGTGGACATGCATGCTGCAATCACGACCGATGATCTCCTGCCTGATGGCGTTCACCCCAACCAGGTGGGCATGGAAAGGATGGCTGCGAAATGGTTCGCAGCGCTCATGGCGTCACCGAAAGGAACTCCTTCACCTCTTCTCCCTCGACGAAGCTCCCAGCACTAGAACGTTCTTCTGAAGGGGACCTTTGGACAACTGTTTCCAGGTGTTATTGTCATCGGTGGAGAGTATCTGATTTCCCGGACGAAAGATGTTTGTTGAGAACATGCGGATATGAAGGATCAAAAAGGGAGAAAATAGCGGATGCGTTGGAGCCAAGCCCAAAGCCTTCCAGCGACCCCGCCTTCGTAATACAGGTAGACCAGCACAGCGAAGAACGCCATGTGCAGGAGCATTCGCATGGCGATGAAAATCGATGGTATTTTCGGCACGGGTTCGAGATATGGACGTGACGGTGTGGGAACCCTCAGCCGTGTCCCGCATCTGGGACATGGCACCACCGATCCCCCCTTGACCTCGTCGAACCGCAGGTACTGACCGCAGTGGAGGCAGAATACCGAAGCATTCATGGTCAACCTTATGAGAGTAACGTATACCTGTTTGGCAATACCACAAGAGGGGCCGCTGTGTGTGGCAGAAATGACCGGAATTTGACGGTCGGCGGTTGTGCAATGGGGACTGATTGTGGCCGTGCCGAACATCTTCCATCGCTGTTCGCAGTTCAGGTGTTTATCAAGCGAGCGAGTGCGTAGCGGGATGCGAAGGGGGGGGGGCGACACGGTTCCCCCTGTCAAAATGGTCGGGGCGCCGGGATTTAAACCCGGGACCTCCTGCGCCCAAGGCAGGCGCGCTATCAAGCTGCGCTACGCCCCGACAGGCATTTCTTCAGCGAAAGGGACATTGGCACGCTTTCAAGCCCATGGCAAGATTGTTCGAGGCGCGGCCATGAGAGCGGGTGTCGTCTGCGGATGGTTGCAACCACCTCCCACGGTAGCCCCCCAAGCGCATCATCTTTTGTTCTGATTCGTTCCGTGTGGGATAAACGTGAATCGGGTTTGGCAGCCGGTTTTTGCGGATCACCGCTTCATCATCTTCTTTAATCTTCGTTTGCTTGCGCTCGTCTTAAGAAGAATGTAGGGCACATAGTATAGCAATGTGAACAGCCGACGAGGCGAAAGGACGCCCAGCTTGAGTGCCTTTCCCAAAATCTGCATGACATGGCCGGGGCTGTAAAACTCCCGATGAATCCTCTTGAGGATGGTGGTCAGCTCCTTCCGGCCATACTTCTCTGAGTATATCCCATTGTCCTGACCTATGTAATATCCAGGTGTCGCTTTAACGATATCCTCCAACGGGGAGAATTTCTCCCACCGGAGCCTGTTGAGTGAAATAAAATCCAGCCCTATCTCGCTGGCATAGGGCGCGATCATGAGCATCTCGTCTTCACTCTCACCGATGACCCCGATAATGAAATATCCGTTGACCAACATGCCGGACCGCGCGATCACCTTGAAGGCCTCCCTCACGGTGTTTGTCTTAAAGCCCTTTTGCATTGCCACCAGCGACTTATCCTGGGCTGATTCCAGCCCTACCATCAGGACTTTGAACCCCGCCTTTTTCATCTTCTCCAACAATGCAGGTCTCCGCGCGATGTCAATCCTCACGTTGCACAGGAACATCTTCTTGATCCCTCTGGCAATAATGAGGTCGCAGATGGCCTCAACCCTGTCCATGTCGGCGGAAAAATTGTCGTCCACAAACGCGACAAAATCCGCATCCAAGGCTTCAACTTCTTCAACGGTGGACTCGGGACTTCTCGCCTCCCATGTCCGCATCTGTCCCAGAGGGTTGAGCTTGAAGGTGCAAAACTTGCATTTGTAAGGGCATCCCCGGGAACTCATGACGGCGTCGAAACTCAACCCCAAGTCAATCCCCCTGATGGTGGCGCGGTAGGCCGTTGTCCTGAGTTTCCTGTCCGGTCTTTTTGCATCGCTAACGGGAGACAAGGGCCTGGATTCGTTATGAACGACCTTTCCGTCGTTCACGTACGAGATCCCCTTCACTTCTTCCAAGGGTCTCCCGCTGAAAAGATCCCTTGTGGTGGCTTCACCTTCGCCCCTTACGATGACGGATATATTCGGACACCTCTGGAACAGGTCTTCGACGCAATCCGTGGCCTGCCTTCCTCCCACGATGATCCTGATATGCGATGGGATCTGCCGTATCACCGAGCAGACTTCATCGTATGTATAATTCCAGTTCACGCTCACCAGAGCGGTATCAATCGAAGAAGTGAAACAACTCATCGGGTCCTTTACATATCTGGAATCCACGATGCTGATGCTTTTCACCATATCGCTGACAGCGGTCGCGACATATTCGAGACCGATGGGCGGGAAAAACTCGTAAATGGGCACCTCCTTCACATAGGGGTAGAGGCAGAGGACATGGGATGGCTTTATTCCTTGACGCATGTGCTATATCCAGTTGGGTGAAGGAGAAGGGTTGTGATCGGTGTCACCGTCATTTGTTCGTTTTCGCAACCCGGTCAAATCATGCAGCGAGCCTGGCAAGCCGCCGGCCAAGATCGAGTGACAGATGGCGCTACGAACGAACGATTCGCAAGAGGGGTGAAAACAGTGGAAGCGGTGAAAACTGAGGCCGCTCCACGAATGGGTTGAATATTGCAATTACGTAATTTCGAAAAGCTGTGAATACCAGATCTTGCTAAAATCTATCACAGATTTCTGTCGCAAGCCGTCACAAATCGCAAATAAACGCGTCAGCCATGCCAAAACCCATCGCAACCCAAAGATGCAAGGACGTTGGCAATGGGCTGCCAGCTACGCCCAAATGGGTCAAAGCAGCATCCCGGCTTCAACTTCCCAGAGGGCTTGCCGCTGGCGGTATTTCTGATTTGGCGCGAGACTTCAGTTCTTCGCCCACGGGAAAAGGGTGACACGAATTCCAGTCGAGCCGTAAGGCACTAGGGTGATGTTCTCGGCGGTTCCGGGGGCCTCAACGGGGCTGACCGGTGGTTCCACTGCGCGGGCGGGGAAATCTTCGCGATAGGTTCCCCAACCGTCTTTGCTGGTTTTGAAAGCCTTGAGCTTCAGCCGGACAGGCGCATCCGGGGTCTTGAAAGGCTGCAGAGGTATTGTGTTGGAAACGGAGGTTTCAATCTCAGGCATATCGGTATTTTTGAGAAGCAGAGCGTAATTCCAGGCGCTGGCCGGCCTGATCTCGTAGGTGTGATACATGTTGCCATTGAAGTCCTTGGTGCTTTTCCAAGGCTTCTCCTCGATGAGCAGCGAGTAAACCAAGGGACCACGAGTGATCGCCGCCGAGTTGTTGATCCAGTGCGAAACCCTGGGAGTCATCGGGAAGTCCAGCTTGACGACGTCGCCGTTCTGCCAGGTTCTCACGATCTCGAAAAATCTTCCCGGGTTGACATGTTCGAGCTTCTGCCCATTCACGCGTATGTCTGGCGCGGAACACCACGCGGGGATTCTCAACTTCAAAGGGAAGGCGACCCGTTTGTCTGCGATAACGGTTAGAGTGGACGCTGTCTGGAATGGGTACCCGGTATCTTGCTTGATGGATACCCTCTCGCCTTTTGTGCCGACCTTCGCTGTAACACAGTTCGGACCATACGCAATAAGGGCAAGACCACGGTCTTCTGTCGCCATCCACATGTTCTGAACGAACTTGGGCCAGCCGAAATGGAAGTTGCTCCGGCAACAGCCAAAACCGGAATGCGGACTCGGGCAGATCGAACTCTTGGCGGCGCCATTCTGTTTAAATCCCAAATCCTCATCCGTGCATTTGGGTTGGTTCTGTAATGAGTAGTAACGCAGGCCTTTGATGTCGGGAGACAAGGCGGCCGGCAGGGCATTGTAAGCCACTGTTTCAAGCTGATCGCCAATATCGGCATCCCCGAGTATTCCGATGGCCACCGTGCAGCTCAGGATGCGCTCGACAATGGCGCAGAGTTCTGTTCCCTCCGTGGAACTCCGGTCAGTCAAACCCTCGGTTCCGTTGAACATGGAATCCACCCGGCCATACTTTTTCATCAGCCAGCCATCCGCTTTTGTGGCGTTCCAATAACCATCGCGATGAGATTGCTTGCGGGACAGCAAGTACATCAACGAGGGCGTCTTAAGGCCCTGCATTACGTTGACGATATGTTCGGGATAAGCGTTTATGCCCGTTCCATCCGCATAGTACTGTTCCCATTGTCCGGTCTGTTCCATCAGAAGATTGGCAAGTCCAAGCAACTCGTTGCCTCCCTGCAGGTTGTACAACCAGATGACAATCTCAAGATTGTCCCCGCCGCGCGCTTGCGCCCACTTGGAATCCTTGCACAGCGGGTGTCCCGGCAGCGTCTTCATCTGGAAGTGAAAGTACTTGCCGAGGAAATCCAGAACGCGTGTGTCATGGGTCGCCTCGTAGTAATCACGCATGTAGTGAAGGACAATCATATTCGCCCACCAGTTGCGTTTCTTGGGGCCAAAATCGCCATCGGGTCTCTGGCTCTTGATGACCTGATCGATCCATTTCCCCGCTTTGGCCTTCAGTCCGGCATCGTCCAGAACAAAGGCAAGAGAGATCAACCCTTTGGCGTAATACGGGCCTCGTTCCCATGCATACTCACCGCCTTGTGTTTTGCCCGAAATCCAGTCGCTTTGACCGATGTCGGCGTAGAGTTCTTCCGCGTTGCCCGTAAGGCCATCCCGCTGCAATTCAAGCTGGTGTTTCAGCCAGCCCGTCGCTTGGACGCCGCCCGGCGGCAGGCTCACATAGGGCTGGGACTGCAACGGCGCGCGGTTGGACGTGAAATTCCCCGCCGTCGCGGGGTTGTGCGCGAGACCGAAGCAGAACAGGCAAACGGTCAAACGCAGACTCGCAGTGATCACCCGTTTTCGCATGTGCGTTTGCACTCCTTTTCCGGCGATGTTTTTCATGGGTCAAAAAGTTTCAAGCAAGAGACAGGGTCGAAAGCAGCAGCCAATGGCGTTGAAAGCTGCCGGGCAGCGAAACAGCTGTCAAGCTCATTGGCAGAAGGACGTTTGAACTCGACATTGCGTTCAAACGATGGCAAGCAGTTGTGGCAGCCGAGAGCAACGGAGCAGTCGCGCATTTTGTGAGGCAGACCGAGCAGGCCGGGAAGCGGTTTTCCCGGTGATGTTTCAACGAGGGCTGTTTCCTGAGCATCGGCCTGTTTCCAATGTTTTAAGCCACCATTTTGTGAAGAATATCGTCACAATCACCATCGCGGTTCTTTCGGTCTTTTGCACCAGTTGCAGAAGCTACACGGATATCACTGAAATGACGTACCGCGGTCCCTCTGTGTGCCGGGGCCGGGGAGGGATGGTGGAGGAATCGCACGGAATACCTATATGGAGCGGAGGAGCTCCCGAACGAAAATACCATGTGTTGTGCGGCATCCAGTTTGAGTGGATCGAGGACGGCACCGAAACAGCCTCCAAAAAGTATCTGGAGGCTGTTGCCACGGTCATCTATATCGCGAAAACCAAAGGTGCACATGCCATGATCAACATTGGACTCGAATCGAAGACCATCGGTCACAGGCAGACGATACCCATCAAAGCAAATAAACAGTATTTCCAGTTGATCCAATACCTGTAGGTTTTTCCCATGACGAAGACAAAGATAGTCTGCACGCTGGGTCCCGCGTCGGCCAGGGAGGGTGTCCTTCGGCAGATGATGCGCGCCGGGATGGATGTGGCCCGGCTCAATTTTTCTCACGGGACACTCGATGAGCACCTCGAGAAGATTCGCATGGTGAGGGATCTGAACAAGAAATACCGCCGGCACATTCGCATCCTGGGCGACTTGGAGGGGTATCGCATGCGGATCGGCGGGCTCAAGGACAAGAAACCAGTCCTGGTGAAGAAACGGCAGGAACTGTGGCTCACAACCGAGAGCATTCAAGGGGAAGGCGATCGGATTCCGTTCGATTGGGCGGGGTCTCTCAAGCCGATCAAGCCGGGACAGCATGTCTACATCGACGACGGCAACATCGCGCTTGTGGTCGAAACCCGGAGCGAAAAGGAACTCAAGACCCGTGTGGTTGTCGGCGGCGCCATCAAGGAACACAAGGGGATCAACATTCCTGGCGTAAAACTGGACGTCCAGGGACTGACGGACAAGGACAAGGAGGACATCCGGTTCTGCGTTGAGCACGAGGTGGATTACATCGCGCAGTCCTTCGTCCGAGACAGGCAGGATATTCTCGACTTGCGGGACTATTTGAAAGGGCACGCGCACTCCTGCGGTGTCGTCGCCAAAATCGAGAACCGGGAAGGGATCCGGAACATTGACGAAATCATATCCGTCTGCGAGGGCATCATGGTGGCACGCGGGGATATGGGAATCTCCATTCCCGTCTACGAGGTACCGTTCGTCCAAAAGAGAATCATCGGCAAATGCAACCGGGCGAAGAAGTTCGTGATCACTGCGACGCAGATGCTCGAAAGCATGACTGAACATCCGATCCCGACCCGCGCCGAAGTGTGCGATGTGGCCAACGCGATCCTGGACGGCACGGATCACGTGATGCTCTCCGCCGAATCCGCCTCAGGCCTTTATCCGGTCCAGTGCGTGGAGATGATGAACCAGATCATCAAGTTCGCAGAAGCGCACCGCGCTTCCGTCCAACGCCGTTAACGCACAACGGTTGCCTGAATCATCAACGGCATCTGCCGGGGGCGGGGCCACTGGCTCCATCCATCACAGGGTCAAATCGCGCTCGAACAACGTTTCTACCGGCCTTCCTTGCCATGCCGGGCGATCCATTCCCTGGCATAATCGACGGCCGCGAGCCCCTTGTTGCAAAGCGGTGTGCAGTGGAAAATCAGACCTTCGATTTGCCCTTCCTTGTAGAGCCTGTGGGCATAATCAAGCTGTTTGACCATGAAGTCCTTGCTCAATTCCTTCTTGCCGCCAAAGTCCCACATGTAAATGCCGAGAAGCGTCGGTTTGTCCGGAACCAGGGAACGGTACTTCTTGAAATTGGCATCAATCTTCTGAATGTCGCTGCCGCTCCATATCCAGAGCGAAACGACATCGGCGTACTTCATGACCGGCTTGATCGCCGGATATAGCTGGTGGGTATACAAAACAATCGCGAGGTCAAGACGGCGTTTGTAGGCGACCGTCTCTTCATGGAGTTGTTTCATTTCATCCAGGGAAAGAGCGGCGGGAGCCGCCTCGGTCTCGGAGTTCTTGTTGAACTTCGGCTTGTCGCCAAAACGGAAGAAGTCATCGAGATAATAGCCGGTGAGATTCGGCGTCGTGTCCCGCAAGCCAAACACATAGTCTTTCAATGCATGATAGGACTTGTTGGACCCGCCGGACATGTTCCAGGCGATTCGCTTCACATCCTTGAACTGCTTGCGGTACTCCTCCTTCGGGGTGCCGCCGCGGATCACGCAGACATTCGGGATTCCCATCGATTTGATGCCTTCCGCCATGCTCATCGGTGCGCTCAACGGAATGTTGTAAACTCCTTTGGGCCCATCGTAAGCCCCCGGATCATGGCCCCACATCCAAAGACGATCCTGCAGATTGTTCTCGTAGGCGGGATACTTCACCTCTGCGGCACAAGAAAACGAGCTTCCTGGCGGCAATGCGCTCAATCCGACCAGTGTTGATGCCGTTTTCAAGAACTCACGACGATTCATATCTGCGCTCCTTTGTTGAAACATCTGTTTTTGCTGCCATGACGGTGGCTTTGCAGCTTCGTGTTTCCAGCCAGTGTGGCCATGGCTCTTCTCGGACAAACGCACTGTAACGACCTGTCACAAACCCGCAACAGAAAACCCGGCTCGCGTGTCTCGCCGAATCGGATAACGCCCGAAGATCCGCCTTCCGAACCCGGTATGCGTTTGCTGACGACAAGCGGGATTTGACCTTGACCGGCCTTTAGACCGGCCTACGATGCATCGCAGGCAGACCTGACCACAAATCTCACGCACACGTGTTTCGAGCCCAAATGAAAACCACCCTCATAAAATCCGGAATGTTGATCATTGGATTCCTGGCAATGGCGTCAGCCGCATTCGCCGGCTACTCTCTGGACGTCAGCCTGGACAAGGCCGATGGATTCTATAAGGTGGGCGAAGAGACGGTGTGCACCGCGACCCTGATGAAGGATGGCAAGCCTGCCGTGGGGGAAAAACTGCGCTGCACCGTGAAACGTGAGCGCGATATCTTGAGACGGGATGAGTTTGCTTGTGACGGCAAGGCTGTGACGATCAAAGCGTCGATGGACCGTCCAGGGTGGCTTTT
The DNA here is from genome assembly GCA_964524715.1 of uncultured Verrucomicrobiota bacterium. GTDB lineage: Bacteria > Verrucomicrobiota > Verrucomicrobiia > CAIQCK01 > CAIQCK01 > CAIQCK01. The sequence continues at coordinate 18,721 of CAZGGF010000002.1, read as the reverse complement.
CTTCGGGTTCGAGATCCTTGGCAAGGATGGCCAGCCGCTCAAGGGTGAGGGGTTTTGCAGACACAAGATGAAACCCAGCATCGTGGGCGAAATTGGCGCCATGTACGATGCCGACAAGATCAAGGCGCTTGATTCCCGCCCCCCGGATTTCGACGCCTATTGGGATGCCTGCCGCGCCAAGCTCAACCAGGTGCCGCTCGATCCGAAGCTGGCCGAGATCGATGTCCCCAAGGCTTTTCAGGGCAAGGTCAGGTGTTACGCCGTCGAGATCAAATGCCTTGGCCGCACTCCAGTGACGGGTTATCTGGCCGTTCCCGTGAACGCAAGGCCAAAGAGTCTGCCTGCCTGCGTGGACTATCTGAGCATGGTGTGGAAGGACGCATCCCCAAAGACTGCGATTGAGACAGCATCCAAAGGTGTTCTCTCCTTGTATGCCAGTTGGCACGGTTTGCCGACCGGCAAGACGGACAAGGAATACGAACAGATGTCCCGCACCTGGTATGAGGAAGGAGGGAGGGCCGGTGACACGGATCGCGATACCTGGTTCGGTCACGACATGTTCTTCCGGGTGATGCGCGCGCTTGATTTCGTCAAGAGCCGTCCGGAATGGAATGGCAGGGAACTGATCGTGCGCGGTGGCAGTTTGGGCGGCATCCAGACGATTGCGGCGGCTGCGTTGGATCGTGATGTGACAGTGGCGGTGGCGAGCGTGCCGGCCAGTTGCGAATACAACGGCTACAAGCAGGGGCGTGATGCGGCGGCCCTCTACCACGGCAAGGAATCCATCGCGCGCATTGAGGCGGATCTCCGCCGTGCGCGCACACTCGCGTATCACGATGGAGTGAACTTTGCTCCTCGCATCAAATGTGACATTTACGTCTGCACGGGTTTTGCGGATGAGCTTTGCACTCCGAGCAGCGTTTTTGCCTTCTACAACGCGCTGCCCGCGACGACGAGGAAGTTCATGAGCACCAATCCGAAGACCGGGCATTACGGAACCACCAAGAACACGACTGGCGACAAACGTCTTTTGGATATCTTCCGCTCGGTGACGGTTTTCCACAATTGATGCCAGCTCGTGGATGAGGCAGCCGGTTCGCAGGCCGGCACCCGTCTTCGGACGATCTGAAGAGCGCGCCAAACGCCAGCGCAGTTCTTGTTTACACCGGCTCGCAGAGAACACTACTTCGCGATTAGCACCACGCGGTCGACATACAGCGCCTGCACTTCGGGAACGTGTCCGTGTGCGAACCAGATTCCCGCGCCCGCAGAGAAATCAACGACGCCGAGGTCAATCCAGCGATACTTGTCTCCCTTGAGATTCTCGACTTTGAGCGGTTTGCTGACGAGCCCGCGCTTGTTCTTGAAATTGTACACGCCGAGCGAACCGGCTTTGCCCGTGTCGATGGTCGCGTCGCATCGCATGCTGGCGTAAACATGGAATTTGCCCGTGACGGCCGGTCTGTATCCGGTGTTCCAGTCAACTTTCGTCGTCATTCGCGTCGTCCATCCATCCGAGGCGTTGGCGTCTTCGACGCGTGTTGCGGCATCCTTGTAGTTGCTGAATAACGCGTCGTCGAAAACAATCCATGTGTCTTCGGGAATGTCCTTGCACATTTCAGGCGGATACTTCCGCGACGTGAACATCTTCGACAGATTGCTCAAATACGTCTCAAACTCCTTCGCGGTCTTGTCCGAGATGTTGTGCGATTTTGTTTTGTTGCTGTGGCATAGCTCGACAAATTCCGTCACGGCTTTCAACGGGTCTTTCGGGCCAAGGAAGGGAACGTGTTTCTCGCGCGATTCGCATCGCAGCGGGTAGTAACGCGAAAGCCAGACATGATCGATCGCCATTTTCGCCTTGCGCAGGCGTCGCAACTCGGCGGAACGGTCGCCATAGACCTCGCGCGATTTCTGGACGGCATTGTTCATGATGCCCGTGACGCGGCTGAGCGTTTCGAGATCAATCCATTGCTCGGACGTCATCCTGAAACATCCCAGGTATATTTTGGTCTTCTCCGCCTGGTTGATCAGCACGTCCCAGTACTCGTGAATGAACGGGGCAATTTCCTTCCCGTAGTATCCCTCACAGAAATCGTAAAACAGTTTGTTTTCATCGAGCGATGGGTCCCACATCAGCCGCATCAACACCCAGTTTCGCATGTCGGCAAAGTCGTCTCCTTCGCCCTCCTCAAACAGCCCCACCGCGCCATTCTTGACGAAGTAGCGCACGTTGGGCGCAAGCACTCGAAGGTTCGGATGGGGGCCGATGTAGTCGGTGTAGTTCGTGACGTAATCCCAGATGAACAGATGCTTCGCGATCTTGCTCCATCCTTCCATGTCCTCGGCGAACTTCTTGTTCTGTTCACCTGTGAGAGGCTGGATATAAGAGCATTCAATCGTGCAGAGGCGGATGAGCACGTTGTCCCGCGGCTTCACGAATTTTGGCGGTTTCCGCGTGTACTGATACGCGAGCGATTCGACCAGCACGTCCGGGAATTCCTTCTCCACCTCTGCCGCGACTTTGTTCAGAAAATGCACGAGTGAGCCGGCGGGGGAGCCTTCCTTTTCGTCCAATGCCTTGCACTTCTCGCAGGTACAGTTTTTGCGCCAGTCGTTCTGGCTGATGTCGATGAAGCGCGCATCGGGATTCTTGCGTAATGTCGCGAGCACGTTGCTCGTCACTTCCTTGCACAGTTCGTCATTCGTCAAACAGAGCTGGGCGTGATCGCTCGTCCGCTTCCCCTTGATTTCACTGAACCACTCGGGATGTTTGTCGAAATATTTTTCCGGCGGGATGATTTTGTAGAACGAGTGCACGAAGTGGATGATGCTCACTTTGCCGCCGTATTCCGCAGGGATGTTGCCGTTTCCCTTCATTCGCGCCGAGAAAACGCCGGATTGCACCCAACGATGATACATTTCACGGGAGATCATCTTTGGCGCGTAGGAAATGTTCAAATCGTCCGGAATCTTGAGTGATTCCTTCTTCGGGATGAACGTTTCCTCCGGTGTCCACCATCGCACGCCGACGACATCCTGAAGGAAGGAGTACACGGCATAGAGCGCGCCGCGCCGGGGATGCCCGGTGAGGATCAGGTTCCCATCTTTCGACTGGATCAGGATCTCATCGAACGCGAAATCTCTTTGCGGTGATTGCGACGTCTTGCCGACAAGAATCAGAGACTTGGCATTCCTAGTGACGTCCTTTTCCGAGACGATGGGGAAATCATCGTTCGTCACCTGCCGCAAATGCGACTGGAGTTCCTTGCCGGCGGTGTTCTCCACTGCCGTCGGGGAGTCTGGAAGAACGATCTTCCAGTGGGGCGCGGCGCTCGACATGGAGGCGGTGAAGATCAGGAATGTGCAGAGTAGGGGGACAATATTGTGTTTCATTTTGATTCTTGCCAGTAAACGCTTTTGACGGCAGCAACGATTGGCCGCTCATGCCGGGCTCAGATGTCCGCGCACTTCGCCGGAGAGGTAATCACCGTCGCCGTTCTTCTTCAACGCATAAAACGGTCGCGAGGGCCTCGCGATGGAATCCGCGGGCATCGCCCGTCGGGCCTACGTGTTTGACATGTACTTCTTCGTTTCGGCGAGAATGACACCGTTGAGCGCCAGCAATGAGATCAGGTTCGGAACCGCCATCAAGCCGTTGGTGATGTCAGCAAATGCCCAAACCGATTTGAGCGAAGTCACGGATCCCACCATGACGGCGACCACCCACAGCCAGCGGTAGACTTTGATCGCCTGCGTGCCGAAGAGATACTCCACGGCCTTTTCGCCGTAATAACACCAACCCAGAATGGTCGAAAATACAAAGGTGAGGAGCCCAAGAACCAACACGGTCGGCCCGATGATCGGAATGGTCGCGAACGCTGTTTTTGTCAGAGCCGCGCCATCCAAGCCCTGGGTCCAAGTCCCGGTATTCACAACGACCAGACCTGTCATTGCGCACACGACAACCGTGTCCCAAAACGTGCCGGTGGAAGAAACAAGCGCCTGTCGCACCGGGTTGCTTGTCTGGGCTGCTGCGGCGACGATGGGAGCGCTTCCGAGGCCGGATTCGTTGGAGAACAACCCCCGGGCAACTCCGTAGCGTATGGCTTCCCGCACGCCAGCGCCGAGAAAGCCGCCAACCGCAGCCTGTCCGGTAAAAGCACTCTGGACGATCAGTTTCAAGGTTTCAGGAATTGCGCTCGCGTTCATGGCCAGGATGATCGCGCAACCCAGCACGTAGAAAACGGCCATGAACGGGACCAGATATCCGCACAGCCGGGCAATGGATTTGATGCCACCCAAAATGACTGCGGCCGTTGCCACTGTCATGATGATGCCGGTTATCCATGGTGAAATGTGAAAGGTATCCCTGACAAGAGTGGAGATCGAATTGGCTTGGACGGTATTCCCGATGCCAAACGCGGAGACCGCAGTCAGCGCGGCAAAGATAATCCCCAGCCAGCGGCATTTCATCCCTCTCTCCAGCACATACATGGGGCCGCCTGCCATCGAACCGTCTTTCATGACGATCCGGTACTTCACCGACAGGAGCGCCTCTGCATATTTGGTCGCGATGCCGAACACGCCGGTAAGCCACATCCACAAAACCGCCCCGGGACCACCGGAGGCGACCGCTGTGGCAACGCCTACGATGTTTCCCGTGCCTATCGTCGCCGCGAGAGCCGTCATCAACGCCCCGAACTGGCTGACATCGCCTTCTCCCTCGCTTTTTCGCTGCCAGGAAATCTTTATGGCGCGGGGCAGATACCGTTGGATGAATCCCAATCGAATCGTGAGGAAAACGTGTGTGCCGCACAGCAGAACGAGAAGAGGCACCCCCCAAACAACATCGCTGATACTCGTCAACAGCTTGTCGATCTGTTCCATGGTTTTCCTTTGGCACCGTGCGACACCGCTTCAACCGGACTGTCGTCCCTGCATGAACCCGCAACGCATCTCCATCCGCATTGTCCGCACAATCATTCAGTCACACTTGTGCAGAGAAGCGCAACCGCAAAAGGGGACGGAGACGGCAGCGCGGTTTGGAGCGTTTGAGATGCTGGATTGGCTTCTGGAAGGAATAGGATAGAATACCGGCATGATGCTGAAGCGCGTTGCTTGTTGCGCGTGTCTGGTTCTTGCCTTGGTATCCGCGCAGGCCGAGGGGCAGTTCATCCAGCTCACCGGCTGGGGTGGCGGCAAACCCGGGGAAATTGTCCCGCAAGCGGCCGAAGTCGGGTTCAACGAGATCATCGCATGGAACCAAAGCCCTGACTATCTCGCTCAGCTTGTCGAGGTCGGAAAGAGGCACAACATCGGCATCTACAGCTCCATTTTTCTCAGCGACGTCAAAGGATGGACGAAACGCCGGGGCGGCATCGCTCCTCCTTTGCAGGAAATGGATGACCGGGAGAACGCGGCGCTGGAGCGCATTCAAGCCGACAAGAGCAAGGGCAAATCCAACTACCAGTATGGTGGCGAGCCTGTCCAGAGCGTGGAAGTCCTTACCTCACCCATGCTCTGCTTTCACGTCCCGGCAGTGCTGGAGTTTTTCAAGGAGCAGATCAGGGATGTGCTCGCAGTGCCGGGCCTCAAGGGCATCGCGTTTGATTTCTTCGGCTACCGTAATTACCGGTGCTGCCGGTGCAAGAAGTCCCAGGCTGCGTTCGAGGAATGGCACAAACAGCATTCCGGCCTTGAGCACGACAAGGCACTGGAGCGGTTCTCATTGGAAACACTCGTGAATTTCACGAACGCCCTTGCCGATTACGCGCGCTCCATCCGGTGCGAGGCGAGAGTCGCGTGCCACGTCTATCCGGTCTTTCTTCCGGAGCCGCTCTATGGCAACCGGCTGAACGTGGATTATTGCGGCCAGACAGCCGCGTGGTATTTCGATCCACTTTGGAGCCGGGAGAAGATTCGGGATTACTCACGCGTGATTTTCGGGCAGGAGAAAAAACATTTCCCAAAGGTGGAAGGCGTGGCGCTCGTCGGCGTGTACACCCGCCCAAAGCTCTATCCCGTCAAAAGCCCTGAGCGATTGACTTTGGAACTGCAAGCCATCCTCGACGGAGGCGGTGACAGGGTTCAGGTCTGTTCACTCAACGACGTGTTGAACGACCCAGCCACCCGGGAGGTGTTCAAGAAATTCTTCAAGGAGATCCAGACACGCTCTCGGTCAGAAACTGCGAAGCCATCCAAGACTTTGGAAGACCGGTGAAAAGCCCGTAATTCGGATTGCAGGAGTGTGAGGCGGAATGGATCGCGGTCGCCGGGCACGATTTCCTTCGTTCATGCGAACGCGCCTGGAAGTCGCGTTCCACCCGGGTGCCGGTGACAATTACTTGCGTATTGTCAGAATCGCGAAGGTTGCTATGCTCGCGCGAAACTTCAACCCAAGGAATTGACCATGAAACTCGTATTGATCGCCGCCCTCGCCTCACTCGTTGTCCTCTCGCCCGCCGCTCTTGCAGCCGACGCCTGCTCTGCCCAAGGCAAAATCCGCCACGTCGTCTCGTTCAAGTTTAAGGAAAGTGCCACGCCCGAGCAGATCAAGGAAGTCGAGAAAGCCTTTTGCGCGCTGAAGACGAAGATTCCGCAAATCGTCTCACTGGAGTGGGGCACCAACTGCAGCCCGGAGAAACACTCCAAGGGCTTCACCCATTGTTTCGTGCTCACCTTCAACAATGCCGCCGACCGCGACGCTTACCTGCCGCATCCGGCCCACAAGGCGTTCGGCAAGAGCCTCGGTCCGGTAATCGCTGACGTGTTCGTGGTGGACTTCGTAGCCAAGGAGTAGCCGCGCCGCCGGTTCAGGAAACGAAACATCCAAGTTACTAAAACGAAGAGGGGCGGTCCTTGCGGACCGCCCCTGCTTCTTATACGACATCTTGGCGGGAAACCGGCTTAGGCAACCGGAACTTCCGCGGGCTTCTTGAAGATGTTGTATTTGCTGGGCATCGGCGGCTTCAACGTCCGGAACGCGCCCCACGTCATCTTGGAGGCGTCGGTGTAGAGCAGGTCCGGCCCATACTTGAACTCCGAGTTCAGGATCTGGTCCCACGTGACCAGCGCGCCGCTGTAGGAAGCCTCACGGCCCATGATCGCGGTGAGCGTGCTGTCGGTGACGTTCTTGGTCTCGTTCAGCTCGGTGTTGTTCAGGATCGCATTGATCAAATCAATGTGCTCCTGCTCGTAGGGATTGGCGCCCTTGGCCTCGGTCTTCCACGGGTCCTTCTGGCCGCAGACCGTGTAGCTGTTGGCGGGATTCGACGTGCCCTTGGTGCCTTGCACTGCCTCGCTGACCGACGACCATGAACGCTTGATCTGGCCGCAGTAGCTGAACATGTGGGCGCCACAGGGATATTCGTACTCGCAGTCGAAGTTGTCCCAGATTTCACCGGACTTGTCGCCCAACTGCTGGCGCGAACCCTGGCCCCAGACCTTCACCGGATGGTCCTTCATAATCCAGTTGCACACGTCGATGTTGTGGACGTGTTGTTCGCAGATATGGTCGCCGCAGAGCCAGATATAGTGATACCAGTTGCGAATCTGCTTCTCCAACTCGGTCTTGGCTTCAGCCTCCTCCTTGGCGCGGTGCCAGATGGGGCCGCCGTTGACCCAATAGGCGCGTAACGAAACGATGTCACCGATGACGCCGTCGTGGAGACGCTTGATGGTGTCAATGTAGCCGGCCTGGTGGCGGCGCTGGGTGCCGGCGGCGACTTTCAGGCCCTTCTTGTCCGCCACTTCGCCCGCGGCATACATGATGCGCGCGCTGGGGCCGTCCACTGCGACAGGCTTCTCGATGAAGACGTGCTTGCCCGCGTCAATGGCCGCCTTGAATTGGACGGCTTTGAAGCCCGGAGGCGTCGCGATAATGACGTAGTTGACGCCCGGTTCGTTGATGGCCTTCACGTAGCTGTCGAATCCGCTGAAGCACTTGTCCGCAGCGAGGCCGAAGTTCTTCACGCCCCTCTCGGCCTTCTCGGGAAACACATCCGCCACGGCCACGATCTTGCCTTCGACGCCAACGGCTTTGCACGCGTCGAGGAAGTTCTTGCCCGCGCCGCTGCCACGGCCACCGCAGCCGATGATCACGGCATTCATGGGTTTCTTCGCTTGCGCGTTGACGATGTTGACGCTGCTGAGCGCCGCGCCAGCCACTGCGGCCGTCTTCATAAAGTCTCGCCTGGTTACTTCTTGTTTCATTACGCTGAATCTCCTGTGCTTCTGTTTGGGTTTCCGTTGTCCCGACAATCCATCGGGGTTCGCATGATTCGCCGCCCTGCCTGGGCTTTGAAAGCTATTCCTGCATGAAAATGAAAACGCCTTTTTTGTTCGAGATGACGATATCGAGTTTGCCGTCGCCGTTCATGTCGCGCACTTCGAATTGTGTGCCAACGCCGCTGTCGTCGTCAATCTTGTGTGGAATCCACTGCACCTCTTTCCCGGCGCGCTTTTGTTCGAACCAATAAAGCACCGCCGGCTCCTTGCCGCCGGGATCGCCGCCGTTGTGCGCATACCATCGCTTGCCCGTCACGAGGTCCGGCAGCCCGTCGCCGTTGATGTCCGCGAGAATCAGCGCATGCGGCTCCGAAAACGGCCGGAATTCGCCCGCCGCGTACGGCTCCGTCTTCGGCTTGCCGAAAATCTCGTGTTGCACAAACTCGACGCCCTTTTCGGTCTTCTTCTGTTCGAACCACCACATCCCGTAGTCGTGCGCCGAGCTGGTGATCACGTCGGGCAGCCCGTCGCCGTTCACGTCATAGACGATCATGTCTGCGCAATTCGGGCCGAGGTTGACCGGATGGAACTTCCATGGCGACTGCGTGCGATCTTCGGGCGCTTCCCACCAGCCTTTGGTGAACAACACGTCGGCGCGACCGTCCTTGTTCATGTCCCCAACGCCGAGTCCGTGTGCAAACCGCGCCGCCGAGACGTTGTTCGTCGTCGAGATCGGATGCGCGTCCCACGGCTTCTCCAAATCCGTCGGGGCGCTGAACCATGTGAGCTGGCCCTCCGGCTGGATCCCGAAGATTGGCGCGAGCTTGCCGTCGCCAAGGAGGTTTGCCGCGACGGGTGTTTCGTTGCAGGCGCTCTTCCAGAGGACGCGTTCCTTCCAATGCCCCGCCTTGCCCTGCGGGTTCTCATACCACAACGCCGGCTCGCCGGGCATGCCCACGATCATCGTGTCCACCCAACCGTCGCCGTTCACGTCGCGCGCGAACTGCGCAAAACACTTGCTGTAGCCTTTTTCGGGATTGTAGCTGCCCACCGACCGCAGCTCGTTCATTTTCCACTGGGGAGCTTGATACCAGACATCGCCCGTCATCACATCGAGCTTGCCGTCGTGATTCACGTCGCCCGTTGCCACCCCTTCCGCACGGAAGGTTTTGTCGAGGGTGACCTTTTGAAACTTCACGCCGCCGCCGTTCGCCGCCAGACCGGTGAACAGCGTCGCCAGACCACAGGCAAGAATCAGTCGAATGTTCATGACGACCGTCAAATCAAGGCCGCGCAGCGTAGGCGGTCACGTGGAAAAAGCCAAGTTTGAATCGCGGCTTCCCCGCTAAAAAATTACTTTGCCGAAATCCGCTGCGCGTTGCAGACTCCGTGCGAGCCAAACGCCATGCTGACGACGCTGCGCATCAAGAACCTGGCCCTTGTGGCCGACCTTACGCTGGAACTCCGGCCCGGTTACAACGTCATCACGGGCGAGACCGGCGCCGGCAAGTCCATCCTCATCGGTGCGCTCAACCTCCTGCTCGGCGAACGCGCTGACCGCACGCTCATCCGCAGCGGCGAGGAGGGTTGTTCCGTCGAGGCGGCGTTCGACGTATCGCAATTGCGCGCGCCGCTGCGGGGCTTCCTCGATGAGAACGGGTTGGAACCGTGCGAGGACGGCCAGATGGTCGTCAAACGCGTCTTCACCGCCGCCGGTTCGAACCGCCAGTTCGTCAACGGTTCTCCCACCACGCTGAACATTCTCGCCGCGCTCGGCGAATGGCTCGTGGACATCCACGGCCCACACGACCACCAATCGCTTCTCCACCCAGCCCGTCAACTCGACATTCTTGATGCTTTTGGAAACCTGGGCGAGCCGCGTGCCGTCTTCGCCGAACTCGTCCGCCGCCGCGCTGCCGTCGAGGCGGAAAAGGCGGCTCTCATCGTGGATGAGAAGACCTACGCGCAGCAACTCGATCTGCTGCGATTCCAGGTCCGCGAGATTTCCGATGCTAAACTCCAGCCGGACGAGGAGGCGCGCGTCGAACAGGACTACCGCCGCGCCAGCAATGCAGCCAAACTCATCGAGTTTGGCCAAACCGCGCTTGCGCTGCTGGGCGAGGCCGACGACGCCGTACTGACGCGCATCGGCGAGATTGGGCGCATGTTGCGGGAATTGCAGCGGCTCGATCCCGCCGCCGCCCCGCTCGTTGCCAGCCAGGAGCAGGCGGTGACTGCGCTGCGCGAGTTGCAGGGCGAGCTATCTCACTATCTTGAACGAATCGAACTCGACCCGGCGCGCCTCAAGGAACTCGAAGAGAGGTTGAATCTCATCCAGTCGCTGCGCCGCAAATACGGCGCAACGCTCGGCGACGTCATCGCTTTTGGCGAGGACGCGGCAAAGAAGCTTCACAGCCTCGAACAGCGCGACGCCGAGCTCTCCCGGCTCAACGCCGAACTCCAGAAACTCGACGCCAACCTCTGGCGCACGGGCCAGCAGCTCTCCACCCAGCGCCGGCAGGTGATTCCGAAGCTCGGCAAGGCCGTCATGAAGGAGCTGGCTGTGCTGGGTTTCAAGCAGTGCCAGTTCGACGTCGCCATCACAACCGCCGAACGCTCCATGCTCGACGTTCCGCGCTCCGCGTCCGGCCTCGACACCGTCGAGTTCCAGTTTGCGCCGAATCCCGGCGAGCCGGCGCGGCCGTTGCGCGCCATCGCGTCGTCCGGCGAAATGGCGCGCGTGATGCTGGCGTTGAAGACCGTGCTGGCTGCCGAGGATGAGATTCCCGTGCTGGTGTTCGACGAGGTGGACGCCAACGTCGGCGGCGAGACCGCTCATGCCGTCGGCGAGAAGATGCGGCAGATCGCGGACCGGCATCAGGTGCTCTGCATCACCCACCTCGCGCCCGTCGCCGCGCAAGCCACTGCGCACTTCGTCGTCAGCAAGGAAGTCAAAGGCGGTCGCACGATCTCCGATTCCGCCCTCCTTGACCGCCCCGGCCGCGTCACCGAGTTGACCCGCATGCTCGGCGGCCAATCCGAAGCCGCCCGCAAACACGCTGAATCGTTGCTGAGATGATCGTGGGGAGGCGCTAACGACCCGGGCTCAGAAACCTGGCGCACGGGACCTATGGATTGCAGCCGAGGCGTAATGTTCTGGTCCACAACAGCGCATGATTAGGCAACACCTGGGTCACGGGTGAATCGTGATGGGTGTCCGAACTGGCACAAGTCGGTAAAGCTCCTCAATGTCGGAGTCGTCGAGGGCGATGCAACCCAATGTCCAATCTGACTTGGACCCCCGACCGTGAACAAACACCTCACCGCCCAGCTTCGTATTCCAAGGTGGTGTGGTGCCAGCACGATGCGCCGCAACTATCGCCTTGCTCTCGCGTTCAGAAATCAGTCCGGCCTTGAAGCCTCGTCCGGCATCGCGAGGGCCTGGGTAACTGATACCCAGCGAGAGGTAGAACTGACTTTTCGGGTTCTTGCAACAGATGAAATATGAACCCTCCGGTGTCGCTCCATCTCCCTCGCGCTCCTTGGGTGGTTTGGGGTTGGTGCCAAGAGCAATGTGATACGTCTTGATGAGCCGCTCACCGTCGAAGAACCGCAACTCCCGTTTCGATTTGAACACCTCGATTCGCGGTTTTGCAGGCTCGCCTCCAATGAGCGACAACTGCAAGCACCCAAGGACGAGAACTACTAGAATGTATCGTGCTGGAACCATGGACGTCTGCTGATGCCCAAAATTGAAAACCCACTACGGATTCGTCCCATAGCATGGAAGACGCGGCAAGGACAAGAAGTTCGCTTTCCCTCGGAGTTCTGAATCTCAAGGGGTTGTCGGTTTTGTATCGAAATGGCAAACACTAGCAGAGCCTCAATGGAACGGCTGAGTCCATCCCGATCCGACGTACGGCTGCGCAAATAGTTGGCGGAGGCAGGCTGGTTTCCAAATACAGGCAACAGACTGGTTACGTAGCGTGTCAGAAGGTGGGGAGGGTCTGACGCACTCGTCGCTATCTTGGCCAGCACAGTCAGGCAGTTGGACTAGCGAGAAGTCGTGGTGGACCTGGCGGCGGGTGATTCTTGCAGCGGCATCCGCTTGAAGTTCTCGTTCAGCACCTGCCCGCGCTTGATGCAGGGTTGGAAAATGAGGAATCGCGCGTCTGCCAACCCTTCGGCCTTGCAGGGCCACCAGATGCCCGGTTCCAGCCGCTCGAAATCCACGTCGAGGTCGAACTGTTTGATGTAAACCAGCAATCCGAAGGCAACGCTTACGGGTTTTTTCAACCGCACTTCGCCGCGCGCGGGTTTGCGATCCTCCTCATCAACCCAGAGCCGTCCGACGATGCCGTCCACGACCACGTCGAAGAACTTCTGGTATTGCCCGCCGATCTTGATGGAGCGGCCCGGCCGGCCGCGAAACTTGTAGAGAATACACCGCCGGCCGCGCAGCACTTCGTGGCCGACCTCTTCGCTGATGAATGCCCGCTCCAGTTCCTCGCCGCTGAATCGTGAGGTCAGGTCGGTCACCTGCTCGGCATCCTTGGGTTTTTTGCCATCGCGAATCGCCTGGCGAAACAATTCCAGCCGTTTGGTTTCTTCCTCCTGTTCCTTGGGCGAGAGAGGCTTGCCATTGCGACTGATCAGCCGATGGAAGAGCATCTTCCCCTCGACTGGAAACACCTCCTGCACCTTCGTATCCCTCTCGGTGGACTTGTGCGCCTTGTCGAGCGTCTCCACAACCGTCGTCTGGCGGAAACTGTAGGGCAACACCGGCAGCGACGGCGGCAAGGTTGTTGCCGCCGCCGTCAGGCCCGTCGCTGCCGCTGCTAGAAGAACCAACGTCATTTCAAAGGAACAGAAAATGGCCCGATTGGCGTCCTTTCGCAACTGCTAGTCGCGCTGGATGGGAAGATCCGCCCGCGAATGGGTTTCGTTCCCGGCCCCGCCCAAACCGCTCAGGGTCCCGGCGCGCGGATGGTCTTGGCGAAGAGCACCGTCAGCCGCTGTTGCTGTTTGGCAGACAGAAGAGTGGCGCCCTTCTGAAACAACGAATTGAACCGCGCAACCTGTTCCTTGGTCGTGGGTTGTTGCTGGTTGATCCGCGCATAAATAACGTTGGCTTCCCGGCCTTCATCGGGCGGCAGGGTTTCAAACGCCCGCTTGATCAACTCGGCCAACTCCTGCTTCTCCTCCAGCGATAGCCGGCTTAGGTCCGGAGTGTTGCTGGTCCCGCTCGCCGCGGCTGCCTTGGTAGACGCGTTGGCCGCCGGATTTCCGCCTGGCAGTTGGGTAATGAGGACGATGATGGTCGCAAGCAACAAGCAGAAGACAACCGTGGCTCCAAACACAAGCAGGTGCGCCCGTCGCTGGAGCGGATAGGACTGGCGCCGCTGCTCGCGCTCCAACTCGGCACGCATCATCGGCGTCGGCACGGGCAGGTCAGGCGGGGAAACCGGGCGCTGCCTGATCGGCGGCAATAACGACGTCGCTTTGCCGGGTTCGCGGACAGCAAGTGGAGGCGGCTCGACGGACTGTGGCTGTTTGAATTCCTCCATCACCTCGACGATCTCCTCGTCGTACGGCTCCGCTGGTGACGTGGTCGGGGCGGGGCTGGGGATAATCAGCGTTTGCTTGCAGGCAGGACACACCACCGACTGGCCGCTTGCGTTATCCGATGCGGCCAGTTGTCGATTGCAGCGCGGACAACTGAAAACAAATTCCATGAATAATCAGCCTGGTCTCAAAATCCCGCCGTTATGTGCGGCGCGTTTCCTGCCACGAACCTGAACAACAGGGCGGTAATCTAGCGGGATGCGGCGAAACCGGCCAGCGAAACTTTCTCGTGAATGGCTTCAAGCGGCTTCCGCCGCGGCAAAGGCGGCAGTTCCCACCGGTTGCCGGGCGGAAATCACACAGTTCCCACCCGGGTCTGGAAGTCGCGGATGCGATCGCGAAGATCGGCGGCGCGCTCGAATTGTTCCGTCTCCACCGCCTCCTTCAGTTGTTGTTGCAGCCGTTCGAGTTCGCTCAATGGCCGGCTGCGCTCGATTTGCTTCGCGAGGTCACGCAACGCCGTCATTGAACGGTCCCGCTCGAATCGAAATGTCGGGTTGTCCATCTCCGGCAGTGATTCGATGCCGACGATCGCCTCGGCCACAATCTCCTGTGCCATTTCATGCTGATGGTTGTCCAACGCGGTCATCGCACGCGCTATCGCGTTCATTCGCACCACATAGGGCCGCCACTGTTCCAACTGCACCCGATCCTCCGGGCGCTCCGCGTAACGTTGCACCAGATCGAACACGCGCAGGTTGCGCGCCGTATCGCGAGCCGTACGCGACCAATCCTTGAGCTGGAAGAACCTCACATAGCGGTAGTAGTAGAGGACGCTTTCACTGAACAGTTCCACGCAGTCTTCCTCGCCAATCTTGAATTCCGCCTCTTGGCCCGCCTTCTTCGCCTTGGCCAGCCGTACGAGTTGGAACTCCAGTTCGGATTCCATCTCATGCGGCCGATGACCGTCGGGACGGCCGTCCACCTCGTATTGTTCGATGCCCAGTGGCATGCGCACCTGCAACAGCTCACGCCCGTCGTCTCCGCGCACAACCCGAAGGTCGTCGGCGGCATCGAAGGGCCAGGCATCCAGCAAGGGACGGAGATCAGAAGAATCGCTCATGGATCGCTGCCCAACAAATGCCACGGCATGTGATTGTTTGCAACCGTCGAGATGGAACGGCGATCGCGACAGGTATTTTTTGTCTCGCCTTGGGCGCCGGGCATCGGCAACAACTACCGTCATGAACAGAATCATTCTCGCTGCCGCAGCCGTCATCACCGGGTTTGCCTTCAACCAGGACCTTCTCGCCGAAACCGGCTCACAAGCCATCGAACTGTTCAACGGCAAGGACCTCGCAGGCTGGAAATCGTTCGTGGACAACCCCAAGGTGACGCAAGATCAGGTCTGGAGCGCACGCGATGGCGTGATTGTCTGCAAAGGCGAGCCGATGGGCTATCTCTATACCGAACGGCAGTTCACCAACTTCAAACTCGAGGTCGAATATCGCTGGGCCGGCAAGCCCGGCAACAGCGGAGTCTTCACGCGCATCGGCGGCAAGCCATGCGCCCTGCCGCGCTGCATCGAGACACAGCTCAAGCATGGCAATGCAGGGGATGTGTTCGGTTTTCATGGCTTCCCGTTGCGTGGCCCGGCAGATCGATTCAGCGAGAAGGAAAGCAAGCTGGCCGGCCATGTCTCCATCGTCAAGAGAATCGCCGGCAATGAAAAGGAGCCGGGCCAGTGGAACAAGATCGAGGTGCTCGTCAGTGGCGCGAACGTCACCGTTTGTCTCAACGGCCAGAAGGTCAACGAAGCGACAGGCGCCGAAGTGATGGCCGCACCCGTGGGCTTGCAGTCCGAGGGCGGCGAGGTTCACTTCCGCAATGTCCGCCTGACACCGCTGGCAAACTGAACGTGGTCGCTGTGCGCGATCACGCCGGGATGGCCTCCGCGATTTCTTTTTGCACATGCCGGTGATTTCGGGTTTGATCGTAGCATGAACAACATTCTCGTTTCGTTCCTGGTCCCGCTTCTCGCGGCGCTTGTTCTCAATTCGTCGGCGTTTGGCGCGGCCGGTCCTGAACAGATTCCGCTCTGGCCCAAGGGCGCGCCGGGCGAGAAAGGCGAGGTCGGCGAGGAGCGCGACATGACCAAGCCAAACGGCAACAAGCCTGCCGGCAAGAGCGTCATCCGCCTCGGCAACGTCAGTACGCCAACCATCACCCTCCATTCTCCGCCGAAATCAAAGAACACCGGCGCGGCAGTCGTCATATGCCCCGGCGGCGGCTATGGCATTCTCGCCTGGGACCTCGAAGGCACGGAGGTCTGCAAATGGCTCAACTCCTTTGGCGTCACCGGCGTGTTGCTCAAGTACCGCGTCCCGAAGCGTCCCGGTGACGACAAGCATATCCTGCCGTTGCAGGACGCACAGCGCGCGCTGGGTCTCGTCCGGTTCCATGCGAAGGAATGGGGCATCGATCCCACGCGCATCGGCGTGCTTGGGTTCTCGGCAGGCGGCCATCTCACGGCAAACCTGAGTAACAACTTCGACAAGCGCGTCTACGATCCGGTGGACGAAGCCGATGCGGTCAGTTGCCGCCCTGATTTTGCGCTGCCAATCTATCCGGCCTATCTTGCCCTCAAGGACAAGAACAACGAACTCGCGCCGGAACTGAAGGTGACCGCCAACACTCCGCCGACGTTCCTGGTACAGACGGAAGACGATGGCATCCGCGTCGAGAACAGTCTCTTCTATTACCTCGCGTTGAAGAACGCCAAGGTGCCCGCTGAGATGCACCTCTACCCCACCGGCGGCCACGGCTACGGCCTGCGACCGTCGGACAAGCTCGTCACCTCCTGGCCCAAGCGCGCCGAGGAATGGATGCGCAGTCTCGGCCTGCTCGATCGGAAGAAGCCATGAAATCCTCACGCTGCGGTCTCGTAACGCTGAAGAAGAAACTGCGCGCGGAAATTCCGGCAACACGTTTTTTGGGAATCGAGCCCGCTCGTTGCGACAGCACCGCTCTCGTCCTTAGGGCGCCGCTCGCGCCGAACCGCAACGACAAGGACACTGCGTTTGCCGGCAGCCTCTGCGCCATCACCACGCTCGCCGGCTGGTCCGCGATCTGGCTCGCGCTTCACGACGCCGATATCGCGGGCACCATCGTCATCCGGGACAGCACGATCCGGTATTTCCGCCCGGTTACCCGCGACTTCGAGGCCCACTGCTTGATGCCAACACCCGCGCATCTGAAGCGTTTTCTCTCCACCTTGCGCAAACACGGGAAAGCGCGTGTTCGGCTGCGAGTCGTCATTCGTGAAGGCGGTGTGGATGCCTTAATGTTCACCGGCCGCTACGTCGCCCGGCTCGCGAAATAGTTGTTGGGTATACGCTCCATCCCGGGTTTCGTCTGCCAGAGAAAGAAATACCCTGGCGATTCGGGCACCTTGCCTCGTGTTAGTAACCACAATTCCAGACTGTGGCCTTCGACTCTGCAAATCACCCCGCGGGCTTGTTTTGAACACTCACCCGCCAACAAAACAAACCCGCTCTGAAATGCACCCCGGGTCGCCCTAGGTCAAGTTCTGGCCGTCAGCCATCTTGAGGTTGCCGAGAAGTATCTGGATGAAGTCAATGAGCGCCCAGATGCCGCCACCAATGCCGCACGTGCATACGGTGACGATGATCATGAGCCACCATTTCTCATACCCCATCAAGAGGCGGTGAATGCCCAGCACCCCGAGAAAAAAACACACCAAGGCCATGACCAGTTTGGACTGCGGTTGCTTGTTCTCCATACATCCCTTTTCCGTTTGAGGTATACGTCTGCTGTTTTGGGTTCTCAAACACGTTGAATGCGAAGTCTCCGTTTCTTCGCATAAACGCTCCGTATCCAATAGTCGGACAGATGCTGACTGGTTGCAAATTAAAATCACATGGACTATTCGCCGGATAAATCAGTGTCCGTTCCGGTCATAATTCATCAAAGGACATCTCCGCCTCATATTGCCGAGCTCCCGGACAATCGTTTGACCAGATGGGGCGCGTGGTCGAGAGTCAGGACGTTGAAGATTTTGAAATGATACTGCCCGGCTGCGCGACCGCGTTGCCAGCCTATGACGTTTATGACATCTGACCCACGCAAACCGAACCGGCTCGCGAAGGAAAAGAGTCCATATTTGCTCCAGCATGCCTCCAACCCGGTGGACTGGCATCCTTGGGGGCCGGAGGCGTTTGAGACGGCGCGGCGCGAGAACAAACCCATCTTCCTCAGCATCGGTTACTCGACGTGCCACTGGTGTCACGTGATGGAACACGAGAGTTTTGAGAACGCGGAGATCGCCGCGATGATCAACCGTTGGTTTGTGCCGGTCAAGGTGGACCGCGAAGAACGGCCGGACGTGGACCAGATTTACATGGCAGCTGTGCAGGCGATGACCGGCCAGGGCGGCTGGCCGCTCAGCGTGTGGCTGACGCCCGACCTGAGACCATTTTACGGCGGCACGTATTTTCCGCCGCGAAGCGCGTTCGGGCGGCCGGGCTTCAAGGAAATCCTGACGCGCATTCACGAGGTCTGGCAGCAGCAATACGAGCAGGTGCTCCAACAAAGCCGCCAGTTGCATGATGTCATCGTCGCCGCGGCGACGGCTGCGGGCGGAGCACCGGGTGAAATCAACGCCGATTTGCCGGGCGCGGCCTACGATCAGTTCCGCATCCAATATGATGAGGAGCACGGTGGTTTTGGCGGCGCGCCGAAATTCCCGCGGCCGGCGCAGTTCAACTTCCTGCTGCGTTACTGGAAGCGAACCGGCTGCGCGCCGTCGTAGTCATCCTTCATTCGCGCGATGACGTCGGTCTGGCCCGGGGGTGTGAACCAGAAACCGCCGCCCGCCTCGTCGTGAAAACGCGCGATCATCGTGTCG
>CAZGGF010000001.1:0-16086 GCA_964524715.1 uncultured Verrucomicrobiota bacterium | reverse complement strand
TTGGACCTTTTTTCTGCCTGTTTCCCGTACAACGAGGCACGGGTGGAATTACCTGCGGCCGTGTGGGGAAAGAAGATTCGCATTGAGGGCCGGCTGTTGGAGGGGGATTTGCCTTACAAGCCACGCTGGGAACCTCCGGTTCAGGTGCGCTCCTTTGAAAAAGGGTGGCAGGCGTGTCTTTGCACACTGGGCATGGCGCGGTTGAAGGAGCGGCTGGATGTGTGGGTGGCACGGTGGCCAAAGATTTCGAAAGTACCGGCGATGGAGGTGACACTCAACGGCGAGAGGCTGTTGCGGTACACACCATCGCAGCCGGAATTCGTGGCGGAGGCGACGCTGCCTCCACCGGCAGAGGGGAGCGGATTATTCGAGTTTGGGTTTCGTTTGAAACGGGTGGCTGTTGCAGAGGTGCTTGGACAGATTGCGTGGTCACTTCTCGCGATGCCGATGCCGCTGGCATTGTGGAAGAGGATGCGCGACTGGCAATTCCGCAGCCTGCAACACCGCCGATTGCGTCTGGTCACGGTTTCGGTGGATGGAGAATTGATCCTCGATTTTCGCGAGCACTCTGCGGCTCCGGGACCGAATCTCAGAAAAATCGCCCGGCCTGGCTTGAACATCGTTGGGCATTTCCTCTCAGAGCACAGTATGGGCGACGCGGCACGCGGTTCAGTGCGCGCAACGGACGCAGCTGGCATACCCACGAACTTGGTGCGGTTGCGCATTCCGCTGACGAGCCGTCAGGGTGACGAGACGATGAAGGCGAGGTTGTCGGAGACGATGATGTATCCGATGAGCTTGTATCACATCAACGTGCGCGAGACGGAGGAGATCGAGGGATACCACGGGGCCGGTTGGATGAATGGCCGCTACAACATCGCCTATTGGGCGTGGGAAACGTGCGAATTTCCCGAACACTGGGTGCTGCATGCCCGGCAGTTCAACGAAATCTGGAGTCCGTCTCGCTTTGCGGCGGAAGCAATCCAAAGACGTGTGCCGGTGCCGGTGTTGACCATGCCGCATGTGATTGAGTTTCCACTGCCGAGTGGCACAAATCTCCGGGCAAAATTTGGTCTTCCGGAACGACTGTTTTTGTTTCTGTTTGTGTTCGATTTGAACTCGCTGGCCGCGCGCAAGAACCCAGAGGCGGTGGTGGAAGCTTTTCGAAAAGTCGTTGCGAAGAACCCGGCGACAGGGTTGGTGCTCAAGACCCACAATGCGTCACGAAATGCTGCGGACATGCAACGGTTGCGCGAACGGCTCGCCGGGCTGCCGAATGTATTCCTGATGGATCACACATTGGCGCGACACGAAGTCTATGAGTTGATGGCTTGCTGTGACGCGTTTGTGTCACTGCATCACGCGGAAGGCTTCGGTCTTTGTGTGGCGGAGGCCATGTTCCTTGGCAAGCCGGCGATCAGCACCGACTGGTCGGCGACAGCCGAGTATGTGACACCGCAGAATGGTTTCCCGGTGCGCTACCGGCTCGTGCAGTTGGAACACCACATCGACGAATATGTTCGGGGCACCGAGTGGGCAGAGCCGGACGTGGAACATGCCGCGTCGTGCATGGAAGCACTTGCTGCTGATTCGCGATTATGTGCAGCACTTGGAGCGCAGGCCGCCCGCGATATTCGGGAACGTTTCAGTGCCGTAGCTGTTGGACGCCGCTACGCGCAGCGGCTGGAAAGTGTCCTGTTTTGGTAAACCGAAAAAACCGTCGATTGACTTATGCCAGCTGTCACCATGGTGGTTTGCCTGTACCGGGAGCGGGACTACCTCTCCCGACTGTTGGCTCATGCGGAGGGTTGCTACGACGATCTCGTTGTGGTCCACGACGGACCGGATATCGATGACGTTCGCTCACTGGTGGAGGCGCACGGTGGACGTTTCTTTGAGCAACCGCGGCAGTTCATTGGCGACGGGCATTTTATTTTTGGCTGGCGTCAAGCCCGGCACGACTGGGTGTTTCGCCTTGATGCCGATGAGTTTCCTGATCCTGAGCTGGCAGAATGGATGCGGAAATTTCGTGTTGCACCGGAGCCGGCAGTTGACATCAGCGGGTTTGAGTTCATCTTCCCGCTTTGGAACGGCTCAGCGCTGGCAACCTCACGCTGGCCTTATCGGACAGTACTAATCCACCGCCAGCGCATTCGTTTCATAGGATTGACGGAACAGTGGTTTATTCCGGACGGAAGGTGGGAGCGTGTGCCGCGCGTTCTTTGCCACCAGCCAGCCAACAAGAACCACGGTGCGGATTACCTGATGCGCATGACCAAGCGCAAACGCTGGCTCTATGCCACCGTGCTGGGCTTGATGCGCCCGCCCTCTGCGCTGGATTGTTGGCGGTGGAAAGACGCGGGTTGGCCTCGAAAGTGGGAGGTGCTTCGTCGGCATCCACTGCGTACAGCGCTGATCCGACTGTTTACTTCCCTCTGGGGAAATGCCTGCGAGATGATCCAAAGTGGCGAACCTTTTAAGCCGTTGCTGTTGACACACTATCCGCTTCACCACTGGATCACGTGCATGGCTTTTCGTGCCGTACGCAAGGAATGGGCGCGCGTGCAGTCGCTTGGTTTGGAACCGGGCGGCATGGTGGAACGGGGCGACAGTCCGCAACGCGCCTTCATTCTTGATGGTCCGAACGCGGATGCGAAGTGGGAGAATGTGCGGGGCTCCTTCGGTGGTTGCTGGATTATCTCCAAAGGCGCGTCTCCAAACGACGCGCGGCGGATCAGTGAGTTGCGTGCGCGAGTGCTAATGAGGCTGGATGATCTCCTGATTCACTCCCCCGATCAAATCGGCTGGGCGGAGGAGTTCCTCTGCCGGAATCTGGCATGCGAGGACATACTGCCTGCCAGTGGGAAGTGACTGCAGAAATTCTCTGAAGCGCGTTGCGCGTGCAAATCACCCGTGACCGCATATGATGACATGCTGACGGCTGTAGGTCGGAGTGAAAAGGGGTATGGTTTGAAGTTGTTTCGCTTGGAACGCCATGTTTACACTCTGCTGCAAACGCGGCACGAGAGCGGCGGGTTGGGCAACGAACTGTAATCAGATCTATGGCGCGAGTGCTCTATGGGGTAATGGCGGCCACGAACGGGCATATATCCCGCGCGCTGGCGATCGTCCGGCGCATGCCCGAACATCAGTTCCTGTTTGTCGGAGGAGAGCGGCTCCGCGAGGCCATCGGCGATGCGTATCCGATGATGACCGTGCCGGTCCTTGAAACCGTCCGCCGGCGCAACCGGGTTCACATCACAGCGACGTGTTGCCGGGGCATCGGTGATATTGCCGGCACTCCACGCGTGTGTCGCCGAATTCGCGATGCAATCGAGCAATGGCAGCCGCACGCCGCGATCACAGACTGGGAGTTCTATCTGCCAATCGCTGCCCGCATCGCTGGTCTTCACTGCCTGTCCATTGACCACCAGCATATAGCAAGTGCGTGTCACTATCCGGTGCCCGCCTCACAGTGGGTTCACCGGGCGCTTCTTCTGGCGAGCCTGCGCGCGCTCTACGAGTTTGCCGATCGGAACATGGTTGTCTCGTTCTTTCATCCGCCGCTGAAGTCGGGAAGGTCCAACGAGCTCTTGCCGCCGGTCTTGCGGTCGGAAGTTGCGAATGTCTCCGCCGGCACAGGCGCACACGTATTGATTTATCAGACGACTCCGACCTTCACATCATTGGTTGACGCGGTCCGGCAGTTGGCGCGACCGGTGATCGTATACGGATTTCGGGACAGTCAGGTTGTGGATGGCAATCTCACTTTCAAGCCATTTGACCGTCGTGCCATCCTCGAAGACCTTGCCAACTGCGCCTACGCGGTGGTAAACGGCGGGCATAATCTCCTTTGTGAGGCATTCTACTTCCGCAAGCCGGTGTTCTGTTTTCCCGTTGTCGGGGATTTCGAGCAGTTTCTCAACGCATGGTACGTTCGCGATCTTGGTTACGGCGATTTCTCCATGAGCGCTGCGCCGACGCCTGACCTGTTGCGGCGTTTCGAACTGCGTCTGGAAGACTATCGCGCCAACATCAGCCGCCAGTTCACGGATGGTACGCCTGTTGTCGTTGAGCGTGTCCGGCAATGGATCCAGCAATGTGCCTCAAAACCCGGCGCTGCGTCGGCTGGGGCTTGTAAGGATAATCGATTAGCGTAACATGGGTTGCATACATGGCACGGCCCAAACGTAGCAGCGTCGGAGTCGGAGTTGTGGCGAAGAACTTTTGCCGCATGGCGCCGCATTTCTGGATCTATCGCAGATTGGCGGCGTTGGAGTTGGATAAACGGCTGTTCAACCTTTTCAGTCCCCTGCGTCGCGATGGCCGGGCAGGAAAGATTCGCCAGGTCAGTTTCCGAATCACTGACGTGTGCAATCTGCGCTGTCACACCTGCGGCCAGTGGGGCGACCGCGGCTATCTTCGGGACGAAAGCCTGAAGCAGCTCAAGGATAGGGAGGTCTCAACCGAGCGCTATCTGGAGTTGATGAAAGATCTGGTGCGACACGGTCATCGTCCGGTGGTCTATTTTTGGGGTGGCGAGCCAATGCTTTACAAAGGCATCCTCGACCTGATTGCGGGCGCGGCAGCGCTGGGTTTGCCGCCGTCAATCGCCACCAATGGTTCACGCATTGCCGCTTCGGCACAACAGTTGGTCGAGGCGCCGCTGTTTCTCCTGCAAATCTCGATTGATGGCCATTGTGCCGAGTTGCATAACCGGCTGCGCCCTTCGCCGGGCAGCGGCGACAACTTTGGCGACATCGTGCGCGGCCTGGATGCGGTGCGCGAAGCGAGGAATAGGAACGGTCGTGGTCTGCCGTTGATTGCTTCGCTGACGACGATTTCGGAGGGTAACCTCAAACACCTCGGTGATATCTACGACGCGTTCCGTGACAAGGTGGACATGTTTGTTTTTTATCTCTCATGGTGGATCGATAAGGAAAGTGCGGCGGCACATGAACAGGATTTTCTGCGGCGGTTTGGTTTTGTGCCGACACGGCATCGCGGATGGGATGGTGACTGGAAATCAGCGGACCACGACGAATTGGATCGCCAGATCGGGGGGGTGCTAGCCAAATCGCGGCCATGGTCGGAACCGCCGGTGATCATGATTCCACCGATCACAGGTCGGGAGAACCTGAAGACCTACTATACAAATCATGCCGAGCGGTTTGGGTACGACCGATGCGCGTCGATCTATCAGGTCGTCGAGGTCAACAGCAACGGCGATGTTTCTCCGTGCCGCGACTACCACGACTACGTGGTTGGCAATGTCAAGAACACCACCATCACTGATTTGTGGAATACGGAGATATACCGGAAGTTCCGATGCAGTGTCAGCCGTGACGGTCTGATGCCGGTTTGCACGCGCTGTTGCGGGCTGATGGGCTACTGACGGGAAAACATGGATAATCGTTATGAGGTTGTGAATCCACGCTACGCGCCGTCATGGTTTTGGCGGGCGTTTGTGTGTTCGCGCGTGGTGCAACGCGTTTTTGTGCGGGTGTTCCGACGGTTGTTTGGCCTGCACATTCGCAACCTGGACCGGGTGCCGTTTCCCGGCACTTACATTTTCTCCGCCAATCACGGCTCGCACTACGACCTGTTTCTGGCGCTCGCAGCCGTTCTCATTGCTACGGGTAAGGTAGCCGTTTCCACAGTCTGGGACGGCGCGTACAGCATCCCGATCATCGGTGGCATCCTTAAGGCGGTACCATGTATTGCCGTGGACACGAGGCCTGGCCAAAACGCCGCACGCAGGAAGGCCTTGCGTGAGATGGCCGCCCACTTACGCGCCGGGCGTAGTCTGATCATCGGCAGCGAGGGTGAGCGCCGGGATGAACTTGGCGAATTTGAGGGCGGCGCGGCGCTGTTGTCTTTGCTCACCCATGTGAAGGTGGTGCCCGTCAGCGTGCGCGGTGTGCAGGAACTGTTTCGCGACCTGTCATGGCCGAACCGGTATCGGGGAAATGTGGAGATTGTGCTGCATGCGCCACTCGACCCGATGAAGTTTGAGGTCGCCGCTGGTTCGCGCAAGGAGGCTGTCGCTCGATTAACCCAGGCGATTCGCGATACTGTGGCGGCCGATGTGGACTATGCCGTGGGCGATATCTCTACGACATCGCAACAAGAGAACAAACGCGATGCGCGGGAGGCGGCACACCCTGTCGAATAGTGCTGACGCCGATTATCCGTTCTTGGAGCGAATACCCACTCGCTGCATTGCCACCTTCAGTGCGTCGCCAAAGCGGTCAAGTTGCTCGGTCGTGTGCAGCGAGGTCACGGCACAGCGAAGAAGCTCCTTGCCAGGTGGCACGCCCGGCGGCAGTGACATCACCGTAAAGAAGCCCTGATCCCACAGCGACTTCCAAAGCTCGTAGCATTTAATCTTGTCACCAACGACAATCGGCAGCGCCGGCGTTGGGCTGCTCCAATAGTCCAATCCCAGCCGTTCCAGGATCGCCTTCAGATGCCGGTAGTTGACCCAGAGCCGTTCATGATGCTCCGGTTCGCTTTGCATGACCTCCAGCGACGCGCGGGCACTTGCCGCGGCGGCTGGGCTGATCGCAGCACTGAAGACGATCTGTCGGGAGTTGCTGCGCAGATACTCGATCAGCGCGCGGCTGCCCGCCACAAATCCTCCCACGCTGGCCAGTGCTTTCGAGAAACTGCCGCAGATTAGTTCCACCTGTTCTGTCACTCCAAATTGGTCGCATACACCGCGGCCATTCCGGCCCAAGATGCCGATACTGTGCGCCTCGTCTACCACGACGACGGCTTGGTATTGCCCGGCCAGTTCCACCAGCCGCGGCATGGGTGTGATGTGCCCTTCCATCGAATACACACCGTCCACCACGATCGCCTTGGCCTGTTTGGGGTCGAGCTCTGCCAGCAGCCGGGCCAATGAGTCTATGTCGTTGTGCGCGAATCGCTCGATCTTCGCGCCGCTCAGCAGCACACCGTCCCAGAGTGATGAGTGGATGTTCGGATCCACAATCACTGCGTCGCCTCGTTGCGCCAGCGAACTGATGCTGCACACGCATGCCAAGTAGCCCGCCGCCGTCACATGGCACGCTTCCTTGCCCAGAAACATCGCAAGCGCTTCCTCCAGTTCGACGTGATAGGAGCGGCTGCCGTTGGCCAGACGCGAGCCGCACGAGCTGATGCCCCATTGGTCGATTGCTCGCTTTGCTGCCTCGACCACCTTTGGATGCTGGCTCAGGCCGAGGTACTCGTTGCTGGACATCAGCAGCATTGGCCGTCCGTCCACGGTCAGATGAATGCCGTTGGCAGATTCCGCGATGCGGTAATAGGGGGCATACTTCAACCGCAGCCGCGTGTTCACATCATTCTCGCAGCGTTCGATGATGGGTTTGGATTTCTTGAAAAACACCGGGTTAAATTCCTCTATTGTTGTTGAGGAGACTAATGTTCCAGCGGTTGGCATTCAAGCGCCGTCAGCCAGTCTGCGAAAAAACTTGGAAAGCAAAATCACTTCGCGTCGCTTGCGCTGGTCAATATGATGCAGTAGTTTTCACCAGTTTTGTGGGATATCAAGCAAGTCAACTAGCAAGGAGAATTCAATGAATCGCAAGTGTATCGCAGGTTTCGTGATTTGTGGAGTGTTCGCGCTCGCTATCTCATGTGGCAAGAAGGAAGAAGCCACGCCACCCGCACAGAGCGAGACACCCAAGGCCGCTGCGGCTCCTGCCGCAGAAGCACCCAAGGCCGTTACTGCCCCTGCTGTCGAAGTGCCCAAGGCCGTCACCGCTCCCGCGGTTGAAGTGCCCAAAGCTGTTGAGACCAAGGCTGCAGCTGTGCAAACCGCTGTCACCCAGGCACAGAGCACGACCGCGCAGGCATCGGACATGACCAAGGGCGTGATTGAGAAAGCGCAGGCGCTCATGGCCGACAAGAAATACGCAGACGCGATCAGTGCCTTGCAGTCGCTTGCCGGCCAGAGCTTGTCGGCAGAGAACAAGACGCTGACGGACGGCCTCCTTAAACAAGCCCAGCAGGCGATTGCCGCTCAATCTGTTTCCTCAATGACGGGTCAGGCCTCGTCGCAGGCTTCCACATTGCTCGGCGGTCTGCTTGGCGGCAAAAAAGACGCGGCTGCGGCGCCGGCGGCAGCCACTACGCAGACCAGCGACATGGTCAAGGGCGTGATCGACAAGGCCCAGACGCTCATGGCTGATAAGAAGTACGCCGATGTGATCAGCTCCCTGCAATCGCTCGCCGGTCAGAGCCTGTCGCCAGAGACAAAGTCGATGGTGGACGGCCTGATCGCAAAGGCGCAGCAGGCGCTGGCCGCCCAAGCCACTACTCAAGCGACCGATGCAGCCAAATCGCAGGCTACCAAGGCGATCGGAAATCTGCTCGGCGGCAGCAAATAACAGCAACCCGCAAGCGCGGGTTGGCCGATTCTTCTGGTCTCCAAGGTTGGGTTGACTCCGAGTGGAGCCAGCCAACCGAAGGGGGAGGGTGGGTTCTCCCTGCCAGACGAGTGCTACGAACTGTCGTCTGTTATTTGAACAGCTTGAACAGCCGCTGCTGGATTTGCTGTTGTACGGCGTTCTTCATCAATCCTTGCGCAAGGTCAGTCTTCGGTGAGTCGTAGGGGCCGGAAACGCGGAAGTCCACGGTCAGGAAACCGTCGCCGCGATCTTTGAAAGCTGATTGCACCTCTTTTGGGACTTTTGCGAGCAACGTTTTTGATAACGCAAGCGTCAGTTCGTGGTTCAGTGTGTAGTCTGTCAGCGAGACGGAGCCTTTGCCCGTGACCTGCACAGCGGACGACGAAAGTCTGATCACCGGCGTTTGGAGAATGCTGTCGGCCAGCGTGTATTCGAGGACGCATTCATCGAATTTCATTTCGCGCAGTTCCGCCACCTGCAGTAGCGTTGCCAGGGTGTTCAGCAACGGCAACTGCATGATCTGGCCGTTCGTGATTTCGAACCGGCCTTTGCCGACGATGGTTGGCAGGCCGCCTGTGCCTTCGACCGCAGTCGTTCCCTGAAGCTTGCCGTTGAGGACCTCCTTCACGCCTGCCTCCCGCAGCAACTTGGCTACGTCGCTGTTCTTGGTTTGCAGGTTCATGATGTACTTGAACCCACCCGTCAGTTTCAACGTCAGGTCGCACGTCACATCGCCGTCTGCCAGCTTGCCCGTTGCCGGCGACAGTTTGATTTCAGACGCCGTCATGCTCACGGGCGAATTGAGCTGCCGCACAAACAGCGAATCTGCGATCGCGAGGGTGGCGATCCTGGCACGGCCGTTGCCGCTGAACCTGCCGCCGATAAGGCTCAGCGCACTGGAGAAATCCAGCCCCTGGACCTTCGTCAAAGCCTTGTTCTTCTCGCTGAGCAGCGTTACTTCGCCATCGGTCACGGCCAGTTTTGACAGCGCGAGGTCCAGCGCCGGGGTTCCGGTTTCGTTTGCTGCCGGCTTGACTGCGGGTTTTGCCTCCGTTTTTGCAGCCGGTTGTGCCGCTGGCGTGCTGCCTGCCGGTGCACCGAGTTTGTTGTAATTCCACTCGCCCTTCTCGTTGCGTGAGAGTGTCACCACAGGTTTGGTTGCCGACAACTGCTCGACCTCGACCCGGCGGTTCAACAACGGGATGAGATTGTAGCTCAATACGAATGAATCAGCCGCCAGCAAGTTGCCTGAAAATCCCGGCGGGTTGCCGATGGCGATGCCCTTCAATTGCACGCCGCTGAACAACGAGACGTTCATGTCGGTGATCTTGACTTCCGTGCCCAGCGCAGTGTGCGCCTCAGTCAGCACCTTCTGCTTGAATTCCGCCGTTTGCAGATAACCGTTCAGATACCAGACGCCGCCCGCCGCCAGCAGAACGACGAGGAGAACAATCGCCAACAGAATTTTTAACAGTTTCATGATCCTGACCTTCACACGCACAATCCTTGTACCAGAAATTCTATTGCAGGTTAGCACGCCGGGCATTGAACATGAAACGAGATTCGTGACATCGCTGCAGGCCTGCGCTAGGCTGAATGGCAAAGGAACGTTCATCATGAATCCGAACCCGCTTCATCAACCGTCCGCCATGACTTGCACATCGCGGCGCGATTTTCTCCGGCAGACCGCCGTCGTTGCCGGCGCGGCGCTCGCACCACGATTCGGTTTCGCAGCGGAGCCGTCGTCGCGCAAGATTCGTATCGGCATTGTCGGTGGCCGGTTCGGTCTCGGCTTCCAGTTTCACGAGCACCCCAACTGCATCGTTGAGGCCGTCAGCGATCTTCGTCCCGAACGCCGCGCCGCGCTCCAAAAGACCTACCGTTGTGACAAAGCCTATGAGTCGCTGGAAAAACTGATCCTCGATAAAAACATCGAGGCCGTGGCGATCTTTACGCCCGCGCCCGATCACGTTCGCCATGTCACGGCGGCGTTGCGTGCCGGCAAACATGCGCTCTGCGCAGTTCCGGCGGCGATGACGCTGGAAGAATGCCGGTTGCTCGTGGACACGGTGAAGCAAACCGGCCTCACCTACATGATGGCTGAGACGAGTTACTACCAGCAGCCCACCATCTCGGCGAGAAAGTTCTGGCAGGAGAAAAAATTCGGCGAGATCTTCTATTGCGAATCTGAATATCACCACGCGGGATTGGAGACATTGTGGTGGGAGAACGGCAAGCCCACGTGGCGGCATGGTCTGGCGCCGATGAATTACCCGACGCACTGCACGGCGCATTTGGTGAGCATCACGGGCGAGCGATTGACGGAAGTGACCTGCCTCGGTTGGGGCGACAACGACCCTCAAATCAAGGGCAATCCTTACAACAACCCGTTCTGGAACGAGACGGCGTTCTTCAAGACCAACAAGGGTCATCCGTTCCGAGTCGCGGTTTATTGGAAAGGCGCGCACCGCGGCGGCGAGCGCGCCCAGTGGTATGGCGACAAGATGAGCTTTTTCTTCCCGCACCCGAATGGCCTCGGCCCGGTCATCGTTCGCGCCAGCGGCCAGAAAGAGAAGGAGGCGGGCGGCTTCGAGCGCCAGCTCGCGGCGTTCGAGCAATACCAACAGCCGGAGTGGTGGAAAACGGACATGCTGCCGGAGCCGTTGCGCCACAACAGCGGTCACCATGGCTCGCACACGTTCCTGACGCACGAGTTCATTGACGCGCTTGTCCACAACCGTCCGCCCACCGTGAATGTCTATGAAGCCGTCGCCTACACGGCTCCCGGCATCGTTGCGCACCAGTCCGCGCTCAAAGGCGGCGAGCAGATGAAGATACCCAGCTTCGACCCGGCCTGAGTCGTGTTTACGGTATTGACAGACCGCCGGGTTCTTTTGGAACGACCGGTTGTTTCTTCTGTTGTCGCCGGCCTGCGCGATGCGAAAATATTGCCGCGAAGGTGACAGAACGAATAGGAATCACAGAATGAAGATACGCATGTTCATCAGAATGTGGGTTGTGACCGCCTCGGTCCTTTTCCTGGCGGACCTTGCATATGGGGAGGGGCCTGTTGGGAAAACCCTTGTTGTCAGGCATAGTTCCGCCGATGACGCCGCGACCATTCAAGTTGGCGGCCTTGAGAAAATGTTGACCGTTCTCCACATCACGGATGCCCACGTCAGTGTCGCCGATGAGCGAGAGGCGCAATATCACCAATACGGTTCGCGGATGGACAACGCTTATGACCGTGAAAGGGAACACTGGCGCACGAAGACAAAAGCCCTGCCGGTCGCGCATTTTCGCGATCTGTTGGCGTCAGCCAAGAGTCGGAACGTTGACCTGATTGCGCTGACGGGTGACATCGTCAACAATCCCTCGCAATCCAGTGTCCAGTTTATCAGCAAGACCCTCAATGAAACCGGCATCCGCTGGTTGTATATTTCCGGCAACCACGACTGGCACTACGAGGGAATGGCGGGCAGCGATGATGCATTGCGCAAGACCTGGACCCAGAAGAGGCTGCTCCCGTTGTATCCGGGACGGAATCTTCTTTGTTACGCGGCGCGGCTTGGCGGCATCAACTTTATTGCGATCGACAACTCAACCTACCAAGTGACCGCCGGGCAGCTCGCCTTCTACGAGAAGGAAATTGCCCGCGGCCTGCCGACAGTCCTGCTGCTTCATATCCCCATCTACACGCCGGCGAGCGCCGGCAAATACGCCTCCGACAGTTGCGGCGATCCCTCATGGGGATGGGATGCGGACCGCAGTCACGAGATCGAACGCCGGGAAAGATGGTCGAAGAGTGGGAACCTGCCATCTACGACGGCCTTCGTTGACCGTGTTGGGAAGACAGGGAACCTGATTGCCGTCCTCGCCGGGCACACGCACAAGGCCCGGACCGTCAAATTATCCGATTCGGCTGTTCAATACATCGGCCAGGCAACATGCAACGGCGGAAGCAGGCTCATTACCTTTGCGCCCTGCACAGGCGATAAGAATTAAAGGAGCCGCCCCTTCACAGCCGGCAGACGGGAACGCCTGTCCTGCCCGTGTCTTGTTCAACGGCCCGCCTCACTGGCGAGTGACGAGTCTTCCGCGAGAATCACGTCGTCGAACCACGCCGTGCCGGTTGCGCCGCGAAGCATGGAGTAAACATTGACGCTGTGTGCTGGTTTCGTTGTCTGGATGCGCATCTCCCGGAACTGCCAGTCGTGCGTGCCGCCGTCGAAAAGAACCTTTTGCCCGTAGAGTTTCGTCCCGTCGGTGTAGTAAACATCCACGTAGAGACAGCAGCCGGAACGATCCCCGCTGATCTTCTCCGTTTTGCACCATCCGCGCACGATCAGCGGCACGACAGACTTCTGATTTAACGCCACGCCTTGACTCGCTCCGACATGTGCGTGGACGGTGCTCGTCTGCAACCGCAGACTCTGGCGCCCGGAATGAGCGACGTTCGCGTCGGCTGCGTAGCCACCTTCCCATCGCGTCCAATTCGCCAGGTCGGCGCCCGCATTTGACTCAAAACCCCCGTTCTTCAGCCGGTTTGCTGACGCGGGCACGTGGTTCAATTCCAACCGGAAAGGCTTCGACTCACCGTCGCTCTGCGCCGTCACGCCGACCTCATACCGGCCAGGCTTCGTTGCAGTGCCCGGCGAGAGCACGAACCGCACCTGCGCGTTCGATTGCGGCGGCACTGTCTCTTCCAGCGGCGCGTTGACCGTTGTCCAGCCGTCGGGCGCGTTCACTGCGATCTTGAACCGCTGCGGACGGGAGAGATTGTTCGCCAATCGCAACACCAGGCTCTGGCTGGCATCGGCGCTTACGCCCTCCAGTATCGTTTCCGCCTCGAACGGCGCAACGACGGCGATGGTTCGGCTGGCGCGCAGCGGCAGGCTGCTGCCACCCGCCAACTCCGCCGTCGCTTCGCCGTGCAACACAATCATCTCGCCGGGCTTTGCACTGGCGGGAATGGCGACCTCATATTCGGAGCCGCCGCGCTTGCTGCTGATTTTTACGTTGCACTTTGACTGCAGTGAGAGTTTTACGCGGCTCGCGGCCTTCTTTCGTGAGAGGAGTTTTGCCACGACCTTGACCGTTTCTCCCGGCGCGGCCTTGTCTGGCGCGGTTAACTCCACGCCATCAACACCGAGCACGACCGAGCTGCACGACGTCAGGTGATTCCATATCGCGTCAAGGTCGCGGCTCTCCCGGCGCGCGGGATTCTCACGATGTTGTTCCGTGATCAAAGCGGAGGCGGTTTGGATAGCTCGTAGCGTGGCAGCCACCTTCTTGGCTGGTTCGCCCTCACCAGACAACGCGGAGCGCACCGCCGCCATCTTTGGATCGAGTAAAGCTGCCTGCTCCGGCGTCAGCTTCTCATACCAAGCGTCGAATCCGCCATCGACAACGCACTCCTTGGCGGGTTCGTTGGCGGAACGAACGGAAACGTTATCGAACCACACGCTGCCACCCCGGCCATTGAGCCGGAGGGTGAGTTGAATACTGCGCACTGGTCGCGTTGGCTCGATCGTCCACTCGACATTCTGCCAGTCGCCCGTGCCCGGCTCCAACGGCAGCACGCGCGGGTCACGCGTGGTGAACCGTTTGTCCACGTAACACACCACCGCATGCAGCGCGAAGCTGTCGCCTTTCGCGCCTGTAACATCCTTCGTCCGGACCCGCGCGCGAACGGTGATGGGGCACGCTTTTTCTTGAAAAAGCATCACCCACTGCGACGCCGT
The DNA here is from genome assembly GCA_964524715.1 of uncultured Verrucomicrobiota bacterium. GTDB lineage: Bacteria > Verrucomicrobiota > Verrucomicrobiia > CAIQCK01 > CAIQCK01 > CAIQCK01. Next base: position 1,925 of record CAZGGF010000001.1, on the reverse strand, counting down.
CGTGGTTTGCCGGTTGCCATCGTTGCGCAACAAGAGAGCCCCATCGTCGCGGAAGCACCTCTCCTCCGTCACGCGCCAGTAACGCGGACGAACCGGCCGACCCTCGTCCGCTTTTCGCTGAATGTCGGCGGCATCGAACACTTTCGCGGCGGCTTCCAGATGGTGTGCGACGAAATCCGCCGCCTTCGCGATGTGGATCAACGCCACGGACTGCGGCGGCAACTCCAGCGGTATTGTGAGCGTGCCTCCGGCTGCTTTGCTGACGAGCCGCCGCTGCGCCACTTCATCGAACACAACCAGGCCCTTGGCTGGAATACCGAGTTTCTCCGCCTCCAATTTCAGCGCGTTCCGCACCGGCTCTGTTGAATCGTTGAGCACCGTGAAGAACACATGCCCACGTTCCATCGTGCCGAACCGCTCCACCTGCAACGCCGCGTCCGCCGCGCTCGCAAACGTCAACGGTCCCCATCCGGCGGCGGCAATGGTCTTCACGAGCGGCTGGTATTTGCGGAAGAGCAGCCGGTCGCGCTCATAATTCTCCGGGTGGTCCCAGTAGGTGCCGCCGGGGCCAAGTCCGCTCGGAGGCCAGTCGAAGAAGCCGGGAAACACGCCGTATGCCAGGCAACGTTTCATGAACAGTTCGATCTCCACGCCCGTCATCTTCGCGTAATTGCCCTTCAACAGCGTGACGAACGTCTTGTGATGGCAGATCGTCTTCACGAAACCGTAGTTGCTGCGCGAAATATTCAGGCCGGTCTCGGCGCCCATGACATCGAGATACGGCGCGCAAAACGGATTGGCGCCCATCGCCCCGTTCATCATTGTGAACTTCCCCATCCCGTGGAGCTTCTCCGCCACTAATCGCGCCCACTCTACCGATGAGAAGTAATTGTAGAGATACGGCTTCTTTGCCACTGGGTCCCACGACGGCGGGTAGCCTGCGTGAGGGAAATGTTCGCGGCGATAGTTGATGCCTGTGGTGAGGCCGTCATAGTAAAACCCATCCAGCTCACCGCGCTTCCGGAAGTCGGCGTAAAACTTCTCGATGCGATCCAGCAGCCATTGGCCGTAAAACATCTCCGGCTCCAGACAGAACTGCGCGAGCACGTCGCCATAGACCGATCCTGGCTCGGCGGAGAGTTTGCCCGCCGCATCGTACAGGCCGCACTCGGCATAGACGCCATCGCGCCCCGTGTTCTTCCGGAACGTCGCTTCCACGGCCGCGATGCGCCGCTCCAATGACGGCGTCGGGTCCACGCCGCGTTTGTGGTTTGGCACGTCGGCATACATCCCTGCGTGTGTGTAGTAATTGAGACTCTTCACGCCGATCTTGTCGTCATATCCGGCCGACCCCGCGCCTTCCTGAATGGCGACGCCAAACTCCGTCGTGTTGTCTATCGAGTCGAGGTGCGTGAAGGCGATCCACATGCCTTCGTCCGTCAGGTTCTTGAAGAAAAATCCGGGATGCCGTTGGTAGTAAGTGTCGAGCGCGCTGCGCATACCCCATTGTGGATCGCATGCATACAACTCGAATGCGGACGCCGCCTGCGATGACGGCGAGGTCTCCCTGCAAGGCGCCACATCGGATGTGATGCCAAACAAATTCCGCTGTGCGTCGTACGCGGTGCGGAAGATGCGTGGTTGGTCCAGTGGCACCGCGAGGCACAGCCCGGCCGCGCCGGTGATTACCGAGCAGAAGTTCTCGGTGTTGTAGCCCATCCGCAAATCCGGCTTGTCCTTCCATTCCGGCAGCGCCGCAAACGCCAGGAGCGGTTTCGCGTTCTCATACAATTTTCCCGGCTCGATCGTGCGCGGACGATCCATGTCATCCCACCATTTCCAGCCTGTCGCGTTTACCGGCACGCCCTCTCGCACCAACAGGCCCCCATCCTTCCACGTCGTGGCTACGTACGGACGCTTGCAAT